>JAZGFE010000324.1:0-29391 GCA_036479215.1 Nannocystaceae bacterium | reverse complement strand
TGATGACAGTGATGACAGTGATGACAGTGATGACAGTGATGACAGTGATGACAGTGATGACAGTGATGACAGTGATGACAGTGATGACAGTGATGACAGTGATGACAGTGATGACGACAGTGACAGTGATGACGACAGTGACCATGATGAGGGGAACGATGATGACAATTCCGCCAGCGAGGATTCAGCCAGTGAGGCGGCAGATGATGAGGACGACGACGAGGCCGGCGAGGTTGACCTGGAGTTCGACACCATCGAATTGGAGGTGCGCGCCGACCGAATGGTCCCAGCTGATGTCAACACGGACGGTTTCTTAGATCTCGCGGTGCTTCACGATAATAGGCTTGGGTCTGGTCATTGGGAGATGCGGTCGTACCTAGGTGATGGGGCCGGGCGACTGGAACCCTCCGGGCAGAGGTATCAACCGATACCGTCATCCTTGGACCCTGTGGTGATCGTGGCCGCCGACGTCGACGGCGAGGGGCCTGATGAGATCCTCCTGGGCGCCATCGAACGCTCTGCCTCTGCGCGCCCGATGCTGCTTCTCGATCAATCGCGGTCGTCGCCGCTAGATGATCCGACCTGGTCTCGCTACTTGCTCTCCGACGAAAAGGGGGACCCGCGTCTGTCCATGTCGCGGTGCGAGACCGATGGGGATGGACACGAGGATCTTTGTGCATTCGGCCCGACCGCAGGGGCGTACACGATCTTCAGGATCATGTCCGACACCGTGTATCGCCTTGAGGTGCTCCCCGACGTGGCCGGTCGGCACGGCGGGTGGGGGCACTTCGACGACGATCACCGTCACGATCTTCTTCTCTCCGGCCCGGACAACGAAGTCTTTTTGCGTCGCGCCGCCGACGCTTACGTGCAGTCGACGCTGTTGATGACGCTCGAGCGAGCGCCATCGGGGGTGCTCGCGGTCGATGTCAATGGCGATGGTCTGGTCGACATCGTCGTGTACGGCGACGGAGAAGACCCGGCAACCTCGCCCTACGTTGAGTTGGCGATCAGCGAAGGGGCCACCTTCTCGTCGCCGACTCGTACAGCACTCCACATCGAGAGGATGTGGCCCCTCGCTCCTGCGGAGTTTGACGGCGGCGACGCGTGGGGTGACCTTGTTACGCGTGTGCTCGATGACAACGGCGAGTGCAGCATCGCGGCGTTGACGGGCACCTCCGACGGCACGTTTCGCTTGCAGCGCCTCGCCATCACGAGCTGTCACGGGTCGCTTCCCGTTGTCGGTGACTACAACGAGGACGGACGCGACGACGTGTTGGGCGTGGGGCCGGGTGGTGCGGAAGTGTTCATGCTCGGGTCGAGATTCTGACCCGCTGCGGGGAGCGGTGTCGCGGCAGCGTGCTGCGGTCGAACGCCGCGGTCTCCCCGAGGGTCCTCGCTGCGGCTTGCCCGGGGCGACACCTACTGCTACCAACGGCGCCGGATGCTTCGGACCGCACTGTGGATACCGCTGTCCGCCGCCCCCGCGGAGCCATCCATTTCTTGGGACGCGCCAGCGAGCTGTCCCGATGCTCGTTTTGTGGCCCGCAGGCTCGCGGAACTGCTCGCGTCTCGCCGCCGTACCATGCCAGATGTGCAGACGCGGGCTGTCGTCCGGCGTACCGCGGATGGGGCCTGGCGACTCGAACTTGAGCTCCAGACCGCAGGCGGGACGAGCCACCGAAGCATCGAGGCGGCATCCGAAATCGACGTTGTGGGTGCGACCTTATGGTGGACTAGGATTTCTTGATGCCCTGACGTTCGCGCCCCTCGTCGGTCTAGGGGCGGCACTGCACGGGCGCACGACGTTCGTGCAGTTGGACGGGAGCTACTTGACCCCGGCTCGAGTCGACAACGGATCGAGATCGGGTCGGGTGGAGTTGCTGTCGGGCTCCCTCCGCGCCGGGCCCGAGATCCGCTGGGGCACGTGGTCGCTGCCCTTCTACGCGGTGCTGGAAGCGGGTGCCGTGCGTGGCCGGGGGGAGACCAGATCGCACAGCTAGTCGATCTCGCGCGACCCTGGCAAGCGTGGGGTACGATAGGTGCGGGAACCGGACTTCGTGTGGCCCTCGCTGCGAGAGTCGAAGCTTGGGTCGCGGGCGAAGCTCAAGTCTCGCTGTTTTATGGCGACTACTTTGCCTACGATCGCGCCGACGGGGAGAAAATGCCATTGTGGCATGTGGCCCGGGGAGGCGTGGCCGGCAAGGCGATGGGGGGTCTCTCGCTCCGTGTCTGGTAGGTGTCGGGTCCAGCCCGCTCAATCCCCAGTTGAGGATGGCCAGCCCCAGCGAAAGCGGAGTCGAGCGTGGCCGTAGAGCCCATACAGGGTTGTGACGGTGAGCTGGCAGAAGTAGCAAAGAAACACGAAGACGCTTCCGGCTGTGGCGAGCTCTTCGTGCGTGACGAATAGCTTCAGGCCAAAGACGATGCCCAGCTGAAATGGGCCCGCTTGGGCGGGGGCGGAAGGCAAAAGTAGCATCAGTCCGAGGAGCGCCATCAACACGGCAGACTGGGCCAAGCTCAGCTGAAGGCCGCAGGCATGGGCGAGGAACCAGATCCCGAGGGCGTTGAGGCCCCAGTAGGCCAAGGTGGTCAGTACGAAGGCTGCGAGCCACCGTGGTGTAGCGAGACTCGCCATGCCCTCGGCCAGCTCTCGTCCGAGGTGCCCGAGCTTGGCACCGAAGGGAATCGCCACAAGACGGCCAAAAAGACCGGGGCGCAGCGCGAGCGCGACGATGACCGCCACAGCCAGTAGGAGCGCGCCTGCGAGGAGGTTGGTGCCGGAGATAAGTTGCTCGAGGGGCTCGGTATCCGATCCTGGGCGCCACGGCTTGTACAGGTTGGCGGAGAGAAAAAGCGCGCAGATGATCACCGCGTCGACGACCCGTTCGACCACAATCGTACCTGCGGCACGTCCCAGGCCCACGTCGTGATACTTCATGAGAAGAGTGGGGCGTATCGCTTCGCCGAGACGTAGCGGCAGCAAGGTGATCCACAAGAAACCCACGTACGCGACCGCCGAGGCCTCCGCGCGCCTGATTTCGCTAAAAGGGCGCAGAAGAAAATACCACCGCAGTGCGCGTAGCCAGTGGTATCCGGCCACGATGCCACCGTAGACCAGGGGGCCCCACCACGCGATGTTCAAGCTTTGTGGCACGAGGTCGACGTGACCCCACGCTGCCGCGAGGAGGGCAGCTCCCATGCCGATGGAGAGCCCGGTCGCTGCTAGGCGTCGTCGCGAAGAGGGCCACTGCACGTCCTGATCGTTTCTAGCCGGTCGAAACCACAAAAAAACGGCACGGGAGGTCGGGTCCGCACCGCTGTTGTCGAGGGTCGAGGGTCGAGGGTCGAGGGTCGAGGGCGGCCGCAGCCGCAGCGGTGTGATCAGTCCTCGCTCTTCTTGAAGCGACTCTCAAAGTTCGCGGGAAAATCCTTGGTGGGATGCAGCTCCTTTGCCCGGGCCAAGAGGACCTCCTCGGTTTCCTCTAGGTTCGGGTCGGGTAGGCAGCATTCCACCGGACACACTGCTTGGCAGGCCTCAAGGCTGTGGAAGCCGACGCATTCGGTGCAGAGCTTGGGGTCGATGAGGTAGATTTCATCTCCTTCGGAGATGGCTTCGTTGGGACACTCCGGCTCGCAGGCGCCGCAGTTGATGCACTCGTCGGTGATGTAGGTGGCCATCTAGGGATGCTCCGTTGGGGTCCGCGCAGGGCGCCGAGCGTGGCGTAGAGTCTAGCGGCCATGTTCGCGCGGTCAAGCGTTGCCGCCTGGGAAGCGCGGAGGGCGTGCTCGACGCTGGCGCCGCAGGGACGGAGGCGGTCGGAGCGGTTTGCGGGTTTCCCGGTTGCGCTTGCGCCCGACACCGCATGGGCTCGTTCCAGCGAGCCCCGTTAGAGGTCACACGACAACAGATTGCGCAAACTCGGCCGGAGGTCGCGGACCTCTACGAGGGCACGGGCGAGGCTCGCGTGCTCCGAAAGGGCGAGCGTGAGCAAAAACTCGTTGTCGAGAGGGGCTGCCACCAGTTTCGCGTGGGCGCACTCGATCAAGACGACGGGTTGGCCGAGGCCGTGCAGAATCGAAGCGATTCGCAGCCTGCTCATGGCCTGGCCGACCTGCGCGCCAGCGATCTGCACATCGATCGCGCGGGTGCGGTTGGGGAGATGCGCGAAGTCGATGGCGTCGCCGCGACGATCGGAGAGGACCGCCGCTTCCGCCCCCGGCACCCGTTCCACCAGCCGGCCGAGCAATTGTCCGAACTCGCTGACGCCGTACGAGATGCCGCGCTTCTCGCCCGAACGTTCCATCGGCTAGTCAACGTCTCCGTGTGCCGAGGCAGTCACGCTGAGGATATGGACCGTAGTGCGCCGCAGTGCGTCGAGTTCGTGCTGGAGCGCCTGCGCGCGCCAGTCGTCGAGGAGGGTTGCACGCAGGAACGCTTCACGCTCCTGCTTGTCGGGTCGGTTCTCGGGCTTGATGGCGAGGACGGCTACGAGGTGCACCCCGAAGCCCGTGGAGAAGGGACCGAACCACCCCGGCCCCTGCGCTGGGTCGCACAACGCCGCCACGAAACGGGGATCCCACAGGTCCTCGCGGCAGACCGACATCAGGCCGGTTTCGAGCCTGAGCGTCAGTTGCCCGTCGTCGGACTGGCGATCCTCGAGTTGAACGAGTTGTTGCAACACGCCGCAGTCACGCTCGACGCTGGGGTCGGGCAGGTGTCGTTGGATCCGCCTCGCTATGGGTTCGAGAAACCGCTTGGCCTGGGCGTGCCACCGCGGGGCGTCGGGGGCTTCGACGTGTCTACCCTTCGCGTCCTGCTTCGAAGGGACGACGATGAGGTTGCAAAGGACGTGCAATCGCTCGTGGAAGTAGACCGGTCGTTCGAGGTTGGCGGCGACTCGCTGAGCCGGCATGTGCTCGCCGAGGTGGGATGGTTCAAACACGTCGGTCAACCACAGCCGGGCCAGCGCAGCTCGTGTCAGATGCACTGCTCTCACCCGATCCAAGCCGCCGACGGCCCGGTCGCCGGTGCTCCTCGCGGTAAGTACCCTGCGCCGCATCCGAGCCAGACGTACGATGTCTTCGGCTCGTTCGCGCGCTGCCGCTTGCGATAGGTCGTCTCGGCGGGCGATCATGCGTATGACGTTGTCGTCGATCAGATCGGCGTTGAGGGCCCCAAGCACAGGGACTCCGAGCTGCCGCGCATCGGGGGCGGAGCAGGCCACAGCTACGACGGATCCCGTGGCGCATAGCCACGCCGCCAGGAAGCGAGGGCGTCCGTGATGCGGCCGTTCCGCGCGAGGGTTAATACGCGACCGAGAACGCCAAGCTCCCCAGCCGCGCATTGCCGTAGCGGTTGGTCTGAAACACGTGGTTGTACGTCGCTTGGATCCACGCTCCGTCGAGCCAGCGGAATGCTTCCACGCGAGCCAAGCCATCGAACTCGTAGGTTAGCTCAATCCCCGCCGTATGGGAGAGGAAGGCGCTCAGTTTCGGGTCACTTGTGCGGTGGACTTCGGTGGGTAGATAGATGCTGTCGCCGCGGGCGAACGATGCGCCCGTTTGCGTGTAGAAACGGTAGCGCCCACGCGTGCGCAGGTGCCTGGGGAGCCGAAGGTAGAGACGGGTGTCCGTCATGTGGGCCGACACGTCCCAGTCGTCGGAGTAGTAACGGTAGTGCTGTTCCGCAGTCAGCGGTGTCCGCGGGATGGCCCAGCGCAGGGAGGCGGAAGGTGCCACACGTCGACGTCGCCACGGGTGCACTTCCGCGAGCCCGTTGCCCACGGTGCGATAGGGGTTGTCCTGTGGCCCCTGGAGTCGGGCCAGCTCGAGCGTGGTTGCGCCCCAGAGCCGAGGGGTGACGACGTGAGAGGCGCTGAAACCGACGTAGTGGGATTGGAGGAGATTCGTCGGCCCCGGTCGGGTGGTGCCGTCGGATTGGACGACGAACGACCGCCACGGCGCCGATGTGGCGAGGGCGTCCGTGATTCGGTACACGCGGTCGAGGCCGTAGGCGTAGCGGCCCGAGAAAGTGAGCGTACGACGGAGGAGGTCGCGCGCGAGCGAGATGCCTGCGCTGCGTGCCGTGTAGTCGGTTTCGGTGGAGTAACGCAGATGCGTGCCCCACGCCCAGGGCCCGAGGCGAGAGGACACTTTTGCGGTGGCCTCGTGTCGCATCTCTGTGAACACCTGGTCACCACCGAGCACGGCCGATCCCGAAGCGATGGAGGCGGAGGAGATGGCGTCGAGGAGATAGTCGAGCCCCACTTCTACCCGCTCGTCGGGCAGCTGTTTCGAGAACGAAACCATGGGCTGGAGCACGCGCGTCGAGGCCTCCCGGTAGTAGTTGCCGCGCACGATCACGCGATCATCGCCGAGGACCCGCGTCGGTGTACTCACGACCGTGGGGAGGGTGAGGGCCGCGACGAGCCGCGCTCCCGCCCAAGTCAGCCGCAGCCGCATCCACCGCCCTGGCTACCGTGTCCGCCGAAGGCACCTTCTCGGGCGCTCTCGACGTGGCTATGGAAGGTCCCCTCCAGCCGCGTGGTTCCAGGATCCATCTCCGGTGCGACGAGGAGGCCGCGCTGGGTGGGGGGCACCGTCACGCAAGCGGGGGCGGCCAAGCAGGTGGAGAGCCCGAGCGCCACGGCCAATCGCACAGGTCGGGCGGGGAGGGCCGTTTCGCGCATCGTTGGGGCCGACAGTGCCCCAACGGGCGCGGGACGGCAAGCGGGTCGCAGCGGTGGTGAGGGGGAGCGCGGACGCAAACACCACCTGGTCGCGTCACCTTTCGCTATGATGCGCCCGATGAACACACCTCGAGAGGGCGGTGCGCCGTGTCTGGTCGTGATCGACGGCCCCGCAGGTGCCGGCAAGACCACCGTGGCGCGCAGGGTTGCCGCCCACTTCGGCATGGCCTTGCTGGACACCGGGGCGATCTACCGTGCGCTCGCATTGCATGCGAAGCGGCACGCGGTGGGCTGGGGTGACGAGGCCGGGTTGGCCGTGCTTGCACGCGAAATGCCCCTGCGATTCACGGCCGGTCCCGTCGCTGCGCCTCAGCAAGTGTGGCTCGCGGACGAGGATGTCACCGACGCGATCCGTGCATCGACGATATCCGAGGGTGCGTCCCAAGTGTCCGTTCACCGCGAGGTACGACGCGAGCTGCTGGAGCTACAGCGCCGTTTGGGACGCCAGAGCGGGCGGGGATGCGTGGCCGAGGGACGGGACATGGGGACGGTCGTGTTCCCTGGTGCCACCTACAAGTTCTTCCTCACGGCCGATGGGAGAACTCGGGCCCAACGTCGTCACCTCGAGATGGTCGGCGTCGATCCCCAGCGGGCGCCAACCCTCGCGGACGTGGCTGCAGACATGCTGAAACGGGATGAGCGCGATCTCCGTCGCACCGCGGCCCCCCTGGCGAAGGCCTCGGATGCCGAGGTCATCGACTCGAGCGCGTGGCCAGAAGACGAGGTGGTGGCGCGGATCGTTCGGGTGATCGAGAAACATCCGCGCTGACCGTGTGCCCCAACGGCAAGGTAACAACGGCAAGGCAACCGCCAAGTAACGGCACGACACCGTTTCCGCGCTTGACGCTGGTGGGCAAACGCTCTACGTTCCCCCCGCTCTGACAATGCGGGGCGGGCGAGCGCCATCCTAAGGTCGCATCTCGCGTGCTCTGTGTCAGGGACAAAAATAAAGGAACTCCACCTCCAACATGATGACAGCAGAACCGACGAACGTTGCGGATACAGGTGACGAGAACTTCGCCGAACTTCTCGAGCAGACCTATTCCGCTGCGCCGATACTCAAGGAAGGGACCATCGTGCAAGGCACGGTGGTCGACGTGATCGGCGACTATGCCGTGGTCGACGTGGGCCTCAAGGCCGAAGGTCGCGTCCCCGTCCGCGAATTTGTGGACGAAGATGGTGTGACCACCGTCAATGTGGGCGACACCATCGAGGTCCTCTTGGAATCCCAAGAGGACCAAAACGGCCTTGTGGTGTTGTCGAAGGACAAGGCTCGCAAGCGCAAGGTGTGGGACGATATCCAGGCCGCGATGGAGGCTGAAGGCCTCGTGAGCGGGGCCATCCAAGCGCGGGTCAAAGGCGGCCTCTCGGTGTTGCTCCAAGGCGGTGTGAAGGCATTCCTCCCCGGTAGCCAGGTCGACCTGCGTCCCGTTCGCAATCTCGATAGCTTTCTCGGCCAGACGTTCGACTTCAAGATTATCAAGTTCAACAAGAAGCGTGGGAACATCGTGCTGAGTCGCCGTGTGCTCCTCGAAGCCGAACGCGCGACGCTGAAGACCGACACGCTCAACCGACTTGAGGAGGATCAGCTGGTCGAGGGTGTTGTGAAAAACCTCACCGACTACGGCGCGTTCATTGACCTCGGTGGCATCGACGGCCTGCTGCATATCACCGACATGTCTTGGGGGCGAATCAATCACCCGTCTGAGCTGTTTCAGGTGGGTGACAAGGTGCAGGTGAAGGTCCTAAAGTTCAACAGCGAGAGCGAACGGGTGAGCCTCGGACTCAAGCAGATCACCGCCGATCCTTGGGTTAACGCTGAGGGCAAGTACATCCCAGGCACGGTCGTGCAGGGTAAGGTCGTGAGCCTCAAAGACTACGGCGCCTTCGTGGAGCTCGAAGAGGGTATCGAGGGTCTGGTGCACGTTTCGGAGATGTCCTGGACGCGCCAGATCAAAAATCCAAAGCAAGTACTCGCCATCGGCGACGACGCCAAGGCTGTGGTGCTCGACATCGATGTGTCGCAAAATCGCATTTCGCTGGGGATGAAACAGCTCGAGGAGAACCCCTACGAGAAGGTGATGGAGAAATATCCACCCGGCACCTTGGTCGAGGGTGTGGTACGCAACATCGCCGACTTCGGTGTTTTCGTGGAGCTCGAGCCGGGTATCGATGGCCTCGTGCACATCACGGATCTCTCGTGGACCCAGCGTGTTCGGCACCCGTCCGAGATCTACAAAAAAGGCGATCCCGTCCAAGCGTCGGTGCTCAATATCGACAACACCGGCGAGAAACCCAAGATCAGTCTGGGCATCAAACAGCTTGCGACCGATCCGTGGGATCGCATTCCCTATGAGTGCCCGATTGGCAAGATCACTGACGTTAAGATCCTGAAACTGACAGATTTCGGTGCATTCGCCGAGATCGTACCCGGGGTCGAGGGGCTGATCCATATCAGCGAGATCAGCGAGGACCGCATCGAGGACCCGCGGGCCGTGCTTGAGCCGGGACAGACCGTCAAGGCCGAGGTGATCCAGCTCGATCCCGGCGAGCGCAAGATCGGCCTGTCGATCAAGAGCGCGCGTCGTCAGGCCGATTTGGCCGATGCACAAGGCTTCGCCGATGTCAGCGATGCCGGGGCGACGTTGGGAGACGTGCTGGGCGCGAAGCTAGGGGCTACGACCGGCGGTTCAGCCGACTCGAGCTCCTGATCTCCATCTTCCGCGGCGAAGGGGCCGCGGGTACGCTCGATATCGACTTGATCTGTGAGGGGCGGGCAATGTATGCCCGCTCCTATGACAACGCTCTCGGAGCTCCGCGTGGTGGAAGGGTCGCTCGATGCGTCGGGTCTCCGGTTCGCAATCGCCGTCAGCCGTTTTAATGCGTTCATCACCGAACGGTTGCTTGAGGGAACGGTGGACACGTTGATGCGGTCGGGCGCGGCCACCAGCGATGTGGACGTGTTCCGCACGCCTGGCGCTTGGGAACTGCCGATGGTGGCGAGTAAAGTTCTGGGCGTAGGAGGGTACGATGCACTCGTCGCCTTGGGGTGCCTGATACGCGGTAGTACCCTGCATTTCGAGCTGATCGCGGCGGAAGTGTCGAAAGGCCTGTCGCAGATCGGCATTCAGACCGGGACGCCGGTGGTGTTCGGTGTGCTGACCACCGACAGCATCGAGCAAGCGGTGGAACGCGCGGGTACGAAGCACGGCAACAAGGGTTCCGAGGCGGCGAGTGCTGCCATCGAACAGGCCCGACTGTATCGTGCGATGGGTGACTTGGCGGGCGCGAAACGTCCTCGACAGCGGAAGTGACCGGTGCACGCAACCCCTCCCACGGAGCCCCAGTCGGATCGCGCACGCTCTCGCGAGCTGGCGTTGCTGATCCTGTGCCATTTGGAGTCGTATCCGCCAGATGAGCACGCGCAAGCCGTGCGTTTGATCCTGGCGCACGCGGCCGACGAGGCGGATACGAGCGATCTCGGGAAGCTGAGTCGGAAAAAAAAGGTTCGCGCGTACGCGCAGCGCCTTGTCGACCATGTGATCACCCATTGGACGCACGTCGATGCTTCGATCGAGGGCGTGTCCCGTACGTGGCGGCTGTCCCGGATGGGTCGTGTCGATCGGAATGTGTTGCGGCTCGCGGCGGGCGAGCTGGAGCGAGAGCTCACGACCCCGCGCGGAGTCGTGCTCGCAGAGGCCGTTCGGCTGGGCACGCGTTACGGCAGCGAGCGCTCCGGTCCGTTCGTAAACGGCGTGGTCGAGAGCCTTGCGAGGGACTTGCGCAAGGCGGTCGACCATGGGGGAACCTGATCGGACGCGACGTAGTCGTCTTCGTGTCCGTGCCTTGGGCCGCGATCTCCTCGGTGGTTGCGACGCGGACGACAGCACATCGACTGGGACGGCTGGGACTGGGACGGCCGGGGCTGAGACAGCAGGGGCTAGGACGACGACCGACGTCGTCGTGGTTCCGGTCTTCATGGATGAGCGGCCGCTCTTGGGCATGGCGGGCTACCTCGACTGGCGCCTATGCGGGAAGCTCAGCCAGATCCTGCGGCGCGGACTCTGTACGGCGCGAGCGGGCGAGCAAGTGCTCACCTGTGGCTTCGCTTCCGTCCCGTTTCGACGACTCGTGCTGCTCGGCATGGGGCACAGCGGTCGGCTTGATCGGGAGCATGCCCAGGCAGCGGGCGCGCAAGTTGTGGATCTAGGTAATGGCCTAGAGGCCGAAAGTGTGGTCGTGGCGGTGCCCTCTGCAATGGTGTCGCGCGAACTCTGTGAGTCGTTCGGCCTCGCATTGGGGCAGCATTTGGCCTGCCGCCGACCGTTCGATGCCGCCGTTGCTACGGTCGGGGGTGCGAGGCCGACGGGGAGGGGCGCTTTCATGACGAGCTGGCCCTGCTCGATCCTCGTGCCCGGAGAGTGGGTCCCACGGTTTTTCCGGTTGCTGAACGGGCCGCCGCGTCGCGCCGAGGACTGACCGTTCCGAGGACGAACCGACCCGTGCTGACCCACCGTCGGGCTTTTCCGACGGACAACCCTATACTCGGTCTGTTCATGTCGATCCTCGTCCTGCTTGTCGACGATTCGAGAGCGATGCGCGACTACGTGACCGCGATCCTCGAGCGGCATGGTGGCTACATCGTCGATGAGGTCAGCAACGGATTTGATGCGCTTCGTGCGCTTCCACGAGCTAACTACGACCTGATCATCACCGACATCAATATGCCCGATGTCAGCGGGATCGAACTCGCCCGCTTCGTACGGCAGACGAAGCGGCACGCAGAAACCCCGATCGTCGCCATCAGCACGGATGCCTCCGTTTCGGATCAGTCGCGCGCTCGCACCTCCGGGGTGACACGGTTCTTGGCCAAGCCTTTCACAGCTGATGAGTTGCTTGCCGTGACGCGAGAGCTCGGGGATGGTCCGGGAGGCGGCCGGTGACGGGCGTGTCGGAGTTCGTTTCGGAGGCGCAGGACATTGTCGAGGCGTTCTCACGCCAATTGCTCGCCTTGGAGGCACAGCTGAGGCGGGCGGAAGATCTCGATCCGGAGGCCCTGAACGCGGCGTTTCGCGAGGTCCATACCCTCAAGGGGCTGGCCGCACTCACGGGTCGCAAGGAGATAGTCGAACTCAGCGACTCACTCGAAAGCTGCCTCGACGCACTCCGGCTGGGCAGGCGTGAGCTTGATCAGGACGTGCTCGACGTCTGCTTCGAATGCGTGGAAGCGTTCGGCCAGCTGCTCATCGCGGCCAGTGACGCTCGAACCGATGGTTTGGAAATGGGCACACTTGTTGCGCGGCTTGAGGCAATCGTAGTGGTCTCGGAGGGCGCGAACCACGAGCCGGCGCCGGCTCTCGATTGGCTCGACGAGAGCATGGTCGGTGTGCTGACCGAGTACGAGGAGCATCGGCTGCAGGAGAACGTACGGCGGGGGCGAGCCGTGTTGTGCGTGCGCGCACGATTTGACCTGATGGTCATCGATGTGGGGCTTGAAGCCCTCAAGACGAAGTTACAGGAGTGCGGCGAGGTCATCACCTACTTGCCGAGCTCCGATGGCACGTCGGACGATAAGATCGAGATGGATATCCTGGTCGGATCGGAACGCAGCGAAGCTGAGTTCGCGGCCGTGCTCGTGGATCAAGGGGTGGAACTGCGGTTGCTCCGGGCCGCGGTGCCCGTTGCGTCGGCATCCACGCGTACGAACGCGACGGGCACCGATATTGCTGTCGAGGCCCCCGCTGTCGGGCAGGCGGGGGCGGAGGTCCCCCACCTACACCTGCCGTCGTCTCCTGCGTCCCCCCTCGGGCCCGTCCTTGCCGCGGGGTCGAGGGCGCAGGCGGTGGATTTGGGAGCGGGAATAGCTCAAGGAGCAACCTCGAATGCAGTGGCGTCTGCCGATGCGATGGCACCGGCACTTGCCCCCGAACTGAGTCTGCGGAGCCTGAGTCAAACGGTTCGGGTGGACCTGCGTCGACTCGACTTGCTGATGAATCTCGTAGGCGAGCTCGCGCTCGTGGAGGCGAATCTTGACGGCCTACTTACGAAATTTCAGCAAGGTGACGAACATCTTGAAGTCGCTCGTGACTTCAGAGATCAGCTGCGGATCATGAACCGGAAGCTGACACTCTTGCAACAGGCTATCTTGGAGGTGCGCATGGTTCCTCTCGGGCAGGTCTTCGATAAACTCGCGCGGATTGTGCGCAAGATCAGCCGCGATTCGGGAAAGGACGTACAGCTCTCAATCACGGGGGCTGACACCGAGTTGGATAAACGTATCGTCGAGGAGCTCAGCGATCCGCTGATGCACATGGTCCGCAACGCGATCGATCACGGGATCGAGACCCCTGATGAACGTGTGTCGCTGGGGAAGCCCTCTCGCGGCACGATTGAGCTAATTGCCTACCAGAAGGGCAATCGAGTCGTGATCGAACTTGAGGACGACGGTCACGGAATGGATTGGCGGAACATTCGGGATGCTGCGATCCGGAAGGGCACCATCTCGGCGGAAGCAGGTCAGGACCTCTCCCGAGATCAGGCGATGAACCTGATTTTCACTCCAGGATTCTCGACGCGAGATGAGGCGACCTCGGTCAGTGGACGAGGTGTCGGCATGGACGTGGTCAAAACGAATATCGCACGAATCAGCGGGATGATCGAGATCCAAAGCGTGCCGGGCAAGGGTACCCAGTTTAGTATTACATTGCCTGTTACGTTGGCGATCATTCAGGCGTTGGTGATCCAGACAGCGGACCAGACCTTTTGTGTGCCGCTCAACTCCGTGCTCGAATCCATCATGGTGCAGGACCGGGACGTGTCCACCGTAGAAGGTCACGCGGTAGTCTCGTTGCGCGGCCGTACGCTTCCTCTCGTCGATCTGGCCGAGTTCTTTGAACTCGATCGTGCCCAGCCCCGCGCGCAGGACTACGTCTATGTGGTGGTGGTGGGTTTGGCGCAGCATCGAATCGGTCTAGTCGTGGACGATCTTCTAGGTCAGCAGGACGTCGTCATCAAACCGTTGGGCTCCGCCCTGCGCCAGATGCCAGGCATCGCTGGGGCAACGGAGCTGGATGCGAATCGGACCGTGCTCTTGTTGGATGTGGGCTCGATCGTCGCCGAGGCGTTGAAATCACCGCGTGCCGGGCGGGAGGAACGGGGTAGAAATGCGCACGCCTGCAACTAGCCTGTGGTCCGCACTGGAGGCCGGCGGCCAACGCCCGGCGACCGAGGACGAGTACGAGCATGGGTACCAGCGCAGTGTCGTCCGCAACCTAGAGCGCTACGTGGCATTTGATGTGCGCGACGAAGTCTATGCGCTGGAGATCAGGAGCATTATCGAGATCACGAAGCTGTTCACGATCACTCCGGTTCCACGATCCGCCGACTTCGTGCTCGGCATCGGGAACGTACGCGGCATGGTGCTTCCTGTGATCGATTTATCCGTCCGATTGGGATTGGGCCCGTGCAAGCGCGAGCGATCCGCGCGGATGCTGATTGTCCGCCTTGAGGACGAACCTTACGGTCTGCTGGTCGAGCGCGTGCTCGAAGTGCATGAGCTCTCCGTCGCCGGGCTCGAACAAGCGCCGCAGGGGATCGGCAGTACCCGTGCCGAGTGTATCAACGCGCTCGGACGCTACGGCTCGAAGATCATGATCATTTTGGATCTCACGACGCTACTCACCCAGAGAGATTTTATTTCGCCTAGCTACGCGTCGGGTCGGCCAGGGGATCGGCATCTGCCATGAAAAATCACGCGCGCGAGGGGGAGAAATACGCATCGGTTTGGAGCGAAGAAGACCCGATCGAGGCAGGCGGTATCCTGAAACTCGCTGGTTTTTGGGTCGGTGCGGGCGTGTACGGCATCGACATCATGCAGATCAAGGAGGTGATCCAGGCGAAGCCCCATCGGGTGCACCCGATCCCGCACGCGCCTCCCGCTGTCGAGGGCGTGATCGAGCTACGCGGGGTGATCTTGCCGATCATGGATCTGCGCGTTCGCTTCGGGGTGGAGGTGGACGTCGAGTCCGCTGGGGCGAACAGACTGATCATTGTCGGCATTCACGGCAGGATACTGGGTCTCCGCGTCGATCGTGTGCTGGGCGAGTTGCGGGTGCCGGAAGCATCGCTGCGTCCAGCACCCGCATTGGCCCACAAAGGCGGTCCCGAGGGGGGAACGTTCAGCGGCGTGTGCAAGGTCGACGACCACGTCGTATTTGTGCTGAATCTACAAGCGCTCGTGGGTCCACTCGACGGCGATGCGACGGATCTCGCTGTGGATCACGATGATGCCTGAGCCCGAGCTGTCGACGGAATCCGAGGGTGCGCACAGGATTGCTCCCGGTTTCCAGGCGCTGATGGATCAATTCGAGTCCCCGCAGTGGACCCGTCGCAAACGCGCCGTGGAAGAACTCGTCGAGGGCGTTGCAAGACTTTGCGCAGAGGGCGTGGCGACGGGAGCGACGGATACGTCGGATACGTCGGATACGTCGGATACGTCGGATACGTCGGATACGTCGGATACGATAGACGCGATCATCGTCGGGCTTGTAGCAGGGGTCACCGATCCGGCGTCCGCCGACGCACGGGCGGCCGCCCACGAGGCGCTGGCTGCCATCGGGCCGGCGGCACTCCCGACGATCCGTGCGTGTCTGGCAGCGAGCCACGAGACGGGGCGCCGGGCGTTGGTCGACTTGCTCGGATCGGTGGGAGGCGAGGCTGAGGTGGGGTTTCTCCGCGTGCTGCTCGAAGACCGGTGCGGGAATGCGAACGAGCGTGCGGCCGCGGCGACGGCTCTGGGTAGTATTGGGGGCGCTGCTGCGATCAAGGTGCTCGGGGGCATGCTCGACCGCTCGTCGGAGGTCCTGCGCTTGTTCATTCTAGATGGGCTATGTCTTTCTCGAGCTCGCCTGCCGGTTGCGCGCGTCTTGCCCCTTACCGGCGATCCGCTGACCTGTCGTTGCGCGGTCCGGCTGCTGGGCGCCACTGCATCCAAGGAAGCACTTCCGGTGTTGGCGGACCTGCTCACCCATGCCCTGGCGGCCGTTCGAAGCGAGGCCGTCTTGGCCACGAGTGCACTCCTGGGTGATCTTGCCGCGTGGGCTGACGATCCGTCGCAGCCCACGGCAACGGCTAGCTTGTCTCCCGAGGCGCGCACGCAGGTGCGGGGCATGTTCGGTCATCGTGACGAAAGTGTCGCAAGGGCAGCAGTTGCACTCGCGTCACAGGTTGGCGATCCGCAGGCGCTGGTCTTGCTGGTGCCACGCATGTTTGAGCCTTGGGTTGCGGAGCGGGTGTCGGAACTCGTGCAGCGCCTCGGAAAGTCGGCCAGTGTGCGACTCGTCGAACTGCTAGCGAGGGCGGAACCGTCTGCGATAGAGTCGGTCCTGCTCATGGCTGCGGCGGTGGACCCCGAGATTGTCGACGCGGAGTTGCGGCGCCACGTGACGGCGTATGTTGAGGACGGCGACGAAGCGGTTGCTCTCGCCGCGATCGATGCCGTTCGCTGTTTCGGGGACAGCCACTGCATTCTTCCGCTGTTTCGCCGCTGCGGGGACACCGGGGTGGTGGGAGAGCGGGCCGCCGGTGCGATGATCGACGTGGCCTGTCGGGGGGGGGGCGAAGCGTTGGCGAAACTGGATAGCGCGCTGAGTCGGCGCTGGCCAGATGCGGGTCCCTTCGCGTCGAACCTTTGCCGCGTGGTACGCCAACTTCAGCTACGCGCGTACATCCCCTCGTTAGTTGCGCTGATGAGCAGTACCGATGCGGAGGTCCGACTCGCTGCCGCACAAGGTCTGGGGTCGTTGCATGGGACACTGGAAGGCGCTGCGGTGCTGCGTGTCGCTTTGGCCGATGAAGATGCGCGTGTTCGGGCCGCCGCTTGCCGTAGTCTCGGCTCCCTCGACGCTGTGGAGGGTTGCGCCGCGCTGCTCTCCGCGACTCGAGACGAGAATCCGCAGGTGCGAACGGCCGCGGTACAGGCACTCGTGGCCATCGACAACTCCGTCTCGCTGCCGCGCATGCGTGAAATCGTCATGGAGGACGCGTCGCCGAGCGTGGTCGCGTACGCAGTGACGGGCCTCGCTTGCTCTGGTCGAGAGGAAGACCTTTCTTTGCTGATGAGTCTGTGCGGCGCCGAGGACGACGAGGTTGTGAAAGCCGCGGCGCGGGCTCTCGGTCACTATGCGGTTCATCGCGCCACGGCGGCTTTGATTGGACTGCTTTCCCACTCTCGATGGGACGTGCGGAGGGCGGCCGCGCAGAGTCTCGCACAGCGAGCCGACCACACCGCCTTGGTTCCTCTACAGCGGGTCCGGGAGCTGGAGGCTGACCACTTGGTGAAACAAGCGCTTTCGGCCGCTGTCGAGGCCACGCAAGTATCGATCGAGAGGGACAGCGCATCGTCGTGACAAGGCGGCCACTACTGCGTTCGGGGCACGAGGCACGGGTCCGGATCACAGTCGAGGAGAATCGGCTGATCCAAGAGATGGTGCGGGACTATTGCGGTGTCAGCCACGGCCTCGACTCCGGATTTTTCCTCGAGCGGCGGCTCGGCCCTCGTCTCGAGAATTTCGGTTTCGATAGCTATACCGAGTACTATCACTACCTGCGATCGGAATCCGCCGGAAAGGTGGAGTTGGCGACCCTGGTCGAACAGATCACGACACACGAGACCTACTTCTTCCGTGAGACATACCAGCTCGATGCGTTTCGCGAAGAAGTACTACCCGAGATTCATCAGCGTCTCGGCGGCCCGCGACGTTTGTCGATCTGGAGCGCCGGCTGTAGCACCGGCGAGGAGGTGTACACCCTAGCCATGATCTTGCTGGACGATCCGCATTTCCATAACTGGACGCTGCGTGTGGTCGGCTCCGATATCAGCCGCGAAGTGCTGACCCGCGCTCGCAGGGCCAGCTATGGCCCCCGCAGCTTTCGGACCACGGATCCCGATATCGTGGACCGCCACTTCGAATGCGACGGTGCGACTTGCAGGCTTCGCGAGGAAGTCCGCGACCTCTGCTCATTTGCGCAGCTCAATCTGCTCGACTTCGATCGGTATCGCATTTTCGGTTCTTGCAACGTGATCTTCTGCCGCAACGTCCTCATGTACCTCGGGGCCGACGCTCGTAGTCGAGTTGTCGACACATTCTACGACACGCTCGCACCTGGAGGATGGCTGATGTTGGGGCATTCCGAAAGCTTGCTCAATGTCTCGACACGTTTCGAACTTGCGCACCTCGAGAAAGACCTCGTCTATCGCAAGCCACTTTGAATGGAAGCAGGGCGCTGGTTGGGCTCGGGATAGAGCGCGTCGGTGTCGTTTGGGTCGGGGGCGTCAGAACGAACCGTTTTCTTGCGCCCTCGCTCGAAGAGCGGCGTGCTCCGGCTGGAACACATCGGCCTTCGTCGCCCTGGCGCGTGACCGTTGGCGGCGGCGCGTGCGTGCGATTTCCGGAGCGAAGGCTCGTCTGTGGTCTCCAGCGGCGCGGAGGACCACGACGGGACAGTACTCCGCACTGCACCATGCTACATTTCCTTTCGGTGATCACCCTCTGTCAACGTATCGTGTTCTGCCGACGCGAGCAGGAAATCGAGTCGTGGGTGTTGGATCAGACGCACAGTGGGATCGACTGCAGGCCGACGCGAGCACGCGCGCAGGCAGGTCCGCCGCACCCCAGAACAGCTGAGACATCGGTAGGAGCATGACGCAACACGCAGCTTCATCGGGTACGTTCCACGCGTTGGTGGTGGAGGACAGTCCGCCCATGCGCAAGATGATTGTTTTCGCGCTCTCCCGCGTGCGAGGCCTCCGGGTGGTCGAGGCCGATGACGGCGTGGAGGCGTTGCGACAGATAGCGGGGACCCGCTTCGACATCATTCTTACGGACCTGAATATGCCCATTCTCGATGGGCTTAAACTGGTTAGGCGGCTGCGTGACGACGACGCCTACAAAGACGTTCCGATCATCATCATCACCACGGAGGGCGCGCGCGAGGATCGGGAGCGTGCGCTGGCGTTGGGCGCGAACGCGTACATCACCAAGCCGATTCAGGCGCAAGAGGTGATCTCGCTGGTTCGGGATATCCTTTGCCTTGAGGAACGCTAGGCGGCCGGGGGGAAGGTGGTGCGGATCCCTGAGATCGACGAAGCGATCGACCTCTATCTGCAACACGTGGGGGTGGAGCGTGGCTTGAGCAAGAACACGCTCGAGGCTTATGGGGCGGATTTGAGAGGACTCACCGGATATCTGGGGACGATCGGTGTGGGGGAATTGCGCCACGTGGATCGCAGCGTGCTCTTGGGCTATCTGGAGAAAGTCGCGCGTTCGGGCGTCTGCGCGCGGACCCAGGCCCGCCGCTGGTCTGCAGTCCGTGGCTTCTTTCGTTTCTCGAGACGGGAGGCGTTCGTGACCGTCGACCCCACCCAGGGGATCGGAGTGCCCAAAATCGGCCGCAAGCTTCCCGAATTTTTGTCGCGCGCAGAGGTGGAGGCACTGATTGCCGCACCGGGAACCGATACGCCCCTCGGCGCCCGCGATACCGCGATACTGGAGTTCATGTATGGGACCGGCTGCCGGGTCAGCGAGATGCTCGACGTGACGCTCGATCGCGTGCAGCTCGATCGCGGACTCGTGCAGCTCAAGGGAAAGGGCAACAAAGAACGGATCGTCCCACTGGGTGCGTGCGCCCAGCTGCGCGTGGCCCAGTGGCTGGGGCTGCACCGCGCCGCGTTTGCGGCGCGGACCCAGAAATCGCCCGTGCTGCGCTGGCTGTTTCTCAATCACCGCGGAGGTCGTTTGTCTCGCCAAGGCTGGTTTCAGAAGCTCCGCGCGCACGCAGCTCTCGCGCAGATTGGACGGAACGTGTCGCCCCACGTGTTGCGTCACAGTTTCGCTACGCACATGCTCGAAGGCGGCGCCGACCTTCGCTCGGTGCAGATGCTGCTGGGGCATGCAGATATCACGACGACCGAGCTCTACACGCACGTGACTCAAGACCACCTCCGCGCCGCGTATTTTCGCCATCATCCGCGGGCGGGCTGAGCGTGCCAGCGTCGAGGCGTGCGGTGGTGTGCCGTGGCGCGGTCGCAGGCTTGTGGAGCGCGCTTGCGCGCGCGGGCGCCCACTTCGCGGTGGCCATCGCGGGTCGAAACGGCGAGAATGCGACCCGAGACGCGTGATTGACGCGGTCTCTCCAGACCCACCCAACACCCAATCTCGCGCGTTCGACCCCGTCGCGCGCCGGAAAGCCCCACCACCGATGCTCGCAGCGATCTCCCCCCAGTTTCTCTCGCTAGTGGGGATCTACGTTGTCTGCTTGGTACTCTCCATCGCGGTTCACGAGTATTGCCACGCGCTCGCGGCATCGAAACTCGGGGATCCAACTCCGGAGCAAGAGGGCAGATTGACGCTCAACCCTGTCTCCCACGCGGACGTGGTCGGGACCCTCATCCTCCCGGTCGTGGCCGCGCTCGGTCAGTGGCCGCTGTTTGGCTGGGGCAAACCCGTCCCTACACAACCTCGTTTCTACACGCGCCGGGTGAGTATGCGTGGCGGCATGGCGATCGTGGCCGCCGCCGGCCCGGCGGGCAACGTCGTGCTGGCTGGCGTTGTGCTGGGTCTCGCGGCGCTACTCGGCACGGTCGACCAACTCACGCCGCAGACTGCAAGGGTGCTGCAGACGCTGCTACATCTCAACGTGGTGCTGTGCGTCCTCAACCTTCTGCCTCTTCACCCGCTCGATGGCGGGAAGATTTTGGCGGCATTTTTGCCGGCCAGTTTGGAGTACGTCGACAACTTCTTGCTGCGCTACGGTGGCTTCATCTTCATCGGCTTGTTTCTTTTAGGGGGCCGCGTGCTCGGTGCACTATTCGCGCCTTTCCTTCGCTTCGCGGACCAGCTGTGGTGGGCCGTGGTGGGTTGATGGCCGACCCTCCATCTCGCACCCACCAGGCGCTGGCACCCGAGGGAGACGCGTCGCCCGCAGGCCGACGGCCGGCCGTCCACGGGGTGCCGAGAGCGTCGCTTGACCGGGTTACGGTGACCGATGGCGTGCGCAGCCGGCCGACCTATGCCGTGAACCTGGAGCTCTTCGAAGGGCCCTTGGACCTATTGTTGCATCTGGTGCGCCGACACGAGTTGGATATTCTCGATATCCCCGTCGCGTTCATCACGGAGAAATACGTCGAATATCTCGATTTCGCTCGCGCCTTGGATCTGGAGATTGCCGGTGAGTACCTGGTCATGGCGGCTACGTTGGTGCACCTCAAGAGCCGTGAGTTGTTGCCGCGAAGCGACGAAACAGAGGACGACACCGGAACGGACGAGCTTGGGGAGGAGGACCCTAGGGCGGAGCTTCTGAAGCGCCTCCTCGAGTACGAGCGGTTCCGACAAGCCGGCAGGGAACTCGAGCAACGCCCGATCAATGGGCGTGATGTGTTCCCCCGCGGCGGCGACGTGGATGTCGCCGCGCTAGACCCCGGATTGGCGTCTCTGACGCTGTTTCGACTGGCGGAGGCGTATCATCGCGTACTCGAGCGGGCTCGGATCAAGAAATCGCACGAGGTCGTGTTGGAGACGGTCACGGTGCGGGAGCGCATGCGGGAACTCGGCCTCCGGCTCTCAGCCGAAGACGCGGTCGATTTCGAGGGATTGTTTCTCGATCGCGAGTGGAGCAGCGAGGCGGAGCTGCGGCAGATGCTTGTCGTCACGCTGATGGCGTTGCTTGAGATGGTGAAACTGGGGGTCGTCGCAATTCATCAGGCCTCGGGGAGCGAAACGATCGTGCTCCGACGCCTCGGTGAGGTCAACGTGGCGCGACGCCTGATCGACGACTTCCGGGACGAGGATAATGAGGGAGGCGAGGAAGACGAGAAAGACGAGAAAGACGAGGAAGACGAGGAAGACGAGGAAAACGAGGAAAACGAGGAAAACGAGGAAGGCGAGGGAGACGAGGAAGACGAGGCGGCGGGGGGAAGCGGCAGACGCGAGGAGGGCGAGCGCGTCGAATCAGGACGAGGACACTATCCCAGCGACGCGGACACGCTCGACGAACGAGACGTGAGAGGCAGCGACGATTCGGGGAAAGCCGAATCCGATGGATCATGACATGCGCGATAAACCGGTTGCGACGGATGACAAGGGTGAGGGCATGACGGCTGGCGCTATCGCGGAGGAAGGCCACGTTCCCGGTGTGGGCCCCGGCGGCGAATCAGTTTCCGACGAGATGGTCGGGAGCATTGCCGACCCGTCCACAGATGCTGCCGCGGCGGGACCCTCGGAAGAACCGCCAGTCGGACAACCGCACCCGAGCATCGATGATTTGGTCGCGGCCCTCGGCGTCGAAAAAGGACGTACTGGCGAGCGCCAGCGTGATGCATCGGTCCAGTTGGTTGACAGACTCCCCATTGATGCTGCAGACGACGTGCGAGCCGTGGAGGGTGAGGCCTCTCCTCGCATGGTATCGATCATCGAGAGTCTGTTATTCGCTGCCACTGGGCCATTGACGGTCAAGCGGATCCGCAAAATCTTGGCCGAATCCTCTAATCGGCAGATCCAGCTGGCGCTCAAGCATCTGATCGATCGTTCCGCGGGGCGCGGGATCCAGACCGCCCAGGTGGCAGGCGGATTTGTTCTGCGGACGAATCCGGACAATGCGTCTTGGGTGCAGCAGCTGATCCAGGCCAAACCAGTGCGTTTGTCGCGGCCACAGGTCGAAACGTTGGCGCTGATCGCCTACCGACAGCCGGTCACCCGGGTTGAGGTCGATCACGTCCGAGGCGTCGATACCGGGGCTGTGATCAAGGTGCTGATGGAGCGCGACCTGATCAAAATCGTGGGGCGTCGCGAGGATGCTGGGCGGCCGCTGTTGTACGGGACAACCGTGACGTTCCTCGAGTTCTTCAGTCTGATGACGCTGCGGGACCTTCCGAGCTTGAAGGAATTTCACTCGCTTTCCGACGACACGAAGGAGGTGTTGCGGAAGAAGATGGACGATGCCGAGGTCGAAGCGCTCGGCCAAGAAGTGCTCGATTTCGCAGCGGGGGATAGTGAGGGCGGAGAGGCCAGCGACGAAGGGGAAGGCGCGGACGTCAAAGCGGCAGAAGCGGCAGAAGAGGCAGAAGAGGCAGAAGGGGCAGAGGCGGTCGTAAAGGTCGCAGCAGAGGCAGAAGCGGTAGAAACGGCAGAAATGGTGGCAGTAGAGGCAGAGGTGGAAGTGGTCCTAGAAGAGGCAGAGGTCCCAGAAGACCGAGAAGACGCCGAGCTCGCAGAAGAAGCAGAAAACCGAGAAGATGCCGAGCTCGCAGACCATGCGGAAGACCGAGAAGACGCCACTCATGCCGACGAGAACGAACCACAACACGGGGATGCGGGCGAAGGCCCGCAAGAAACTGACAACGATGGCGAAGCGTAGTGAAAAGTCCCCATCGAGGTCGCGCTCTGCGTCGAAGCGTGGCCCTGGGGCGAAACCGAAACCGAAGCCGCGATCGCCGGCCAAGCGCGGGACGGGCCCAGCAGCGGGACCGAGCGCTGCCTCCGGGGGTCGGGTGCTTGTGCCGCGTGCGACGGATTCCTCTGCACGTGTTCGTCTACAGAAATTTCTGGCACACGCGGGCATCGCATCGCGCCGCAAGGCGGAGGCGTACATCGAAGCGGGTCGAGTCGCTGTGAATGGAAGCGTTGTGCGAGAGCGAGGTACGCGCGTGGATCCGCGGCGGGATCGGGTCGCGGTCGACGGTAAGCTGTTGGTGACCCAGCGTCACGTGTACTTCTTGCTCAACAAACCAGATGGCGTGGTCTGTTCGGCGGAAGGTTCTACGGATGATCGCGGCCGCCCGACCGTGTTGTCGCTGCTGCGCGGGGTGACAGATCGTGTCTACCCAGTGGGGCGCCTCGACTATCACACGCGAGGGTTGATCCTGCTGACCAACGATGGCGATTTGGCGTCCGCCCTCACCCACCCACGCCACGGCATCACCAAGACCTACCACGTCAAATTCCAAGGGCGGCTGACGCCGGGGGCGCTGGACAAGCTCAGGGAGGGCGTCACACTCGACGACGGGGTGGTCACGTTGCCTGCCGTCGAAGTTTTCGTCGTTCGCGAGACCGAGGCCAACACATGGATACAGCTGGCTATTCGTCAGGGTCTCAACCGCCAGATCCGGCGTATGGGCGACGCCATCGACCACGCGGTACTTAAACTTATTCGTGTCGGAATCGACGACCTGACGACCGAGGGCCTCGACGACGGGGAGTTTCGGACCCTTTCCAGTCTTGAAATCGAGAGACTTCGAGCGAAACTTCGCGCGCCTCCGGCCCAGAACAAGGACACGTAGTGTTTTGGAGTTGAACCGTGTAGTTTGTGATGGTGGCGATCCCGTCTGCGGTCGTAGCGATCCCGTCTGCGGTCGTAGCGTGGGTGCGAAACAAGGGAAAGGCGTGCGGTTGTCTGTTCTTGTTGAGCGCGTCGCATGGCTGCGGCTCGATCGGTGGCACGGACCAAGTCGCCTCCGCAGCCGACGCCACAGCTGACTCGATGGGCGAGGACGGCGAGCACACCCCTTCGAACCCGGACGGGTCGGCCGGAAGCGGATCCACAGATGGCGCGTCGGACGACGAGGACTGCGAAGACGTCCCAGCCGACCCCGGGCCCGGGTTGATCCGCCGGCTCACGCGCTGGGAGTACATCGCAACGGTACGAGACACCTTCGATGTCGATGTCGCCCTTGAGGCGGAACGTTGGCCCGAATAGTTGCGTGCCGAGGGTTTTCCGAACACCGCGAACGCGCTGTTCGTGTCATTCGACCACGTCGAAACCTATGCCCACCTCGCTCAGAAGATCGTCGACGCGATCGACTGGCCGAGTCTTCTGGGCACCCACGCGAGCTGTCAGGAGTTCACCGATGACTGCCAGAGCGCCTTCGTCGAGAGTCTCGCCAAACCGGTGTTCCGACGACTCATCGGCGCGGACACGCAGACCCGTTTCTCACGCATTTTCGCTGCGGCACGGTTGGAGGGCGACACGTTCGAGGTCGGGGCAAAGTTGGTGCTGCGCGCCATGCTCCAGTCGCCTCGTTTCCTATACCGAATCGAAGAGCAAGGCCCCGGGGGCGATGAGGGCCTGTCCACACGCGACTTAGACGATTGGGAGATGGCGAGTCGGATCTCCTATCTCATCTGGGGATCCTCACCAGATGACACCTTGTTTGCGGAAGCCGAGGCGGGTCGGATCCGTACAGCCGCCGAAATCGATGTCCAAGTTACGCGCTTGCTCAGCGATGCCCGAGCCGTTGACCACTCGCTGCGATATTTGGGAGATTGGCTCGGGCTCGACACATTGGACGTTAGCGTTCGCGACCCCGACGAATTCCCCGACTGGGGTCCACTGCTTGCGGCCGACATGCGTCAAGAAGTGATCGCGCTGGCGCGGAACGTGTGGTGGGAGGAGGCAGAGCCGATGATAGGGGTGTTCACGGCGCAATACACGTTCGCGTCGCCGCGTCTCGCCGCGCTCTATGGACTTCCAGATCCGCAAGAGGGCGTCCATCGGTACGACCTATCGGACGTTCCGGAGCGCATGGGTTTGCTGACGCAGGCTGCTCTGCTGACGGTCAAAGGCGGTTCGCTGCCCTCGATCGTGCAGCGTGGCCTGTTTGTGCTGAGAGACCTGATGTGCAGTGATGTGGCGCCACCTCCGCCGGGGGTGGATGCGGTCCCTAAGAAAGGTGAGCCGGGCAAGAGCCAGCGCTTCTATTCGGATGAGCGTGTCGAAAACCCTGGGTGTAGCCCTTGCCACACCCAGTTTGATCCCTTGGCTTGGAGCTTCGAACCTTACGATGGCGTGGGGCGCTATCGACTTGAGGATACGTACGGAAACCAAATGCGCCAAGACGGAGAATTGCTGCTGCAGGACGGGTCGCTCGCTGCCTTCGAGACCACTGAGGCATTCGTGCAACTTTTGGTCGCGTCCGAACAGACACGCAGCTGCATGGTCGAGAAACCGATACAGTTTGCTATCGGGCGGCCGGTGGGCCTCGTCGACACGTGCACGCTCTCCGATATCCGGGAATCAGTTCGACGCAGAGGGTGGGACCTACATGGGCCTGGTCCGGGCCATCACGCGCCACCCGACCTTTTTCACCATCCGTGCCGAGTAGGGAACAAGATGCCCAGGTATCGTAACGTACTGAGCCGCCGGACGCTGCTGCGCGGTGCGGGAACCGTTGCAATTGGGTTGCCCTTTTTGGATGCGATGCGCAGTCACAGCGTATATGGCAAAGCCCCTGACCCGCCGGCTCGCGCGATAGCGATCTTCTTCGGGCTTGGGGTGCCCAAGCAAGTACAAGCGAAGGGCTTCGTCGGGGCCCTTGGGCCCCTGGCACCATTCGCCGACCGCCTCGCTCTGGTGCGCGGGGTGAATCTACTGCAGGGCATGCCGGGAAATGGTGGGAACCACTTTCAAGGGGGCGGAGCCGTGTTTGTCGGCGCGAAGCCAGAAAACGACTCCCGCGCCGGTGGCCCCTCCATCGATCAGGTGATTTTGGGGGGCAAGTACCCGGGAGGATCTCCCACCCTGATCAGCACGCTACTCGCGGCGAGCTTCTTTCGCCGCGGTACGGAGGCCACACGCTATGTCCACTCGTGGCGGCCGGATGGCAGCCCCACCGCTTTGCCCATCGAGACGCCCAAAGACTTGTTCGCATGCTTGTTCGGCGAAGATCCCGGCACGGCACCTTCGGAGGAGGCGGACAAGGCACTTCGATATCGTCGCAGCACCCTCGACACCGTGCTCGATGAGTATCGCCACTACAAAAGTGATGCGTCCAATCTCGGCGCGGAATCCCGTCAGCGGATCTCCGATCATCTCGATAAAATCCGGGAACTCGAGAAGAAAGTGTTCCCGGAAGGTCCGCTGGATTGTATGGCGCCGCCCCAACCGGGTGATCTACCTCTGCTGCACGGTCAACCGGTCGATCCAGATGGGGATGGCGTAGATCTGGACGTGGCCGAATGGGAGACGCTGTGGCAGTTGCATTGCGACTTGTACGCTCTGGCCTTCCAGTGTGATCTGTGCCGCTTCGGCAACCTTTGCTATCAGTCCGGCGGCGAGCGCATCCGGCTGCACGGAGACTACGTTCATGCCGGTCAATTGGTCGAGGCCTTCGATGACGCGGAGACCAGCCACGAATACTGGCACAGGCACAAGCCCGGCGAGGTCAACGAAGACAATCGCCTGATGGAGCAACACACCCACTTCATCATGGCTCAGCTGGCGTACTTCCTCGACCGCCTCGCCGATCCGAGCTACCCCGACGAAAATGGCAAGACGCTGCTGGAAAACGCATTTCTGATGCTGGGAACGGAGCTCGGTGACGGAGGACGACACGATCTAGAGAGCGTGTTCCATGCGGTGGGTCCAGCAAACGGTACGTTTCGGGTGGGGCAGATCCTCGATGTGTCGGCCACCGACGTGGATCTGTACAATACCTGTCTGACGGGCATGGGCGTCGATGAGCGCATGGGCGACTTGGACAATTGGGGCGGGGAGTTGACGGGGCTGCTCGCGTGATGCCAGCCTGGTGGCGCCGCGGCGGTTGTTGGAGATGATGCCAGCAGATCGTCGACAGCTCACTCGAGTCGACGTATGCTGGACCGCGTACCATGTCTTGGAAGCAAGAATTCCGGCGGTTCGTATCCGCCGAACCCAAGCGGCTACATTTCGCGGCACATAGTCATCACTATTGGCCCGATGTCTCCTTCGAGGCTCATATGCAGGCATGGCTCGACGCCTCGGGACGTGTGGACGACAAATGGAAACACGTTCTCGGTGAGGTACTGCCGACGGCGCAAGCACATGTTGCGCGCGTCCTCGGTTTGACGAGTGGCAGTAGCATCGCATTCGCGCCCAACACCCACGAGCTGCTGGGGCGATTGTTCTCCTGCTTTGAGACCGGGCGTCCGGTCTCGATCTTGACGACCGATGGCGAATTCCTCAGCTTCACGCGCCAAGCCCAGCGATGGGAGGAGGCCGGCTTGGCCACCTGGACGCGGATACCGGTGGAGCCGTTCGAGACCTTCGCACGGCGTTTCCTCGATGCGGCCGCACAGCCGGTCGACCTTGTGTTCGTCAGCCAGGTGTTCTTTAGGTCCGGCTTCGTCTTCGAGGCGTTCGAACGTTTGGCGGATATCGTCCCTCGTCGGGAGACCTTCGTGGTGATCGACGGATATCACGGTTTCATGGCGCGTCCGACGAGCCTGGCGGCGGTCGAGGATCGTGTCTTCTATCTCGCGGGTGGCTACAAGTACGCGATGGCTGGCGAGGGCACCTGTTTCATGCATTGTCCGGCCGGGTACGGTAGCCGCCCGGTGGACACGGGATGGTTTGCGGGCTTCGGCGAACTCGCACGCCTACACGCAGGAGATGTGGGATATCCGGTCGATGGCATGCGGTTTTTTGGCTCCACCTTCGACCCGTCGGGACTGTACCGTTTCAACGCGGTCTTGGGACGCTGGCAGGATCTGGGGGTGTCGGTCGCTGATTTTCATGATCACGTTGTGCGTCTGCAGCAGCAGTTTCTGTCGAGCGTTGCCGCGCATGAGGCTGGCCCCTTGCGTATCGATGAACTTGTGCCCGCAGGTACCGTATCGGAGCGCGGGAACTTCCTCACGTTTCGCAGAAGGGATGTAGCGGCGCTCCACCTGGCCTTGCGGGCCAAGGGCGTCATGACGGACCACCGTGGGGACCGGATCCGCTTCGGTTTTGCGCCCTATCACGACTCAGACGACATCGTGGAGCTGGCGCGGCGACTCGCCTCGTGAGGCGTTTTCGACCACCACATGGGTACCCGTATGGACAAGGCAGCAGCCAGGCAACCGCGAGCCCGGTGACGAGGGAGCACGCTGCCTCGCGGGCGAGGAGCGAAACGGTTGGGCGCCGGGCGCCCGCTGGAACCGCGATTGGCGGGGTCTCAACGAGGCCCGCCGTCGGGAGCCACCGGCCCGAGTACGGGTACGACGGGTAGTACGTACGGTACGTACGGTACGTACGGTACGTACGCACCCGAGGGACCGAGCACTCGGACGCGAAAATTCAACACAGCCGTACGGGGACCCGCCTTCATCGCCGAGCTTGCCGAGGCCGGCATCGACCTTCCCGCCTGCGTCCAGGGTGATTTCGACGCCTTCGGTCGCTGCGGTGACCTGTCCCATGGCTTCATTCACCTCGCTTGCCTGCGATGTGGACACAAAATATTTGTCCCCTTCTCCTGCAAGTCCCGCGGGTTCTGCCCGTCTTGCATGCGGAATGCCGCAGCGGCCATCGCATCGGTCTGTGACAACCCACTGTCGAACTGAGGATTCCGTGAGGTCGAATCGCCGACCAACCGATGCCACGGTGTTCTCATCGACGCGGCACTGGTTCACGACCTCGGCCATGAACTTCGATCACCTCAAGTCCGTCGAACATCTCCACACAGGCTCCCTCTCGGTCGTTCAGCGTTTCAGATATGACCTAGGGCTCTACTTGCACGTCCATTCCCTCGTGCTCGACGGCGCCTACTTCTGCGACCACGCACGGGGCCCCTGCGCCAGTGTGCATCCCTTCTACACCTTGCCGGACTGGAGTGTCCACGACCTCAAGCGCG
>JAZGFE010000323.1:0-7228 GCA_036479215.1 Nannocystaceae bacterium | reverse complement strand
AGGACGACTATCGAGGGGAAACGAGTACCGGCGATACCGGGACCGATACCAGCGATACCAGCGATACCAGCGATACCAGCGATACCAGCGATACCGGCGATACCGGCGCGCCTCCCCCTCCCGCAGTCAACCTGATGCCGGAACTAGGCGCGTACCTGACCGCAGGCCAAAGCGTGATCGCGGTGGTCGACACCAAATCCCTCACCGGGTACGAATTCACCTTGTCGGTCACGCAGCAGCCCGATGAGGTTTGTCCCGACGACATCATCGATATGGGCAGCGCCTTGCCCATCATATACGAGGGCACCACCGCCGACAGCGTCAATAGCCTCAGCGGAAGCTGCATGGGGAATGCCCCGGATGCCCAGATCCAGTGGACGGCGCCCGCCGCCGGCAACTACATTATCGACACTCGAGGGTCGGTGGCCGCCGGCCACGAGGACACGCTCCTTCACGTACGCGATGGCGACTGCGCCGGCGTCGAGTTGGGCTGCAACGACGACATCATGATGGGCATGGAGCGCGAGTCGGAGCTCACGCTTCCCCTCGCGGCCAACCAGACCATCCTCATCACTGTAGACGGTTGGAGCCACTTCAACGGCCCCTTCGTCCTCAACATCAACAACGCACCGTAGGCCCGGTCGTATCCTCTCGTCTGGGAAGAACTCGAGTCCGTCCCAGCCAGGCGCAGCCTCCCACGACAGCGTCTTTTTGTGCCCGCCGCTTCATCGCCTCCGCGGCCACGTCGTCGTGGGTCCCGTTTTCGCCGAAGACTTGAAATATCGCTCAAAATAAGGCGTCAAGTGCGTACATGGTTTGCTCATCGCCCCGCCCGTCGCTCCGCGCGCTATCTCCACTCATCCTTTCGCTGCTCGTCGGCGTCGGCGTCGGCTTCGGCACACCGTCGGCGGTGCAAGCGCGAGTCCGACCTGATCGTTCTGGGGGACAGGCCGAATTTGTCTCCGGCGTCTCGGCGTGTATCCCTGGCGCCGCCGACTGCAAGAGCGACACGGGCCACACAGCGCCGATGGTCGGCATGTCCATCAACGCGGGCTATCGTCTCCGCCCAACCCTATTCGCCGGCATCGGCTACAGCGGCGGGTTCTATTCTCCCAAGTACGAGATCGCGGGCGGCAACGTGTATCGCACGGCCTATCAGCAGGGTCTGTTCGTCGTACTGCGGGGCATCCTTCCCCTCGGCCGACTTGACCTGGGTCTCGAGCTGAGTCCTGGCGTCTCGCGGGTGGTGTTTCGACCCGACACGGAGATCGACATCAAGCACTACTCTCAAGGTTTTGCCCTGCGACCGGGGGTTTCTGCCGATGTCTGGTTGGGACGCCAGGTCTTCGTCGGCGTGAAAGCTGACCTGGTCTTGAATCTACATCGGAACGCCTGCACCCGGATAGGCGATCGCAGCACCTGCGAACACAAACAGTCGATGGACAACGTGGCGGTACATCAGCTGATCGCCGGGGTTCACCTGGGCGGCACCTTCTAAGTCCGCGCAACGTCGGTCCGCTCGGTCACGTCCACCACATCCGGGCCGAAGGCTCACAACGGGAGAGCCCGGCACCTGGCCCGGCTTTCTCGTGGCTGGACTCGCTAGGGCTCACAACGAAAAAGCCCGGCATCTAGCCGGGCTTTCTCGTGGCTGGGACGTGCAGACTCCCGCAGCGGACGACTCGCTAGCCTTCTTTGGGGACCGGTGAAGCTTTCTTCGTGTCCCGGGCTTTGGCTTCGGCTGTTTTCGCGGCCGGCTTGCTTCCGTGATCGTGATCGTGACCGCCGCCGGGCCCGTGGCTATGGCCGTCTCCGGATTTCTTGGTCTTCCCCTCGTCGGCGCCCGACTTGGTGCTCCCCCCGGACTTCTCGCCGCCCGCTTCCTCCGCCGCCTTCTTCTCTGCCGCTTTCTTCTCCCGCTCTTTTCGTCGTTTCTCGCGACGCTTCTTGCGAGGGTCAGGACCAAGATGCTCGAGCATCTTGTTCTCCACCTCGTACTTGGCCAACAACTCTTCTTTGAGTTTTCGTTTGCCCTCGTGGAGCTTGCGACCCTCTAGGCGCGTCTTGATGGTGTCTCGGACAGCGTCGAGAGGAAGCACGCCGGGAGCGTATTTTTCGACCACCTTGATCACGTGGAAGCCAAACTTGGTGCGGACAGGTTTCGATACCTTGCCTGCCCTGAGTTTGAACGCCACGTCGCTGAATTCCTTGACCATGCGGTCTTTGTTGAACACACCCAGATCGCCGCCACGGTTGGCACTGGGTCCATCTGAGAACTCCTTGGCCAAAGCGGTAAAATCGGCGTCGGCAGCCGTCGCCTTGGCGAACACCTCGTCCGCCCGCTTCTGGGCTTCCTCCTCCCATTTCTTCTTCTCCTCCTCGCTCGCATCTGCTTTGGCCTTGGCGGCCTCCCTGCCCTTCGGGCCCACGGATATCATCACGTGCGACGCACGTACTCGGGGCTTCTCATCCTTGTACGTCGGCTTGAGACGCTCATACTCCGCCGCGATGTCTTCGTCGCTCACGGCCAAGGCGCCACTACTCTCGAGCAGCGCACGCTCCCGCAAGGTCGCGACGTGTTGCTCTCGCAGGCTGTCGTCGTTCTCGCCCCGACGTAGGAGCCGCTTCGGCCAGTCGTCCACACCTTTTTTCTGCTGCTCAACCTTCTCCTTGAGCGCCTCCTTGTCGTACTCGACCTTCTTCTCCTTCGACTCGCGTCGCAGTACCTCTTGGTAGATCAGTCGCTCCGAGATCGATTTCCGGTAGCGACGATCGGCCGACCGCGGGATTTTGCGGTCCCTCTCCTGGTACTTCTTGAGCTTGAGGCCGAACACCTCCATAAACGCGTCGCGCGAGATGGGCTTGCCGCCCACGAGGGCCACGAGGCCGTTGGGCACACGACCGAGGGGTGTGTCATCCGAGAGGTCGCCGCTCTTCGGCTTTTTCTTCTTCTCAGACTTGACCTTGGCTTCTTTCTTTTGACCGTCTTCGGCCTTCGGTGCCGGGGTACATCCGACGAGGGACAGACCAGATAGAGCGAGCAAAATGGGCAATAAGCGGCGCATGTGTTTCCAGGGATCCTGAGGTTGACGAGTATCGAACGCGGCATTTTATCCGCGTTCGGCGTCCAGGCAAACCGGGGCACGACTGCGCTGGGGCGAAGACGCGCATGAGCGCCATTCGCGGTGCCGACACCGCGATGCGCGAATGGCGCCCCGCCGCTCCCGCGCCGTCGGCACCGAGGTTTTCGTATAGGATGACCCCCAAGATGGACGGCCTGCTGCATATCCGGCATCGGGGCGCTGCGCCGCCCCACCCCCTCGACAGCCCCCTCGACAGCCCCCTCGACAGCCAGCGGCCCGACAGTCCCCTCGATCGCCAACCGCCCGAGGCCGCGCCCCGTGTGTACGTGGAGACCTTCGGCTGCCAAATGAACGAGGCCGACTCGGCCCTGATCGTGGGCCAGTTGCGGCGCAACGGCTACCAGTCGGTGAGCGATCCGGCTCGAGCCGACGTCATTTTGCTCAACACCTGCGCAGTACGCGAGAAAGCCGAAGATCGTGTTTACGGGCGCGCGTCGCAGCTTCTTGTCCACCGCCGCAAGAATCCCGACGTCGTCATCGGCATCACGGGGTGCATGGCGGAGCACCTGCGGGACAAACTCGCGGATACCGCGCCACATATCCAGCTGGTGGCGGGGCCCGACAGCTACCGCCGAATCGCAGACCTCGTCGATCGCGCGCGATCCGGCAAGCCAGCCTTCGATGTCCAACTGGACAAAGAAGAGACCTACAGCGGACTCGATGGCGTCCGCACCGACAACGGCGTGAGCACCTTCGTTTCCATCCAGCGCGGTTGCGACAAGTTTTGCACATTCTGCGTCGTACCCTATACGCGCGGCCGGGAACGCGGTGTCCCGCCCGACGAGGTCATGCGCCAGGTACGAATCGCGGCCGAGGCCGGCTACCGCGAGGTCACGCTTCTAGGTCAAACTGTCAATTCATACCGTTGGCAGGACTTGAGTTTTGCTCAGCTTTTGCGCCAGGTGTGCCGCATCGACGGCATTTTGCGCGTGCGCTTCACGAGCCCCTACCCCGTCGACTTCAGTGAAGAAGTGATCGCCGCGCTGGCCGAGGAACCAAAGCTGTGTCCCTATGTCCACCTACCGGTGCAATCGGGCTCGGACAAGTTGCTCGCGTCCATGAAACGCGGCTACACGCTCTCCGAATTCCAGACGATCGTCGATACCCTGCGCCGGGAAATCCCGGACATCGCCATCAGCACCGACCTCATGGTCGGTTTTTGTGACGAGACAGAATTCGACCACAAGCAGACGCTGGATCTTCTCCGTGCGGTCCGGTTCGATTCTGCGTTCATGTTTGCCTACAGCGATCGTGCCGTCACCTACGCGTCACGTAAGATGAACGACAACGTACCGGCCGAGGTCAAGAAGCGCCGACTCCAAGAGGTGATCGACCTACAGGAGAGCTTCACCCGTGCGGGGCATCACGCTCAAGTGGGGCGCGATCAAGAGGTACTGATCGGCGGCCTGTCGAAGCGCGGTGACTGTCTCGTCGGTCGCACGCCCAGGTTTCACAACGCGCTCCTCCCCCTGAACGCGGGACGCCCGGGCAACCTCGTGTCGCGCCGGGTCACGGCAAGCAGCGGTCACTCACTGGACACCCGCTAGCCACACCGCTCCCCATGCCGCTCCCCACCGCGTCGATTCGGCTCCTCGGCTCTCTCGGCTCTCTCGCAGCACACCACATGTCTTCTTTTCCGCGTCCCCGCCGTCTCGTCCTTCTCCAACGCGCCTCCGTCGTCGCTGTGGCGGCGACGCTGCTGCTCTCATCGGACACGGCTTCCGCCGGAGACCCCGTTTCTGAGCATCGGGCGATCACCAAAGGAGTGGATCGCCCCGTGAAAGACTATAGCGGTGAGGGGGACGCGAGCAGTATCGAGCTCAACCCTGCATTGCTTATCGCAGCGCCACAAACCGACCTCTCGATCCGCTACTATCGGGCGTACAACGACTTCACGCGCGGCAGCGGCGCCGGCGTATTCTTCTCCCTCAACCTGCCGCTGGGTGTTGCCATGGGAGTGGGCCTGCAAGGGGTCTGGCCGGCCTTGGGGCACGAAATCTACGACGAGCGAGCCGACCTCAACCCCGACCTGGCCAAGATCAGCTACGCGCTCGCCATAGGCGACGCGAAGTCTGCCGCGATGGGCATCGGCATTCATGGTGCGCGCCTAGGTGGAAAATGGCTACGTGCGCCGGACTTGGACGTTGGCACCTTGATCCGGATCACAAACTACGCTTCGCTCGGCGCCATGGCTCGGCTCGGTCCTACGTCGCTCACCGGCCCCGGAGCCGAAACAAACCTCGCAGCCGAACTCGCTATACGCCCTTTGGGCACGCGAACGCTCGAGCTTGCGGGAGGCGTGGGCGCAAACTTGCCGCCCAAAGAATGGCAGGCACAAACGCAGGAAGGCGTGGTGCTGCCCCGGGCTCGTGTGGCGCTGCGACACCAAGGAATCACCGTGTCGGGGGAGATCGAGCAGGTGGCAGGTACCCAACTCGACCGGCTGACACTGGAGTCCCAACGCGCGGTCAAGAGCTGGCGTGGGTCGCTGGCACTGGGGCTGACCTGGGATTTCATGGGTGTGGAAGCCGGTGCGCACGCGGCATCGGCCGATTCGCTCCACGGCTACGGTGTCGCCGCCCGATTCTCATCATCTCGGCATGGGCGCAGCTATTGGCCGCGCACCGTCGACGCCGAGATGATCGACGTCCGGAGCGTGACCAACGAACGCTCCCTGATCACAATGTTGACCAGGCTCAAACGCGCCGAGCAGGCCGGAGATCGCAGCGTACTCGTCATCGACGCCCGACAAGTGAGCCTGGGATGGTCCTCGCTACAAGAGCTAAGAGACGCCTTCGTCCGAGTGCGTCGCGCCGGCGGACACGTGTTCGCCTATCTGGAGAACGCGAGCACCAAGGGCTACTATCTGGCCACCGCGGCCGAGAAAGTATTTATGCACCCCGCCGGGCAATTGAACATGCCGGGGCTTTCGGCGACGACACTTTACTACAAAGACGCACTGGAGAAGATTGGCGTGCGCGTCGAAGCGCTGCGCATCGACGAGTACAAGAGTGCCCACGAGCCCTACACACGATCGGGCCGCTCGGAGCCCGATCGTGAACAGCGCGAGGCGCTGCTCGATACGATCTTTGGGCGCATGGTGTGGGACATTGCACAGGCTCGGGAGATCACCCAAGAGGAGGTAAGGCGGTACATCGATCAAAGCCCGGTGTCGCCGGACGATGCACGAGAAGCCGATCTGGTAGACAAAGTGCTATTCCGCGACCAACTGACGGAAGTGGTGTCGGAAGTCATCGGTGCCGAAGTCAAGTTTGCGAGCTTCCCCAGCACCGCACCGGAGAACCCGACATGGGCTCAACATCCGTACGTCGCGGTACTGCTGGTAGAAGGCACCATCACCAACGGTCGCAGCCTTTCGATCCCTATCCTAGATATCAATATGGCGGGATCCGAAACCATCGTGGAGGCTCTACGGGCGCTGCGAGGTGACCCGGCCTGCGAGGGCATTGTCCTGCGGGTCAACAGCCCGGGCGGCTCGGCACTGGGCTCGGACGTGATCTGGCGTGAAGTGGCCAAGACCCACGCAGAACATAAGAAAGCGCCAAAATTTTCGCCCCCGATCGTGGTTTCGATGAGCGATGTGGCGGGGAGTGGCGGCTACTACGTGGCGATGGGGGCAGAGCACGTATTTGTGCAAGAGACGACCATCACGGGATCGATCGGGGTGGTCAGCCAGCACTTTGATGTGTCGGGGCTGCTCGCTACGCTTGGCATCAACGCTGACTCGATCCACCGTGGCAAGAACCCGGGAATGTTCGAGCCCTACCGCCCCTACTCGGACGACGCGAGGGAGAGGTTGCAGGCTTCGATCCAGTACACGTATGACCTATTTCGGCGCCGGGTCTCAAAGGCGCGGGGTATGACGATGGAGCAGGTGCACAAGCTGGCGCGGGGGCATGTGTACTCGGGGAAGGATGCGCTGGCGCTGGGCTTGGTGGATGAAGTGGGGGGGCTTTACGATGCGATCGACTATCTGCGTGAGAAAGCGGGGTTGGGTGATTGGCGGGAGACGAAGATTCGGATTGTGCCGGCGGAGGCGAATGTGTTGGATATGATTCTCGATA
>JAZGFE010000322.1:0-4015 GCA_036479215.1 Nannocystaceae bacterium | reverse complement strand
CTTTAATACCATGTTTGTCAGTGTGATGGAGCGCCTGCGCGAGTTTGGAATCTTGATGGCCATCGGTTTCAGCCCCGGCCGTTTGTTCCGTTTGGTCATGTGGGAGGCGTTGTGGCTGGGCCTGGTTGGATTATTGGTGGGCGCAGCCGTCACGGCGGGTCCATATTTCTACCTCGCCAAGACTGGGATCGACTATACTTCGTTCACGGACGGCAACACGACCGAGATCGCCGGGGTCGGATTTGAGTCCGTCATGCGTGTGGGAATCTACCCCGACAATTTGTTCATCATCGCTGTCGCGCTGGTGCTTGCCACGCTTCTCGCAGGGCTCTATCCGGCATGGAAGGCCGGTCGTGCGGTGCCCGTCGAGTCGATCCGATTGGTCTGAACGGTCGTCCTAGAGGTCACCATGGCAGATGGATCCGATGCCTACGCCCCCAGCGAGATCGCACATCGCGTGGAGGCGCTGGGCGTGGCGAAAGCTCGCGCGCCCGTGTTTCAGGTGTGCCTGCTGGCCGGCCTGGCCGGCGCGTTCATCTCGCTCGGTGCCGTTTTCTTCACGGTGGTGGTGACCGGATCCGAGCTCGGGTTCGGTCCTACACGGCTCATCGGGGGGGTATCGTTTTCCCTCGGCCTTGTGTTGGTGGTGGTTGCTGGCGCCGAGCTTTTTACCGGGAACAACTTGGTGGCCATGGCGTGGGCCTCCGGAAAACTACGTTTCGTCGAAGTGTTGCGCAACTGGGTGGTGGTCTACCTGGGGAATGTCGCAGGGGCAGTCGCCACGGTAGCGTTGGTATTTTTGGCCGATACTCATAGTCTGAGCGACGGACAGGTCGGGGTGACGGCCGTCTCGATCGGAGCGGCCAAGTGCGCACTCCCCTTGATGGTTGCGTTCAGCCGGGGGGTCCTGTGCAACGCTTTGGTGTGTCTCGCGGTCTGGCTTGCCATGGGCTCGCGCACGGTCACCGACAAATTGCTCGCCGTGCTGTTCCCGGTGACCGCGTTCGTTGCGGCCGGGTTCGAGCACTCGATAGCGAACTGGTTCTTCCTGCCTTACGCCTTGGTACTCGAGGCGAGCACGGGAGGGACCGTGCTCGTGCGGGAGGCGCTTCTGAACCTGGTTGTGGTGACAGCGGGCAACATCGTCGGCGGAACTTTCTTGGTGGCCGGTGTATACGGGTGCGCCTATCTGCGTGACGGAGCCGAGTCCTAGTCGGCGCGATCGCCATTTTCCCTGACCGCTTGTGGCCATTCGATGAGGCTGTGTCCGGCCACGCGTCAGTATTTTTGTTTTTCTTGTGCGTGACGAGGCTCTTTAGCGATCCGCCGGGTGTCGCAGCGGGTGGGTGCAATGCCGCGAGCGTGCTGCTTTTCTTGTGTGCGCGGGGGCGCTTATTGCACGGCGTCGTGGTCCCGACTCGCATGAATACCTGGGTTGTAGGCGCCATAGCGTGGCCCTCCGGAGGATCGCAGGTCGTTCGCGTTGGACGTGTCTGGGCGGCTGGGAACCGCGTCGGCTGGTCTGCGACGTCAGGTGCCCGCAAACGATGCTGGCCCGCGCCCACCACCAAAGCAGCCAGACCGCCCCTGTTCCACAACTGACCTCTCGGTGCGCATGTCGGGTCGGCCATGCTCCAGAAATGCGATCAGTGGCGCGCCGGAGGCCGAGCGGTAGGCTTGCGCTGTGCGTTGCGGGTACGTGATACGCGCTTGACAGCGCGCAGCCTGTTGCACAAACTCACGGTGCTATGTCCCGCTGTTTTGTCCAAACAACTAGGTGGTCCAGGAGTTCGTGGCTGTCGGCCACACGATCTACGTTGCCCCTCGCGTCGCTCCTTGCGAGCGTGGCATTGGGCACCGGCTGCGGGGTGAGTGGCGAGTCTGGCGCGCTGTGGGGTGAGGGGGAAGATCAGACATCCGACGGCGGAGACGGGAGTGAGGACTCGGACTCCGGCTCGGACGACGACTCGGACTCGGACTCCGACCACGATAGCGATTCCGATTCCGATGGGGACTCCGACCCCTCAAGTGACGGAGATGACACCAACGACTGTGAAGACGTGATCGATCTGCCGCTGCGGCGGATCACCAATAGCGAGTATCAGGCGAGCGTACTCGAGTTGCTGGGCATGGATGCACAAGAGGCGGCGCAGTTTCCCGTCGACGAAACGACCGCGGGATTCGCCTCCAACACCATATCGGCGTTGGGCCCGGAGCACCTCAAAGCCTACGATTCAGCCGCGCGGGCTATCGCTACCCGGGCACTCGAAGCTGATCCCGACAGGTTGCGAACTTGCGACGGGGTAGGCGCTGATGATCAGGACGATTGCGTCACCGCCCAGCTGACGAAACTAGTGATTCGCGCCTACCGCAGGGCACCCGAGGACGACGAGCTCGGCCCTCTTCTCGCGTTCCATCAGGCCGCAGCCGCTGAGCACGGCGAGCGGGATGCCGACCGCATGTTCCTCGAGAGCGTGCTGCTTTCGCCGCAGTTCCTGTATGTGACGCCGCCCTACGACGGGGCTGAGCAGACAAGTTTCGCCTCCCGACTTTCTTTCTTCCTTACGGGCAGGCCGCCGGACGAGCGCTTGCGCGAATTGGCGGAAGACGGCGACCTGAACGACTCGGACACACTTGAGGCTGAGGTGGACCGTTTGTTGGAGACAGACATCTCGGAAGGTGCGTTGCCGGGCCTCTTCCGCCAGTGGTTGGCTCTAGAGAGGGTCGAAGAAGCGGCGAAGACTGCCGAAGTCTTTCCTTCTTGGTCGGATGATCTACGGCAGGATATGTTGGAGGAGACGTCGCGCTTCATCGCGGCGGCGGTCTCCGACGGCGGTCTGCAGCGACTTCTGACTTCGCGCGAGACGGTGGTCAGCGCCGAGTTGGCGGCGCTTTATGGCGTGAGTGACCAACACTCGGGCACTGGTTGGGAGGCGGTATCGTTGCCGGAGGGAGAGCGCACTGGCTTGCTCACGCAAGCCAGTTTTCTCGCCGGTCACGCCCACGCGGTGGACACTTCGTGGGTATTTCGGGGAGGGTTTGTGCGCGGACACCTGCTGTGCGACGAGCTTCCGCCGCCGCCGGCGGATGTGGACCAAAGTGTCGCCAACGACGATGGCAGGCTCGAAGATCCTGTGTGCTCAGGCTGTCATATTCTCATGGACCCCATAGGCAAGGCCTTCGATCGCTATGACGCAATCGGTCAGTATCGGGAGCAGTCGGGCGCTGGTCTGCCGATTCCCAGCGACGGCGAAGTGGTGGAAGCTGGAGAGTCGCTAGACATCGCCGGGAAATTTGGCTCGCCGGTGGAGCTTGCCGAGCGCCTCGGCGAAAGCGAGACGGTTCAGCGTTGCATGACTCGCCAGTTCTACCGATTCGCGCAGCGGCGCCGAGAGGTAGAAGTGGAGCGCTGTCAGATTGCCGATATGGCGGAGTTGTTTTCCGAATCCGATGGGGATTTTCGTGCGTTGATGCGAGCGGTGGCGTTGTCGCCCAGTTTCGTCGCGTTCGAAAGGAGCCACTAAGCTATGATGAAGCGCATGTATTCCCCGAGTGTCCTCGGCCGGCGAGGTTTTTTGGGTACGTCGATCGGACTGGGGGTGCTGCCTTGGCTGGTACCCGGGAGTCTAGTGGGCGCAAGCCCACTGCGATCGAGAAGAAGGCTGGTTGTGTTTTTCACACCGAACGAGCCGATCAACACGGATTACTGGATGCCGAAGGGGGGTAGTGGTAGTGAGTATGATTTGGAGGGCACGACGTTTCCTGCACCGTTCGACATCTTGAACGACTACAAGAGCGACCTACTGATGATAGGTGGGATGCGTCTGGATTCTGGAAACCATGCTGGTGTGACGTCGCTATTGACGGGACACGGTTGGCACGACCAAAACACAGCGGGTGGCGTGGACATTTCGATGGACCAGCTGCTTGCGGAGCGACTGGGAGAGGAGCCTCTGCTATTGGGCGTGGGTAAGCGGCTGAAAGGGGTGCGGGGCTCGTCGAGAATCTCGTACCT
>JAZGFE010000321.1:0-36913 GCA_036479215.1 Nannocystaceae bacterium | reverse complement strand
TAGGGCGAGAGCCATCTCCGCGAGTGTGCATCAGCTACGCCGCCTGCGGGTGGGGGTGGTCCGTAAGGGGTTTACGCTTGAGCATATCACGAGGATATTGCAGCTCATGGATGCACGCTCTGCGCCGACGTAGTCAACGCCATCGCATGTCGTGGGGCCGCATGGGCCTGCTCGTCACGCGGTGCATTCCGCCTGTCCGCGCGACACATCCCTGGCCCGAGAAGCGCTTCGCCGCCGTCACCCGAGGTAGGAGCCCAGTGCGGTAGTGGCGCTCGCTGGAATCTGTGCGGGGGGCAGCCCGAGTCGCCGTGACGAAGGGCTGTCCCTACCGCGACCGCTCGTTGGCGTTGCACGGGCGCGGACTACCGGCACCGCGGCGTCGAATCAGGTTGGCCGAAGGGTCTCCAGCGTTGGGCGTTTGATAGACCCAGAAGGACAGTGAGGACCATCGATCCGAAACTCAGACCGCCGATGGTATGCGTCGTGAACTGAGCTGCTACGAGTAGACCTACGGTTGTACTCAGAAGGAATCGGGTGGGCGGCGAGGAACGGCCGCCCTGTCGCAGCAGGGGGAGCAAGCTCATGGTGATGAACCATATGTAGGCGATTCCACTGGGAATACCGGCCATGAGCGCGAAGTCCAACACGCTGTTGTGGGAGCTCGCCCAAATAGTATTCTTGCTGATTACGCGGGTCACGCTACCGATCCCCCAACCGAAAAATGGGCGTTCAAGAATGCGATCGATGGCGATCGGCCACAGCATTTCGCGCCCAGACAGGCCGCGATCAACCTGCGCGAACGCGCCGATTCGATCCGCGTACGGTTGCGTCGTGGACAGCCAGAACATAGCGATCATCGCCACGACCAGTAGGGCCGCGGCCAAGGCCAAGCCCCGGCGAGCCGACGCTAGCCACAAGAGGGAAGCGACCATCGTGGCCAGGTAGGCGGCCCGAGAATAGGTGAAGACCATAGCCGTAGCGATGGGGAGGAGAGCTAGTAGAAGAAGAAAACGCGCATTCGCGCTTCGGGTTGTTCGTTGTAGAAAAAAAGTGGCAGTGCCGCAGACGAACAGCACGACTGCGAAGTAATTCTCGTCTTGGAAGATGCTTCGAGAGGCGGGCAGACCTATGAGGGGAATTCGAGCTGGGGACACTCCGACGCGAAGACCAAGAACCGAGAACTGACCGAATAGCGCCGCAACGATGGCAGGTAGGCTGACGAGAACGCCAAGAACGGACAGTAGACCGAGGTTCGTTCGAAAGTTCCTCCGAAGTGCCTCCGCAAGGACAAAATACGCGCAGACAAGGGAAACGAAATAGCTGAAGGCCTGCACAAGTCCGGGTGCGGTCAAGTCTCCACCTACGGTTGTACGGATCTGCGACACGCCGACGACGGCTACGAAAAACCAAACGTGCCATGTCATCCTCGATTGATACAGGGTCCGACTAAGTAGTGGGCTCGATAGCAAAATGACGCTCACACCGAGCAGGAGCGCAAGAACGCCTACGTACGCGACGTAGCCAGCGATGGGCTCCATGTAGCTAGCCAGCGAACCACACAACACCAAGGCGACGAGAGGAAGTGAAAGCCATCGGTCGGGAGAAATGCGCCAGCCCGACTGGTGAACTCGACGGCGCTTATTTATCACGAGGCTGCTCCCATAGCCGTTGATACCGGTCGACAACGATTCTCGCCAGATCAGCGTAGGAACGGTGTCCTACGATATATTCTCGGCCGCGTTGACCCATGAGTTGACGATCTGCGGGGTGCATCGTAAACAGTTGTGCGAGACCGTGAGCGATGGAGTCTGGCTCATGTGCTACCAGCAATCCTGCGTCGGCGCGCTCAAGGATCTGGCGCTGAGCTGGAATATCCGTTGCCACTACTGGTAGGCCGACTGAGAGGTATTCAAGGATCTTGATGGGCGAGCAGTGTCGATAAACGAAAGTGTTCGGAATGGGAGAAAGACCAACGTCGCAAGCTTGGAGGTACGGAGGCACCTTGGAAGGCGTCGTGTGACCGAGAAATCGCAGCCGCTCTGCTACACCGAGCGCCTGTGCACGGTGGCGAAGGCGCTCAATGTCTCCGGTCCCGGCATCGCCACCAAGGAAGGCCACATGACCTGGCGCCCCGAGTTTGTTCATCACCACCATCGCGTCTACCACCCGGTCGAGTCGGCGCATTATGCTGAGTGATCCTATGTAGATGGCGAGCGGTCCGCGTGGCAGGTGCAAAAGCTCTCGAGTCTTGTGCTTCTTGTCTTCGGTCGCTGGCTGGTATCCGTCGATGTTGACGCCTTCTGGTAGAGGCGCGATTTTCGATCTAGAAATGCCGAGTCGATACAGTAATTTCCCCATTTCTTGGCTGACTGGGAAGACGACGTCCGCGGCGTAAAGTAGCGACTGCCTGGCTAGAAAACCGGCGGCCCCCTTGGCGATGTGTTTGGCTCGCCCAGGGTACTGCCCCCGCAGCCCGGCAAGAATACACTCCTCCTCTTTGAGGTGAGACAGTTGGTATGCGAATGGAATGCGCTGGTGGCGCGAATGTCGATAGCCGACAGCAGCCATGGCTGGATCGTCTCGTACCTGGACCAGGTCAAAGGGTCCGACCTCGTGTGCCGCGATTTGCACGGCTGATTCGATGTTGGACAAGTGCTCACGATAGGCAGCCATCATTCCGCTTGCTGTCGGTGTTCGAACCTTTGGTATGAGCCAGACGGCGTGGCCGTTCCATGTCTCGCGTACGACGGATGTGACTGCGCTCGGCATGATCCAACTACATTCGATGCCCGAGTTGCGTAGCGCATCATTGAAGATGCAATCGAGCACGGCGTAGTGGGGCGGGAAGCTCTCGGAACAAAGAAATAGCACCCGATGCTCAGTGCGCGAGAGTCTCTGAGACGTGACGCTACGGATCATGAGTTTCAGCTGTCCCAGAAGGCGGATTGGCATCGCGTGTGGCGAAAGCGAAGGCCCAGAAGCCGAGGCGGCGACGTACGGCGACTACGAGCCACATATTGAGCACGGTGAGGGTTCCCGCGGACGCCAGCGCCGCTCCGGCGCTCCCGGCGAGTTTGGTGAGGATGACTCCTGCGAAGGTGCCGCCCATGGCGCACACGGCATAGGCTCGGAGGCACTCGCGCTCTGCCCCGGTCAGAGTTAGCAAGTATCCTACAGGTCCGCAGCTGGCGTTGAAGAGGTGAGCAATGCAGAGGATCACGAGGACCGAATGTGCGGCCGAGAAGTCTTCACCGAATAGGCCCAGAACCTGTCTTCCGAACAAAACGAGCAACAGAGCCACCGCAGCAGACGTCAGGAAGGTCCAACGAGCCGCAGCTCGCACCATGCGAGCTAGTTGTACACTATCTCCTTGCGCGTGCAAGGAAGCAATCAAGGGCGCAGCGATTCCGGCGAAGGCGATCAAAGGGAACTGAGCAAATGATGCGGTACGGGAGGCTGCGTGGTACAGACCCGCGGCGAGGGGGCCCTCAAGAGCGCCAACGATCAATACATCCGATCGGGAAATCAGGAGCGAGGAGACCGAGATCAGCATCAGCGGGATTGATATTCTGGTCCATCGTTTGGTGTCATCCTTGCGTGTCGCGTCAGTCGATCGCTCGGGGAGCACAACGTGGAGGACAGCCAGCTGAATGACGCAGGTGAGGAGGAGCGATGCGGCGGTAGCAAGGAGTACCGTCTCCGCGCCGAGGTTCACCCCAATCGAAAAGGCGCCTGCACACATTATGATCACTGCGAGTGGTTGAAAGACGTGGGAAGGACCATAGGTCCAACCTACTCTTCCAGTTGAGCGCGTCAGCTCACTCCGGAGCGTGACGAGGGCTTGAAGGGGAATCAAGGCGGCCGCGATGAGGATCACTAGAACGGCGCCTGTGGTGCGCCCAAGTGAAAATGTGACGCAGATGGCGACTGTTGCGATGATGCTCGCGGTGGCGAGCGTCACGCGATGGGAGAAACGCCGAAGGCTAGCGATTGGCCGCAGCGATCCCTTAGCACGGTATTCGGGGACAAGTCGGAGCGACGCAGTGCCGAGGCCGAGATCGGCTGGGATCGAGAGAAGCAACACCCACGAGACCAGGTAGGCGTATGTGCCGAAGTCGTCGGTCGGCATCCAGCGCGCGAGCAGGACCTGGCTTCCGTACTTGGCCAAGTAACTGGTTCCCAACAGACCCCCGCCGATCATCGCGCCGCGTCGCATGAGCGCGAGTAGCCGGGATTTGGGGGGCGCAGTGGGTCGTGGCGCGCTGTCTTCTTCGCGCGCGCTATTTTCGTCCGTTTCGCTACAATCGGTCACACTGGTGCGATCACGATTGAGAAGTTGTCCTGTTTGGTTCGCAGGCGTTCGTCGGCTAGAAGTTCGGCGAAGGTTGGTGTCCGCATTGCTCGAATGCTTCGCGCTGTCGGTGGGCGCGCGATGAATTCCTCCCGCATGCGCGGAAAAGCTATTCGGATCTCGTAGCGGCGTTCTTCGAAGAACTTCAAGAGGTCGGCGACGTCATCGTATTCCATTAGCGCAGAGTGGAGTTCCATGATTACCGTGGGGCGATGCTGGTCGATCGTCTTGACTGCTCCACGGATCACGTGACTCTCGAAACCCTCTACGTCCATGCGAAGGGCGTGGACGGAGGTTTCATCCGCCAATATCTCGTCTAGCGACGCCACGCTGACTTCAATCTTGCTGGCGTACTCTCGGCCGCAGGTCACCATGGAGTTCCAGTTCGCTTCCGCGAATCCGTAAAAGCTTGCGGTGCCGCAAGCTTCCCCGATGGCGAGTTGCTGCGCGTGCACATTCGTCGCGTGATTGAGTGCAATGTTGCGCTGCAAGAAATCGAACGTGACGGGGAAAGGTTCGAACGCGAGCACTTTGCCCCTGAGTCCGACGAGCTTGGCTTCTTGCAGGGCGAAGTATCCGATGTTGGCACCGATGTCGACGATCGTGGAGCCTGCCGAGATGTAATCGGCTAGGATGTCGGTCAGAATTGGCTCGTGCACCCCGGCGGCGCAGAGTTCGACGGAGATTCCCGAGTCTTGTGGGTTTAAATAGAGCCGAACACCGCGTGGCGTATGGACCAGCGGGGGCTCAGGATGAGCCGCAGCGCGCACACGAGACCATTTACGCTGACGATAGTGCTGACGCGGCTCCCACATGAGCTTCCGCGCAGCGACGTATGTGAGACCGGGCAGGCCGTCACGACGGTAGTAGTCGAAGGCGCGTGTCACGAGTTTCTTGGCGTTCAGCATGTGCAGATCAGTTCGAAGACGACTCAGGATCGTGTGGCGCAGGATGCCAGAAGGCGCGTTTTGTGGCCACTCGGCGGCTTGGCCTCCGGTCGTTGGGGGGGGAGCGAATTTGGTCCATGTTGTGTTGCGGTGGTTCGATCAGCCCATGCAGCGGACCCGACATGAACCCTGTCGGAGCGACGCGAGGAGGAAATGGCGGATTCAAGGCCTGCTGTCCTGCGACTACCGAGCCACGAGTGTCGGTGACTCGGTTCCTCCAAGAACCTTCGTCAGACGGCATCGACCGAGAACGACGCGGTGTGCGGCGGGCGTCGCTCGCCCAAAGCGCGCGCCTAGAAGCGCAGTCGCGGCGGCAAGTTTGGTCGGGCATTCTCGTCTCGTGTGTGCCGGAGCAGAGCGGAACTGCGTGTGGGGCGCATCCTGTGGAGGGAATAGGGAGCGGTCGATCGCGGCAAGATGGGTGCGATTGTGTGAGCTGTCCCCCAGGCCCTGGCTGGGAGCGGGGCGCCTTGGCGGCAATCCTTCATTGCATGGTAGCGATCGGCGCCTAAACACCCTGAGTGCCCGTACACGGGGAGTCCTCCCCCCGGACCGGCAACGAATGCCCTTACCCAGGCGATAGGCGGAGTGTGCGTGTGTTGTTGGCCAAGCCGCACTCGATGACCGTCGGGGTCGCCGGATCGGCGGTGGCGATCGCTACCACCCGCTCTCCTACTCCCGCGATGTCGAGAGCCCACGGGCCCACGACCGTTACTTCGCCCGGGTCCAGCGCGGGTACTTGTGCGTCATCGAGAAAGCGTCGGGCAGCGTCCAGGGGTTGACCACGTTTTCCCGCTGTCAGGCGAATCCATGACGCCGGCATGACGACCTCACCGCGGTTGCGCAATGGGAGCCAGAACATGCCGTGGGGGCCGCATTGACTGTCGATGAGCGCGGGTTCGACGATTAGATCCGGTAGCATTCGATTGGGAGGGGAAGGGCGTGCCGAAGCCCGAAAACGGGTCCAGGGACCCCTTGCATGGTCGACGTCAACATGGGCATGTTGGCTCCATAGTCGCGAGATGGGAGCGAGGGGGCCGGCGATGAGGGTCGCGGTGCGGATCCCGGTGCGCTCGGGGTCGCCTAGGGAGCCGTTGGTTGCCACGATGATCTCCGCGAGGCCGTCGCCGTTGAGGTCCGCGACGACAGGGTACTCGAAGGCTGTGCGGGAGGAGTGGTCGGTCCAGCTCTGGAGAACTGCGCCTGTCAAACCGTCGACGATAAGGAGGCGCTTTTCATCCGCGTGGATCACATCAATGTAGCCGTCGCCATCAACATCATGAGCGGAGACCCCTGTGACTCCGCTGCTCTCATCCTCAATGGTGATGGCCCATCGCAGGGAGCCATCACCGTCAAAGACTCGGAGCCTAGTATGACTGGCGACCGCGACCTCGGGCGCGCCATCACCGTCGAAATCGGCGACCGCAGGAGGGCCGCCACCTCCGTCTGGGAGGATCGCTACCCACATTTTCCTCCCGCTGCCATCGTACACCTCGAGTCGTCCTTGCGGGACAACATTGATCACTTCTGGACGTCCGTCGACATCGAAGTCCGCGAGGGCTGGCCAGCCGTCGAGACTCCCGGTACGCCAGATCACGTTCCCTCCACCGTCGTAGATGGTATTCCCGGCCACTACTTCGAGTTGGCCGTCACCGTCTAGATCGGCCGGGAACGAACCATGAGACGGGCCTCCTGTTCCGCCGTTTCCGATCCACAATACCTTGCCGGCCGCGTCCACCGCGGCTGCGCCAAGCAATACTTCTAGGACGCCATCTCCATCAAGGTCGCCCGTGGAGGGATGACCGTAGCCGGCCCGGGCCACGGGAATATCCGCGCTCCAAACGTGATGGCCCTCGGAATCTAGCGCGAGAAGGCCCGCCGTCGAGACCATCAGTACGAACGGGCTGCCATCTCCATGGAGATCCGCCACCGCCACACCCGAGTCGCCGAACGGTTCGGCCCCCTGCGCCCCGGCGTGGCTCCAGAGGATACTCCCGTCGACGCCGGAGAGAGCCACGACCCGGCCTGGTCCGGCATAACCATCACCTGCGAAAGCCGTGAACACGACGTCGGGAGTGTCGAGCATGTCTATCCGGCCATCGTTGTTGTCGTCATTGAGTTGAGCAACGACGGGCGTCGAGAGGACCTGGGTGTAGCCCTGATGGACTGGGTTGTCCCGCCACGACCAGTAAGGTTCTAGAACGACACCCACATCCTGCGGCGGTCCAAGACACACGAATGCTCCAGCATACTCCTGGGGACGGGTTGCGTCGTCCCGGGACGGCGGCCGCTCCTCGCAGGTTTCGAGCCATAGACGATCTACACAATTCGCGCAGACGAGAGTAGCAAGCACGAATCCCGCGATTGGCGACACGCTCCCAGAAACCATGATGTCGAACGTTGCAAGCAAGGTGCCACGCCGGTCGCCGGTGTCCCATCTCTAGCGTGTGATCAGGGGGCATCGCTGGCATCGACAGGACCGGTTCCGCGCGCTAGCGATCCTCGTCGGTCCGCTCCGAGAACGGGCCCGTACAAGCGGACCGATCCGAGTCTCCCGCTCGCTTGCGGCGCGTGTGTTCGCGGCTAGTTGCCCACTGCTACTGGAGTCATCCAAGCCATCTGCCTCCTCCTGATGAGAGACCAGCCCATGAAGACGGCAGCCGAGGACCGCAAGTTGGAGGCAGCGCGTAGCTTCTGTCGCCCCGGAGCTAGGTGCTGAACGGAACCCTAGTCTTGCCAGCGGGGGAGGGGGCGGCTTGGGATGACGATCTTCTCGCGTTGGATGCCGGGACTTGAGTCTCAGCATCGGTCGACGATAGCCGCGCGATTGCTATTGATCGAGCAACGTCCCCAACAGCGACCGTGCATCGACTGCCTGTCGTCTATTGCATCTCATCCGCGGGGATTTCGTCCACGATGGCCAGCACATGTCGGACATCTACGACCCGTAGCGTGTCGTCCCAGGGCACAGTCACCCCATGATCCTTCCGAAACAGTACCTGTGAGGCGACCGGGATCCCGCTCACATTTGTGCCCAAATCGGCGTGGGAGGAGGGAAGATCGTCGTCCCCAGTGCGTGTATCGTACACGATGTTCTTGGGCATCGCGCGCGCGACCTCGACCACTTCGCCCAGTACAGCCTGATCCTGCGTTTCTTTGGCGCCCTCCGGCAGGAAGAGGCCGGAATCGAGGCGGTCTTTGGTTTTGACGATGCGTACCAAAACCCGCGGCCCGAGGGGCTGAACGTAGCGAGTCACCTTGGGCGGTGCTTCCAGGCCAGGTTGATGGTCGTCGGGTTTTTTCTTGGAGCGGGGAGAAGATCCCATCACTCGCAACATACCCAAGCGTGACGCCTTTGTCTCGCATCATCAGGGTCGCCTCGGCCGGGCGCGACTAGCTGGCCGCGTTGTCGCTTCTCCGGCGTCCTCGCCCAGGCAAGACGGGAACCAGGCGGGCGCGCAGCGGGTCCCGTCCTCCGCCGATGTGGTTGGCCCGGGCCGTGAGCACACTCGAGAAGGCCGCGGGCCTGCGAGTCACAGCGGTCACGGACGAGGCGAGCCCCGCTGCCCGCGGCGATTTGCCCGAACCGCGTGCTATACCGCCCTCCCACAAGCGCATGGAACTTACGGCGATAGATTGGGCTTCGGTCGCGGCGTTTTTTGTCGTTTCGTTGGGAATCGGGTTGTACGCGAGCAAGTCCGCGGGCGCGGGCGTGCAGGAGTTCTTCCTGTCCGGGAGGAACATGCCGTGGTGGGTTCTTGGGGTGTCGATGGTGGCGACGACGTTCTCGGCGGACACGCCGAACCTCGTGACCGGACTTGTGCGGGAGCGGGGGGTGGCGGGAAACTGGGCGTGGTGGGCGTTTCTTCTCACCGGAATGCTCACGGTGTTCGTGTATGCGAAATTGTGGCGGCGTAGCGGCGTCACAACTGACGTCGAATTCTACGAACTGCGCTACAGCGGTAAGGCTGCGGCATTTTTACGCGCCTTTCGTGCGCTCTATCTAGGCGTCCTTTTCAACGTTGTTGTGATGGGCTTGGTGTGCCTTGCCGCGGTGAAGATCGGCCAGGTGCTATTGGGTTTCTCGGCCGTCGAAGTCTTGTGCGGCACCTCGGTCGTCACGCTCGCGTATACCTGGGTGGGTGGTCTACGAGCCGTCTTGCTCACCGATCTCGTACAATTTTCCATAGCGATGATCGGTTCAGTATGGGCAGCCCACCATATCGTAGGTCTCGACGCAGTTGGTGGCCTTGATGCTCTGCTCGCGCATCCAAATGTTCGGGGAAAACTCGATCTGGTGCCGCCGTTGCTGGATGGTGACGGGGCGAGCATCAATCCGGAGATCGTCAAACTGCTGTTGGTGCCGCTGGCCGTGCAGTGGTGGGCAGCTTGGTATCCGGGAGCGGAGCCGGGCGGTGGTGGCTACGTGGCGCAGCGCATGTTTGCCGCACGTGACGAACGCCATGCGGTGGGGGCTACATTCTTGTTCAATCTGGCCCACTATGCATTGCGGCCCTGGCCGTGGATCCTGATCGCCCTCGCTTCTCTTGTGGTGTATCCGGACCTCGATGCGTTGGGTCGTGCCTTTCCCGATGTTCCGGCGCACCTCGTGCACCATGACCTGGGGTACTCGGCGATGCTGACCCATTTGCCGCATGGTCTCCTGGGGCTGGTGGTGGCGTCGCTGATGGCGGCGCTGATGTCTACATTGTCGACCCACCTCAATTGGGGAGCTTCGTACGTGGTCCATGATGTCTACTTACGGTTTGTTGATCCGCAGGCCAGCCAACGCGTACTTGTGGGCGTCGGACGGGGTGCCATGACGCTGATGATGATACTTGCTGCGGGTATCGGGATGATGCTGGAGGACGCCACTCGGGCGTTCGAGCTTATCTTGATGTTGGGGTCCGGAACGGGCCCTATCTACATCTTGCGGTGGTTTTGGTGGCGGATCAATCCGATCAGTGAGATCACAGCCATGCTTGTCTCATTTGTGGTGTCGTGCTACTTCACGTTTCTATTCCAGCAAGATGTTCCAGACGCCGAGCGTTGGCCCTCGCACTACGTATTCGTCCTGAGTGTGGCCGTCACAACCGCAGCTTGGGTGCTTGCTACGCTGGTGACGAAGCCAGCCGATAGCGATACGTTGCGTCGTTTTTGCGAAGTCGTACAACCTGGCGGGCCTGGATGGCGCAGATTCGAGCCTGGTAGCGACATGCCCCGCGTGAACGGAGCGGGGTCGTGCCAGGGCAAACCGTGGACTGTCCCCTACGGTCTGCTCGCCATGCTGTGCGGATGCCTCGCTATCTATGGTGCATTGCTGGCTACCGGGTTCTATCTCTATGGCGACTATGCGCTTGCCATCCCGCTCTCCTTGCTCTCGGTCTCGATGTTCTATCTGATCGGGCGGCTGTGGCCGCGACTGGGAATCGGTGAGGGCCGGTGAGGGCCGGTGAGGGCCGGTGAGGGCCGGTGTTTCATGATCTGGATCTCTGCGGTGGAGGACTTGAACCTTTGTCCTAGCGCAGCGTTTTGCAGCCCTAGAGCTGTCTACCCTCCGCCGCGCGGTACCCCTGACGATGCCTCCGTCGCGCTTACGCGGCCAGTTTTCGGTCGTCGGCGATGGTGTCGAGCAATAGATCGCAGTAGACCTCAGATGCACCAAAGCTCGCGCGCAGCATGATCGAGCCCCCACAGTCGTGGCGAGCGCGGTCGAGGGCGCGAGGATCTTCAGGTACGCGGGGCGAGCCGAGCGAGATATCGTTCCTCCCGAGTACGCTCTCCATCAACTCCGCCATCATGCTGGCGAGCCCGGCCAGGCCTCCACGGAGGTCGCCGTCGTTGTAAGTGTAGGCTCCCGCGGAGTCACCGCCGACGCAGTGCATGAGTCGTTCGCAGTCTCGTGGCGAGGCGTGCAGAAACAGTGTGACCTCCGAGGTACGGAAACCGATCGGCATGAGCACGTAGATCGGGTCTACGCTCACCTCTTGTCCGCTTTGCGGGCCGTCGAGCGCGGTGACGGATACGTCGAGTTCGAGCGCTTCGAGTGTCTTGGCGATGGCGTCCTCCACAGCGAGTCGTAAGCGTTCGATGTCCGATGTTGCACCCACAAGTGTATCGTTCCCGTGATTCTCGCTGACGCAATGGCCTCGTTCGAGGGATGACCCCAGCGGAGGCGTTCCAGAGCAGAACTAGGGCGCGCCCCAGGAGGGCCCCGGTCGCGCGCGCAGGCACGGGGACCTAGGAGGGGACCTAGGAGAGGCCCATGCGTACCTAAACGGGTCGCCGAAAACGTAGGATGTAGTTCTCGCGCAGTTCGGGGACGTGGTGCTCCGTCACCAGTTCGAAGCCCGCATCCAGCACTTCTTGGCGGAATACATCCTTTCCAGCGCGCACGTGCTGCATCATGAATGGCTTCGTCTGGCCCTCGATTCGCTCGAAATCGACCAGTAGCAGCTCGCCGCCCGGTTTCAGCGCTGCGAGCAGGGAGAGTAGCGTCGAGTGCGGCTTCTCGAAGTGATGATAGGTGTCGCAGATCAAGACGAGATCCACGCTGTCGGGATCGAGGGGCGATTGGTCCTGAACTGCGACGCGGGTCTCGATATTTGCGAGTCTGGAGGCCTGCGCGCGACGCGCGACCTCTTGCAACAAGGCCGGGTTGATGTCTACGGCGAGGACCTTCCCAGTGGGACCGACCTTCTTGCTCATGAGGAGGGTGAGAAACCCCGACCCCGATCCGATGTCCGCTACGACACTGCCAGGCTTCGGGGCGATGACCTGGATGACACGGTCACGGTGGGCGAAGATCTCGCGCGTCTCGTCCTCCAGCCGCCCGACCAAAGGGTCGATATCGGGCTGGGCCCACGCTTCGTTGATTGCTGGGTCGGCACCGGCGCGAGCTCGTTTCGCCCTGGTCTCGTCCCGCGCGTTGGTACGGTCCATCATCGCGGGTCCCCCCGCTGCCTTGTTGTTCGAAGCTCGGCGAGAAGCATCGGCTGGGGCGTGGGAAAGGGGGGCGTTCGACGGAGCAGCGCCCGACGGCGTGGCGGTCGATGGTGTGGCGTCGGCGGTGCTCACGCAAGCGCCAGCGAGGCAACAACAGAAGAGGAAAGACGAGCGTGGCATCGGCGGATGCATACTCCGGGTCAAGCCCCCCTGCATAGCGGACGAAACGGGACTCGAAAATTCGAAAATTCGGCACCTCGGTAGCTCGGTAGCTCGGTAACGCGGTCAACCAGCTTCCGCGGGCCTCACTCGTGGCCGCCGAGACTTGCCGTCGGTGGGTGTTCACGGAGCCATCGGTCGACCTCACGCACGTGGGAAGCGTAGGCCGGGCCTGCACTGAGGAAGGCCCCGCGCGCCGCGATCGCGTGCTGGCGCGCCAACTTCGGCCGGCTATCTCGCGTGCGAAAACCATATTCGGCGGCAGCCAGCGTGAGCAGCGTTTCGCCACGATCGACGTGTGTGATCTTAGTTGACGCCGAGATGGCGATGGCTCTCTTCAGTGTGTTGCGGGCGGCCGCGGGGTCACGAAGACCGATCTGGCAGCGGGCGATGCCGTTGAGGGTCGAAACGAGATCGGCGTGCGGCCGTTTCTCGTACACGATCGTCTTGATGACAAGTGCTCGCTCGAACTGTTCGAGCGCCTTACCGTAGTCGCCTCCGCAGCGCAGCGCTTCGCCGAGGGTGTGTACCGCCCGGCCGATGCGTCGCTCTGCGCCTGGCAAGCTGCCGCGGATAGCGATCGCTCGGCGCACAAGGTCTTCGGCGGTACGACACTGTTCGACGTAGCTGCGAGGGTTGGGCCCGAAAAATCGCGCCTGTGGGTCGGCGAGTAGCAAGTTACCCAGGTTCGACATGGCGATGGCGACGTAGGGATGGCTCGGACCTAAGGTGCGCTCAAATGAGGCCCGCGCGCGCCGAAACAGATCGACCGACTCGTCCCGGAGTCCGGCAAGTTTCATCACGTTGCCTAGATTGTTCATCGAAGCTGCGACGCGCGTATGGTTCTCTCCGAGTTCGTCCGTCAGCAGCGTCAACGCGTGGGCATGGTGTTGCGCCGCTTGCTTGTAGTCTTCTCGCTTCTTGGCCAGGGTGCCGAGGGCGTTGTAGAGCTCGGCGGCCACCAGTGGAGCATGTTTGAGTCGCGCCATCGCGGCGGAGGCATCGGCCGCGATGGCCTCCGCTTCGTCTGGTTTGGCGAGTCGATACCCGACGACGCGGACCAACTTTGCCAGGGCTCGGACGCGGGTGTGGTCGTCCCGAGAGGCGTCGGCAAGGCGTGCGGCCTCTCGCAGAGAGGCGGCAGACTCGTTAAATCGCTTGAGCTTCGCCAACACGGCGCCCTTGTTCAGGAGTGCCTTTGCACGCCGACCTGAATGGTCGATACGGTCGGCGTGGGCAACGGCTTGTTCAGCGAGTTCGAGACCTCTGGGGTATTGGCCGAGCTCGGTCGCGCTGAGTCCACGCGCGAGGATTTCATCTAGCCGCTCGAGCTCTCGCCGGGATGCGTCATCGAGAGGTATGTCGCTGGACATGAGCGCGTCTTCGTCGGCGCGAGGCGCAATCGAGGGGAGGGCGCTTGCCGCTTGCACCGCCCCGCGTACGTCCGCCAGCTCTGCGACGGAGAGGAGCGAAGTGAGCTACTCGAGGGCTGTAAGACGCTGGCCGAGGCAGACCATGCGGCGGCCAAAGAGCTCAGGGCTTTGTTCAGACCGCAGCATGGCCGCTTCGCAGGCGTCCCCGTGCATTTCTTCCCAGCGTTGCGCGTACGCACCAAGGGTCGTGGCGGTGGTTGCCCACGCGTCCTGTGCGAAGGGGGCACCGGTGGCCAGAAAGACGTCCCTGAGCGCGCCTTGTACTCGCTGATCCCATACCCCTACGAGCTTGTGTGCACCCGAGTTGCACACGTCTAGGGCTGGGCGCGTCCACATCCACCCAAGCAACCCGAGGGCGACGAGGGACGACACGGTCGCGCTTATCCATGCGAGGCGGCGGCGATCTTGCCGACGAAACAGCGCGGTCAGCAGCATCTCCATGTCGGGATAACGCTGATCTCGTTCGACGCCGAGACCTTTGAGCAACGGACGCCTGATGCGAGCAGGGAGCGCTCGGCTCCGACTCGAACTGCGGGTTGTGCCCGAGTTGACCCGAACGGCGAGCTCGAGTGCGTTGGCGCCTTCAAAGGGTCGCTCGCCGCATAGGGCCTCCCATAGCGCCACGCAGAAGCTGAACTGATCGCTCCGAGCGTCGGCAGGCGCGCCGCGATGCTGTTCCGGCGCCATGTAGGCGGGCGTACCCAACAGCGCGCCGGTTCGGGTGAGATGGCAGTTGAGGGAGTCGCCAGCGAGTGGATCTTCTTGCGCTGCGAGGGGTGTTGCTTCGGCCGGGTCACGTTGTGGATCCCCTTGTTCGCGGCCACCTGATGTGTCCGACGCCCGCGCTAGCCCGAAATCCACGACGAGGGTGCGGCCATCTTCGCTTACCAGCACGTTGTCTGGTTTGAAGTCCCGGTGTACGAGGCCCGCTGCGTGGGCTGCGGCCAAACCGCGGCCCGCTTGGAGGAATTTGTGCAGGATGTCGGGGCGGGTGTGCGAATCGTTCTCGAGGTATTGTCGCAGTGTGGTGCCGTGTACGAACTCCATCGCCACGAAAACTTGGCCGCGGAAGGTGCCCACTTCATACACCTGCACGACGTTGGGGTGAGACAAGCGAGCGAGAGCCTGGGCTTCTCGGAGCAACCGAGCTTGTCGATCCTCATTTTTCTGGGTGCCGTGCAACAGCTTGATGGCGACTTTGCGGTCGAGCTGATTATCGTAAGCAGAATAGACAACTCCCATTCCGCCAGCACCGATGCGGCGCAGCACCGTAAAACGTCCGATTTTCACCGGTTCGGCCGCGACGCCGAAGAGTCGAGAGGATACGGCGTTGCGCAGCTGCTCGGCGTCGATCTCCGGCATTTTGAAACGAACGTGGCGCAGGTCTACGGCACCCGCCTGGTCCGGTGGGTGCGGCGTGGATGGTGCGTCGGAGGACAAGAGCTTGTCCCCAGCTACCCACCCAGTAGACAGCCGAGTCGACCCAGAAACGAGCGATTCAAGGGTGCGGCGCGGCCCATGGCGGTGTCGCTGGTGTCGCTGGTGTCGCTGGTGTCGCTGGTGTCGCCGGTGTCGCCGGTGTCGCTGGTGTCGCTGGTGTCGCTGGTGTCGCTGGTGTCGCTGGTGTCGCCGGTGTCGCTGGTGTCGCCGGTTCCAGCACCATCACCATCATCATCATCATCATCATCATCATCATCATCATCATCATCGCCGCCATCGTCATCGTCACCGCCATCGTCACCGTCATCATCATCCCCACCGGCATCGTCCTCGTCGCCTCCACCTGTACCGTCATCGCTGTCGTTCCCACCGCCGGCGTCTTCGTCCTCGTCGTCATCCCCGTCGCCTTGGCCCCCGTTGTCGCCTGCCGGGGCGGTGTGGGCCGGATCGATGTCTTCGTCGTCGCCGATGCATGCGAGTCCGGCGAGTAGTGCCCACCACATTGGGCGCGCCATCGACAGTTGGAATATCCTCCGAGGGGCGGGGGAGGGTGAACGAGCGAGGTTAGACATGGTTAGTTTAGGACCGACTGGGCGTCGGCCAACCAAGGATAGCACCGATGCCACGTCGCCAGCGCAGGAGCGCGTAACGGGAAGACCGTGGGGCTTCGGCCCGTGTGCCGCGACCGGGGCCAGGAAGCGGGAGGAAGCGGGAGGAGGCGGCAGGCAGTGTCCGGTAGCCTTGCTCTTCGACGGCGAACACAGCGCCGTACACTCACGTTGCGCGCACGGCTCCTAGGGGGCCTCGCGCTCGTTGAGAGCCCCTGGTACGCTGGCGGGGCATGCGGACGGATCTCGAGCTGCTCGAAGATTGGCGGAGCGGCAACATGCAAGCCGGAAACGAGCTGTTCAATCGTCACTTCGATGCGATCTGTCGCTTCTTTGCGAACAAGGTGGCGGAGGACGTGGATGACTTGATCCAACGTACGTTCCTTGGTTGTGTGGAGGGCAAGGAACGCTATCGGGGCGACGCGGGATTTCGGGGCTATCTGTTTGGTGTGGCGCGCAACGTGCTGCGTCGCTACTATCGGGACAAGCGCTACTACAGGGAGCGCTTCCAGGGACTGGAAGTCTCGGCACGAGACATGGCCCCTGGTCCAAGCTTGCTCGTAGCGGAGAAACGGGAGCAAGAGCTCTTGCTGAGCGCGCTGCGACACTTGCCCCTGGACCATCAGATCACGTTGGAGCTCTATTATTGGGAGAATCTGAGCGGCCGTGAGTTGGCCGAAATATTGGAGGTCCCCGAGGGTACGGTCCGCGGGCGAATTCGCCGTGCGAAGGAACTGCTGCACGGAAAGCTCGCCGAATTGGCGACATCGGCTCACCAGCTACAGAGCACCATCGCCAATCTCGAGTCTTGGGCACGTTCGCTGCGGGCGAAGGCACTCGCCTTGGGCGTGAAGGTGAAGACGGGCTCGTCACCGGACCTGTCCTGAGCCAGGGCGCCGCCGCGCAGCGGACGGTGCGCCTTGACCTGGGACCATCAATGTGAGTTGCGGCGGAGCCTGGTACTGCCGGTCAGCCTCGTTTGTGTGAACGATTGTTCGTGCGATCGATTGAGTGTACAAACAATTGATCATACGAACAATTGGGGGCAGGCCTCGTTTGTTGATCCTAGCGATTCTGATGGCGCTCGAAACGGAGCCAGCGACCGCCGATTCTGCGCTCGTGGGGGAGGTATTCTGCCTTGTAGGCCATCGCGTCACACTCGGAGATATACAATCCTAGGTACAGGTGGGCCAGACCCCAGTCTCGACATAGTTGGATCTGGCGCAGTATCGAATATACGCCGAGGCTATGACGTGTGTAGTCCGGATCGTAGTAGGTGTATACAGCGGAAAGCGCGTCTCGGCTGCGATCGACCACCGCAACGCCCACGAGCGTGGTGCCAACCAAGTACTGGAGTTCGTAGCTGTCGGCGCAGGAGTCGACGAGGAAGGCCGTGTACCCGGCGCTGTCGAGAGGGGCGCTGCTGCCGAGGAGCCCGCGGCCTTGCTTATGGCGATTGTAGAGATCGAGCTTTTGCGCCGAGTATCGTGGACGCGCGATCTCGATCCGGAAATCTTGGTTTCCGCGTCGGAGAACACGGCGACCCGTCTTGCTGGGTTGGTAGATACGACAGTCGATCCGTATAGGCTCACAGGCAGCACAACTCGGACAGCTGGTGCGGTAGAGGAGTAGACCTTGGCGGCGGTCACCTGCTTCGAGTCGCTCGTCGAACTCCTCGTCGCTGAGGGGGCGAACGGGCAGTCGCATGGGCAGGCGCGACGTCCGATTTTCGAGATAAGGGCAACTGCTGGACTCGTCGTGGATGAGGAGTTCGGGAGGGCTACCCGTGAGAAGTCGTGATCGTCGAGCCTCCATCGCGTGGCTCATGCTAGCACGCACGCGCGCTTACGCACGAGCGAAGTCGGACACGCCGGTCGGGCTTGGGCAGCGGGTGCCCGCTCACGCATGCTGATCTCGTGATCGAAGGCAAACACGTCACGCAGTGGTCGTCGATAGCGACGGTACTTGCGCCTCGCTCCCCGACCCTGCCCCCCTCTCAGACGACGAATACGTTGATTCTCGGCTCGGACAAGTCTCTTCCGCTGTCCTCGGTTTGGCCCAGATCTCGTTGGAGGCCCATCTGCGCAAGCTCAAGCTTGAGGGGATTTTGCGACGTCGTGGGCCCGTGGTGATCGATTGCCGCGGCGATTCTTGATGACGGCCCCATCACCCCCCTTCAACTGGCTCGAGTCTCGACTTCAGCAGCTTGCCGCTCTCAGTTCTCAGTTAGGGGATCGGGTTGAGGTCATTGTCGTAGAACCGGAGCTGACCGTATTTAGCGAGCTGCGCTTCGAGTTGCTTCCGCTTGCCCACCGCGACGATCTGCAGCCGTCCGCGGTCGAGCACCTGTTTGGCGGCCTCGAATACTTGCGTCGGCGACAGCGTTTCGATGTCACTGCGGTAGCGCGTCCAGAACTCGTCGGGAAGGCCGTAGAGATGCTGCTGAATCGTCTTCCCCATGACGATATCGACGCCCTCTGCTTCGAGTGCGAAGCGACCTGAAACAAGGTCCTTCGTGCGACGGAGTTCAGGTTCGGACAAGGGTGCTTCGGACAGTCCAAACACCAACCCGAGGAGCGCGCTCACAAACCGGTCGGCAGTCTCGTTCTTGGTGCTTCCACCCGCGCGAAACTGACCTCCGTCGTAGGCGTCATCGTGGCTTGCGCGGGCGCCGTAGGTGAGGCCGAGTTGCTCGCGAAGGACCAGATTCAGCCGGCTGGTGAGCGTGCCACCGGAGAGCACCTGTGTGATGAGTTCGGTTTCGAGCCAGCCTGGTTCGCCGATCCGCGGAGCGGGCAGGGCGAGATAGATATTGGCCTGTACGCTGGCAGGGCGTGGGATGATGTGTACTGTTGGTTCGAGCGCCGCCGTCGGGGGGCTGGCGTGCGGCATCGTGACTGTCTCGCCACGTTTCCATCGGCCGAAGTACCGCTTCGCAACGCGCCGCGCACGGTTGCTGTCGAGATCACCGGCCATCACCAAAATGGCGTTGTTCGGGACGTAGTGGCTTGCGTAAAATGCTTCCACCTCGGCCGGGGTCACCCTTTCGATCTGGGCGTCGCTGGGGAATCCGCGGCCGTAGGCGCTCCCGTTGCCATAGATGACCCGACGGCTGAGCCGTGCCGCGAGCGCGGAGGGGCTCCCCTTCGCCGCAAGCATGCTTTGTACCGAGTTGTCCTTGAGCTTTTCGAGGGCGCTCGCTTCGAACGCAGGAAGCATCGCTTGTTCGGCCATGAGTCGCAGCGCGAGCGCCGTGTCGGCGGACAACATGCTGGAGGTCAGGGTCGCTAGCTCATCGCCGCAACCCGAGCTCATGGCACCGCCTGTGGCGTCGATCTTGGCGTCGAGCTTCGCCTTGGTGGTTTTCTGGGTACCCTCGGTAAGTAGAGATGCTACCAGTTGTGCGAGGGTGGGCCTATCAGCCGGGGCGTAGATATTGCCGGCTTTTATGTGCAAAGAGAGCCGCACCGTGGGTACCTCGTGGTCTTCGAGGATGATCAACTCCAAGCCGTTGTCGAAAGTGGTGAGCACGGGTGTGGGAAAGACGACCGGGTTGGGAGATTCGATCCCCGGCAGCGGCGGCAGCCCTTCAAGCATGGCGCGCTTGGCTGCCGCTGTCTTCGCCTTGCGCTCGCTTTCGGTCTCTTCTTCGTCCGCGACGTCGATGTGGTGCAGACCTTCGGACTCGGTGGCCTGGGGCCCCGATGGCGGGGGCTGGGGTGTCGCGCCGCCTCCGGGGGCAGCACAGGCGGTGACGCACAGGCCGACGCAGAGGGTGCCGATGGCCCGCGATAGGGTCGTGAGCGTCATCGCTCGTTCCCTCCTGTTGGCGCTGGTGCCTGGTTTCGAGCCGGCGTGGGGACGATGTCGAAAGTCACACTGGCTTGTTTCGTGAGGTAACGTTTCGCCACGCGTTGCAGATCTTTGCGTTTGATCTTGTCGTAGCGTCGGTAGTCGTTGGGAAATTTATCTGCCCCGCCATAAAACGTTTCGTAGGTGGCCAGTTGCTGGGCCTTGAAGACGGTCTTGCGCAGCCCGTCGAGATGGTCTTTCTTGATCTTTGCCTTGGCGCGCCGCATTTCCGCCATGCGAACGCCTTCGGCTTGGACGCGCTCGAGTTCCTGCCACAGTACGCTACGCAGTTTCTCGAGTTCCACATCGCGGTTGGCTACCAAGAGCGTGACCATTTGTCCCGGTCCGTAGGTCGGGATGGGGAATCCCGCGCGCATCATGACCTGGACAGCCAGTTTGTCGTCGTCGATGAGTCGTTTGGGTAGGCGTGCTGAAGCGCCTTCGGTGAGTAGAGATGCCAGCAGTTCGAGGGCATCGCGGTCAGCGGTACGAGGCTCGGGGATATCCCACGAGATCAGCGCGAGCGGCACCTGGGCGAGTCGGTCTTCGACCTTGCGGTACACGGCGGCAGCTTGCGGAGCCTCCCGGGGAAAACTGCGCTCTTGCTCGGGCCCTTTGGGTACGGGGCCAAAGTACTTCTGTACGAGGTCTTTCGCTCTCGTCGGTTCAAAATCGCCACAGATGACCAGCGTAGCGTTGTTGGGCACATAGTGCTGGGCGAAAAAATCTTTGAAAGCTTGCGCAGGGGCGTTGCTCAGATCCTGCATCGAGCCGTAAATCGAATGGGCGTACTCCCAGCTCGAAAAGGCTTGCTGTGGCCATTCGAGGAGGAGCGTCTTCGCGTAGGGCGCGTTGTCTTGCTGCTGGCGTACCTCCTCTTTGACCACGTCCTTCTCGTTGGATAACGAGGCATCCGTGATGTCGAGTGAGGTCATGCGATCGGCTTCAAGCCACAGCATGCCTTCTAGAAAATTGCTCGGGACCGTTTGGAAATAGTTGGTCCGGTCCGGCTCGGTATTGCCGTTGAGCACGCCTCCTGTGGCGCCCACGTACCAAGAGTACGCACCTTCGGGCACGTTGGCCGACCCGTTGAACATCATGTGTTCGAATAGATGTGCGAAACCTGTGCGTCCCGAGACCTCCTGCGCCGCGCCGACGCGATAGGTGATAAATAGGGTGACAATGGGTGCGCTGTGGTCCTCACTGAGGACCACACGCAGGCCATTGTTCAAACTGTAGCGTTCGATGGGGAGGGTCGGCGAGGAGGCTGGGTTGGGGGCGGCTGTCAGGAGGAGTGCTGTGAGCCCTGAGGGCAAAAAAAACGACATGGTGGTGTCTCCCGTGGCGATTGTGCCGATGGCGTGGTGCGGCGCCTACAAGTAGCATCTTCGACCCGGGTGGCGTGGGGCGTTGTAGCGCATGCGACGTGGCCTGCGTGAGGCGACCTCATCGGGCGATACTGTGAGCGAGACCAGCAGAGAGAGGCGCACGATCCGCGAGAGGTCCCCGGTACGTCGGCCCTTGTATTCGAGCGACTCCGCGGCCAAGCTGGGCCCGTGCTCGACGACACCGCCTATATGAGGGAAGCGTTACGGTATGCCGATGTGGCGCAGCAGCGCGGCGACGTGCCCGTCGGTGCGCTGGTGGTGCAGGACGGTCGCGTCGTGGGGACCGGGTTCAATCAGCGAGAGCGAGCGGATGATCCCACCGGTCATGCCGAGATTGTCGCGTTGCGAGAGGCTTGTCGTGCGGCGAAAAGATGGAGGCTCGATGCTGCAACTTTGTACGTAACCTTGGAACCGTGCCCCATGTGCGCGGGGGCGATCGTGAATGCTCGCATCGCGCGGTTGGTGTTCGGTGCCCGGGATGCAAAAGCGGGCGCGGTGTCGAGTCTCTACGGGATCTGCACGGACGTGCGTCTCAACCACCGCCTCGCCGTACGGGAGGGCGTGTTGGGATCCGAGTGCTCGCGCATCTTAAGCGCGTTCTTTTCGCGAGTACGCAAGCGCTCAAAACAGCTATCGTGGCAGCAGCGCCGCGCGGCGGCGGGGCGAGATCGATCGCCGGAATCGGGGGAGAGGGAGGGGGCGCGGTGAGTGACGCGCCTGTCACCCTGCACGAGGTTCAGGCGATGCTCGGGCGCGAGCGTCTCGGCATCGACGTTTGCGAGCAGGGTCGCACCTGTTTTATCTCCCACGTCGGTGCGGTACCCAAGCTGCTACCGGGGGCATGGATCGGACATCGGGATACCCTGCGCGCCATGGCGCTGGCTAACTTACACCCGCAACAGCGAGCCTCCCTGGCCGGCGCGGTGCTGGTGGATCACGGTAGCGAATTCGGCGTGGGACGCCTCCAACTCGAGACACTCGCTTCGGGCTTGCCCTTTGGGGGATCCTCGCTGTGGTTGCAGGGTCGAAGCGGCGGGGTTTCCTGCCTCTACACCTGGGCGCTCGCAGGCCCAGCGCGAACGAAGACCTGCGATTGGTTGGTCGTGCGCGCCCAGCCCGAGTGGGCCCTCGACCACCCGCCGCGTCCACTTTCGGCGGCGGGCCTGTCGACTCTAGTGGAGCTTGCAGGCTCGGCCTTGGTCGTGGTGGAAACGGTTGTCGACGCCCGTCAGCTCGCGGACGAACTGGTGGATGTGATACCGGTCACGGCGCATGCTCGTTTTTACCCCTATCTCGATGCCTGCGACGCGGAGGCACCTGTGCTGATCTGGCCGTCAGATGCCCTCGACAGCCCTACATTGCGGGGCAGAGAGTTCGGCACGGTCGTATCCCTTGCGGGGGACGAGGCTTCCTACGCCGTCGTGTCACGTTGGGCCGAAGGTCGGGAACGGGTGCAAACGGCGAAAGCGAGTTGCCCAGGCAGGACCGACCGAGCCGGGCTAGAGCAGTTTTGGCGCGATTGTGGGCGCCCGAAAGTACTGCTGACGGGGGACGCGGAATGGGCCGCGCAAGGGTCTGCCTGGTTGCGTGGTCTCGGGGCTCACGTGCACGGGCAGCAGCGAGCGACCCAGCTCGGCCTATTTTAGTCCGGGTTGCGCGGCCTGCCCGGCCCAGTTGTGAATTGGGGCTAGCTATACGTGCGGCGACTATTAAAGAGTCTCTCGTCGGATGGACGTTCCACCGATGAAGCAGCGATCGGTCGATGGCCGCCCCAGCCCAGAACTCACCGAAGAAGCAATCCGCTCGCGGCGCGAAGAAATCGACGCGTGCGCCATCGAGGACCCGCGCGCTGCAGGAGGAAATCGTCGCTTTGCGTCAGCAACTCGCGGGCGCCAATCGGGAGCGGGATGAGGCCCGAGCCGCACTGGCTGCGCTCGAACACGCGGGTGCGTCGGCGAACTGGGACCCCGACGCGCACACCTCACTTCTGCGACTGCGCACCGGCCTGCGTGGCGTGCGCGATGGCAGCCTAGGGACGAGCCACTCGCTGACCGACATGACCACGGGGCTCCAGGGTATCGCCGAGAACGTCGAACTGTTGGCGGCGAATGCCGAGGAGAGCTCAAGCTCCATCTTGGAGATGGCGGCGGCGAACGACGAGGTCGCAGAGAGCATGTTCAACCTCGCGACTTCGGTCCAAGAAACGGCGATCTCCATCGAGCAGATGACCTTTTCAGTCAAAGAGGTCGCCAAGAATATCGAGGCACTGAGTACGACCGCCGAAGACACCTCGTCCGCCATGAACGAGATGGATATCTCGATCCAGCAGGTCGAGAACAACGCCAACGAGACGGCTCAGCTGTCGGAGGAGGTTGTTTGGGCAGCCGAGGGTGGCGTCGAGGCCATCAATCAGACGATCGAGGTGATCAACCTGATAAAAACGTACTCGGCTGACGCGGTGAGCGTGATCAGGCGCCTAGGAGGCAAGATTTCCCAGATTGGCGGCATCCTGAGCGTGATCGATGACGTGGCTGAACAAACGAATCTGTTGGCTCTGAATGCGGCGATCATCGCGGCCCAGGCGGGTGAACATGGCAAGGGATTCGCCGTGGTGGCCGATGAGATCAAAGATCTCGCCGAACGCTCGGGGCGATCCACGAAAGAGATTTCGGAGATTATCAAGGCGGTACAACGCGAGAGCCGCAACGCGGTGGAGGCTGTGCAGCGCTCGAGCACGAGTGTCGACGACGGTGTGCGCGTGAGTCATCAGGCTGAAGACTCGCTCAAGCGAATCTCGGATTCGGCCCGTCGATCGACCCAGATGGTGCGAGAGATCGCCCGCGCCACGGTCGAGCAGACGAAGGGTTCGAAGCAGGTCACAGACGCGATCAACGTGGTCGCCACCACAGTGCAGCAGGTCGCGGCGGCGACGGCAGAGCAAGCCCGGGGCGCGGAGCAAATCATGCGATCGGCGGAAAAAATGCGGGCGATCACCCGGCACGTCGAGCGTTCGACACAGGAGCAGACGCGCGGTAGCCGACAGATCACCCGGGCCATCGAGGCGATCAGCGAGATGGTGACGCAGTTGGCCGATGCCCATACCGGACAGCGCGCCAACGCCGACGCGATTCTCCACCAGCTTCAGGACATTCGAGCGGCCAACGACGAACAGTGCACGCTGATGGACGCCCTCCTCGAAGGTCGGCAGTAGCCGTCTCACAGCGTGCGCTCGGTGTGTTGGGCGCTCTCTGGGTGCGTGGGCGTTCGGGCCCCGCGATCTACATAGCGCAACGCGCTATGCGCGCGTATGCGGCACGGTCGTCGGTCGTCGGGCTGACTGCTACAGTCAGCCCGTGTTCAGCTTCGGCCTTCTGGAGATCGGCCTGCTCGTCGTCGTGGCTATCGTGCTGTTCCCACCGCACGAGTTGCCCAAGCTCGCCCGGTCCGTGGCTCGTTTCTACGGCAGCATTCGGCGCGTGGCAGACGACTTTCGAGCGACGGTGCTCGAGGACGCGGACATCGGCGAGCCGATCCGAGAGATCCGCACAGCGTACCAGCAGACCCGCTGGCAGCTGCGCCAGGCCGAACAGGCGGCCCGCCGAGACATAGCGAGTGCGCAGGCGAGTGTTCGCGGCATCACGCAGGCGAGCGCCCCTGCGGACAAGAAAGCCAGCGTGGCGGAAGGCACGGTGGACACGGATATGCTCGGCGAAAACGAGACGGAGGAGGAGACGCGAGCGGAAGGCACCGTGGACACGACGGCGGAAGACGCGAGCACACCGGCGACGCCACACGACGGCGGTATCGAGGGGAGGAGCATGGCCGGGAGCGGCGTCGAGGGGAAAAATGTCGAGGCGGGCAAGGTCGAGGGGAGCAGCGTGGGGGGGGAGAGCCGAGTGGGGGAAAGCCGAGCCGGCAATCGCGGTGTCGGAAGCCTGGACGACCCGAGCGCGGGTCAGGGCGCGGCGTGATCGCGGGAGCGAGGTTGTATGGCGACAGATGATCCTAACGTCCGCGCACTCGCGGGAAATACTTCTGAACCTGACGATACGGAGCCAGGCCCCGAAGATGATGTGGCCATGTCTTTTTGGGATCATGTCGGCGAACTGCGCCGGCGACTGATCTCGACCGTGCTCGGGATCCTGTTCGGATTTGGCGTGAGCTGGTTTTTCGTGGCGGAGCTGCTCGAATTCCTCAAGCGGCCGCTTCGAGCGGCGTGGGAGGCCGCAGGACTCACGGGAGACGCCAAGCTGCAGGTGCTCGAGATCCAAGGTGCCCTGATGGTCGACATCAGGGTGGCCCTCACCGCGGGCATTTTCATCGCCGGTCCGGTGATCGCCTATCAACTGTGGCAGTTCGTGTCGCCGGGGTTGTACCGTCGGGAGAAAACGTTCGTCATTCCTTTCGTGCTGTTCTCGATGATCATGTTCATCAGTGGAGCCACGTTCGCATATCTGTATGTACTGCCCTATGTGATCGGCTGGTTGCTGCAGTATAATCAGGGATCCTGGGTGGCCAAGACGTTGATCGAACACGGGATCGGTCATCAAGATGTGGCCTATCAGCTCGAGCTTTCGAATTACGTCAAGGGGTCGACTCGAATTCTGCTGGCGTTTGCGGCGGTCTTCGAGTTCCCGCTTGTGGCGGCGGTCTTGGCCAAGCTCGAGATCATCACGCACAAGACGCTGCTGCACTACTGGAAAGTGTCGGTTCTCGGGATCTTCGTCGTCGCCGCATTCTTGACGCCACCCGAACCCGTGAGCCAGTTGCTCATGGCGGGGCCTATGGTCATCTTGTTCTTCGCCAGCGTGATCGTGGTCTACATCATCAACCCGGGGGTGAGCCAGGACGAGATTCCCGACGCCCCCGATCTACCCGAGCATGACGATCACGACGATCACGACGATCACGACGATCACGATGATCACGACGATCACGATGATCACGATGATCACGATGATCACGATGGTGAGTCCGGCCAAGGCCCGGCGTAGTAGTGGCTTGGCGGAGCGAATTCCCCACGGCACGACGCCGACTTGCGGAGCCTGTGCGCCCGTTTCGGGACCTGCTTCGTCGGGCGGTCCTGCTGGCATGGGGCGACCGGGCGGAGCGCGGAGCGCCGCAGTGCGAATCGCGGCGCAGGCGGAGAGCCTGCTAAGCTGATCCATCATGCCTCGGTTCCGACGCGGCGCGTTCCTTCTGTTTTTGCTCACCTTCGCGGGCAGTTTGTTGCTCGGCGATCGGCCGTCCGTGGCGCCCTTACTGTGGCTCGATGTGGATGTGTTCTTGTCGGGCGGCGGATGGTGGCAACCGCTGACGGCTTCGTTTGTCTATCCCAGCACCGGTCTCGCCGCGCTCGTGGGTACCTTGCTTGTGCAATGGTTCTTCGCGAGTCCCGTGGAGGGTTTTTGGGGAACGCGACGCTATCTGGTGATGGTCATGACCAGTTCGGTCGCCGGCTACCTCGCCGTGGCGCTTGTGGGTTTGTGGCTGCCCGAAGTCAGGTTTGTGCGTTTATCCGGCGCGCTTCCCATCGATCTTGCAGCGATCACCTCGTTCGGGGTGGTCTTCGCGCGGCAGCGCTACGCGCCGTTCGGGATGTCGCCGGTTCAAGGTCGTGTGCTTGCGGGTTTCGTGGCATCGCTATTGATCTTGCTTCCGTTGTCGGCGGCAGCCGGAGTCGTGTCTGTTTTGCCGGGTTTGGTGGCTGCGATGGTGGCGGCGTTGTTTGCCGTCCAGCCCTGGCGTGGTGGCAAGAAGTCGGGCACCCTCGGCCGGCCCACGCGACGTTCGAAACAGGCGTCCCATCTCAAAGTCGTGCGTACCGTCGACGACCTGCTGAACTAGTGCCGCCCAACGGATCGGCCGAGTGGCGGTGGCCAAACGTGGCGAAGAGAATCCTAGTGAGCGGCAAGTCAACACATCGTACCGAGATCGGGATGACCACGGTCTTTCGAGCGGCTCAGAGTCACCACACACGGGTGAGGCAGGTGGTGCTTCGCGTCAAGAGCGGCCCCGATCGCGGGGTTGAGATCGAGGCCGTCCGGCAGCGCGTGACCGTGGGCCGCAGCGCCGTCAACGACCTTATCCTCACGGATACCTCCGTGAGCGGAACCCATCTCGAGATCATTCTGGGTGAAAAAGAGATCTTGCTACGGGACCACGGCAGCACAAACGGCACGCTCGTCAACGGAATTCAGATCAAAGAAGCATGGATCGAGCCGGGGATGACGATCAGTCTCGGCAAGACGGAGATCATCTTCTTGTCCGCGGACGAGATCGAAGTCCCGGTATCGGATCGGCGCCAGTTCGGCGCACTGTTTGGTCGCAGTGCTTCCATGCGAGAAGTCTTCGCGGTGCTCGAGCGCGCCGCCCCCACTGAGATGAGCATGCTCATCGGCGGGGAGACAGGTACAGGCAAGGAGCTCGTGGCGCGGGGCATACACGATGCATCCCCCCGGGCAACGGGACCCTTCGTGGTGCTCGACTGCGGCGCCATGGCCCGCGAATTGGCAGCCGCTTCGATCTTTGGCCACAAGAAGGGGGCCTTTACGGGTGCCGTTGCGGACCGAGCCGGTGCATTCGAAGAGGCGAACGGCGGCACACTCTTCCTCGACGAAATTGGTGAATTGCCGTTGGATCTGCAGCCGAAGCTGTTGCGCGCCCTTGACCGACAGGAGGTGGTGCGGATCGGCGAAACCCGGCCGCGTCGTGTGGATGCTCGCATCGTCGCCGCCACGCACCGAGACCTGCGTCAGATGGTAGGTCAAGGCCAGTTTCGAGAAGATCTATATTTCCGTTTGTCTGTGATGGAAGTCGAGCTCCCGCCCTTGCGCGAACGAGGTGAGGATATTGTGTTCTTGGCAGATCGTTTTCTAGAGGACTTCAAGTGCGCCTACGGACGCGCGCTGCAGCTCAGCGAGGAGGCTCATCTCGCCTTGATGAGTGAAACATGGGAAGGCAACGTTCGTCAGCTCAAGAATGTGATCGAGCGTGCGGCTCATCTGGCGCAAAAAGGGACCATCGAACCTCCCGACTTACATATCGGACGCAAGCAGCGGCGAGCGATGCCGACGGTGACGGAGCGCAAGTTGGAGACGGCTGCCGTCGATGAAGGGCAGTACAAAGTTCCGTTCAAAGAGGCAAAACAGTTCATCTTGGAGGAATTCGAGCGGGCCTATTTTTCTCGACTGATGGAGCGCAACGATGGCAATCTGAGTCGAGCCTCGGCGGAAGCCGGTATCACGCGGTTCTACCTACGCGAGTTGTTGAGGCGCCTTGGACTTCGTTCTCCCAAACCGCGGGATGGGGCTTAGCCGTGCGGGGAATGTGTGTGTGTGTGGGGGGGGTCGCAGTGGGATTGCTTTGGGCAACGAGTGTCGCTTGTGGCCGGGATGAGCCTCCACCCTCCGCCGCGGCTCGTGCTTTCGTTGCAGCGGTCCAAACTCAGGATCCGACGCGCGTGTTGCCTCTTCTCGAGTTGAGAGTTGCGACGCGGCTCGAACAGGCGGCGGAGAAAGCGAGCGACCAGGTGGGCGGTCGGGCCAGCTTTGAAGCTACCCGAATGTTGGAGGTTGTTCGGGTGGACGGCCGGTTCCGGGTGCGGGACATCGAGGTGCTCGCGGACGACGGCGCGCGGGCCGAGGTGCGGGTGCGCGGTGACGCTGGGTCGGAGCACGTGTTGTCTCTCGTGTACGAAGAGGGGCGTTGGCGTATCCGTGTGCCCGGGCTGCCTTAGAGGGGCGTGGTAGGTCGGTGTTCGCCGCGCTGCTAAGGTGCGGGCCGCATCATGGTCGACGCACCTCAGGACGACGTGAAAGACGGGGCCCGTCCAGAGACCGACCCGTCCTTTCCGGCCCTGCGCTTTCGCTATAGCATTCCGGCTCGTGTGGCCCTGCTTGTGCTCGTGGTCATGTTGGCCACATGGGGTTCGGCGGTGGTGATGGTAGGGCAGGTCCGGGGACTCAGCGCGAACTATGACCTGCTGACGGTCGTCTACGTGCCCTTCCAAGAGAGGCTGACCCGGGCGCACGTTCAGGCGGCGAGGATCAGAGCGCAGCTGAGCCGAGAAAACTTCGATCATCTGCGCGCCGGGTATCTACTCAATTTTGTAGAAGCTCTCGAACGTCGTACCTCGCTGGTGGAGAAGGCGCGAGAACCGGTGGAGCAGGCGCTGGCACATCCCGAGCGGGTTGGTGGCCAGGTACACCTCGAGACCTTGCGGGATCTGTCGACGGACCTTGCAGATCTGGAGAGACTGGTCAAAGAGGACGCCGAAGATGATCCTTTGGGGGAGGCGAAGGAGAGACTCGAGGACCTCGACGGTGGGCACGAAGAGGGCGTGGCGGCACCCTCACCCAGCCGCAGGTCGGATATGGTCCGGCGCCAAAATGCGATCGAACAGCGCTTTCGAGCCCTCGAAGCCAGGGGACTCAAGGCGGTGCTCGAACAACGAGACGAGGTTGCCCATGCCCGCCAACGCGCCGAGCAGCTGGTTCTGATCGTCGCCTTATCTTGCGCGGCGCTGGCTTTACTCGCTACCGTTGGGGTGATCTGGACGATGCGCCCCCTGCGCATTCTCAGCGAGCGGGTGCGACGGTTGGGTTCGGGGGATTGGGGGCAGCGCATCGAGTTGTTCGCCAGCCGAGAGTGTGATGACGAGGTGAGTCGGCTGGCGCGGGAATTCAACTCGATGGCAGCGGCCTTGGAGGAGCGCGAGCGCCGGTTGATCCGGGGTGAACGCCTGGCTGCCGTGGGCCAACTCGCATCGCAGATCACGCATGAAATCCGCAACCCGCTGTCGAGCGTCGCGCTCAATGCCGAGTTGTTAGAAGATGAGATCGCGGCCGCTTCGCCAGAAGCGGGTCGGCTGCTGGGGGGTATCGTCGACGAGGTCGATCGGCTGACATCGATCACGGAGGACTATCTACGTCTGGCGCGGCGCCCAAAGCCGGAGGCGGTGCCCCTCGATCTCGGGGACGAGCTGCGGGATCTGCAGATCTTTCTGGCGTCGGAGTACGAGCGCGCTGGTGTGCGGTTCGAATGCCATCTACCCAGCGACGCGGTGTGGGTCCGCGGCGATGCGAACCAGCTGCGGCAGGTTTTCATGAACCTGCTTCGCAATGCTCAGGAGGCGGTGGTCGAGCGCGCTGCCGCTGAGGACGCACCGACGTTGCGTCCACCGCAGGTCGTGGTCACGCTCACATGCGAAACGAATCAGGCACGGGTCGTCGTGGAAGATAACGGCGGCGGGATTCCCTTGCCGAAAGGGGAGTGGGAGGGGGTGTTCGAGGCGTTCTTCACACGCAAGCCCCATGGGACCGGACTAGGATTGCCGATGGTGCAAGAAATCGTACAAGATCACGGCGGTCGGGTGTGTGTCGCGGATTCGGGATCGGCGGGCACGGTCTTCGAAGTGCGGTTGCCCGCTTGCGCCGACCCCCACGGACGCGCCTCTCCCGAATGTGATCGCTGAGCAACGGTGTCATGCGGAGACAACCAGGAAGGGGGGCTGCGGGACGTGCGAGCGCGGGTAGACGTCGGCGCAGGTAGACGTCGGCGCGGGTAGAGATGTCGACACTTCGGTGTCCACGGTTGGCGGGGGTTGCTGGACGACCTTCCGCGATCGCGTACAGGGCGCCGCGTTCTGGAGCCGTGCCGTCGCCCGCTTGCGGTCGCGCCCACCGCTCCGTATCCTCCCGATCGTTCTCGCTGACCGACGGGGTCACCCAAGCGCTCCGAGCTCCCATGTCGTATCTACGCCAGCCTCTCATCGCTCTGTGTCTGTTCGCTTCCGCGGGTTTGTCGTGCTCATTGATCGTTCCGGACGAATCGGACGACGGTGTGGTGCGCTGCAAAAACTCGGACGAATGTCCTTCGCCGACCAGTCCTCTCAGCGAAGCTGTGTGCGGTTCAGGAGACGGGCAAGACCCGAACTCGCCCGGAGTTTGCTGGGAGGTGCTGAGACTGGCGAACTGTGCGCCCGAAAAGGTGGGCGACGAAACGTACCGAGAGGCTTTCGATGCCGCACAGGCCTCGAGTGGTGCCTATGGCGGCTGTACGGACGCGGAGGGGAATGAGCTGAAGCCAGAGGAGTGCGAGGCGGGCAATGACGTTCGCGACCAGTATTGTCGCTCGTTTTATTGCCGTGAGGAGATGGCCTGTAGCCGCGTGACCGGCAGCGCCTACCGTTGTACGGCCTGCGAAGACGACAAGGAGATCGCGGAGGGCGGATGTGCCTCGATCTACCTCGGGGGCGAGATATCCCCCATGTACACGGACCTCGACGACTGCAAAGAAGCGGTGGCGACGTTCGGTACGGCGCCCGTCGTGGGCGGCTAGCGCCTCGCACAGGCGCCCACGATTTGGGGCGCCCGGGCGGAGGCGGATGGCGAGGATGGCGAGGCGAAGACGCCCGGTGTTTAGAGTGCCTGGCGCAGGGCTTCCAGTTTGGGCGTCTTTTCCCAGCTAAATTCAGCGCGACCGAAGTGTCCGTAGGCCGCTGTGGCGGAGTAGATCGGCTTGAGCAAGTCTAGTTCCTGGATGAGGCTGCCGGGGCGCGCATCGAAATGCTCGATCACCAGCTGGGAGAGTCGCTCATCCGAGACGCGGCCGGTACCGAAGCTGTCTACGCGCACGCTGACGGGCTCGGGTACGCCGATGGCGTACGCGAATTGAACTTCAGCGCGTGAGCACAAGCCCGCCGCGACCAGATGTTTGGCCACAAATCTCGAGTAGTACGCGGCGCTGCGGTCGACCTTCGACGGGTCCTTGCCGGAGAAGGCGCCTCCGCCGTGGCGCCCCATGCCCCCGTAGGTGTCCACGATGATCTTGCGGCCCGTGAGCCCGGCGTCGCCCATGGGGCCGCCGACGACGAAGTTGCCCGTGGGGTTGATGTGGTAGGTCGTATTGTTGCGCAGCTCCGCGGGTACGATGGGCTCGATGACCTCTTCGATGATGAACGCCCGTAGGGTTTTTTGATCCACATCGCCGCGGTGCTGGCTCGAAATCACGATGTTGTCCACCGCCACCGGTTGGCCGTCTTCGTAGACCACGCTCACCTGGCTTTTGCCGTCAGGACGTAGATAGCTGTTGTGAATCCCGTCGCGCCGGCGAACGTCTGCGAGCTGGCGCGTGAGCTTGTGGGCCAAGCTGATGGGCAAAGGCATGAGCTCGGGCGTCTCTTTGCATGCGAAGCCAAACATCATGCCTTGATCGCCCGCGCCTTGATTGCCGTCGCGGTCGACGCCCTGGGCGATGTCGGGGCTTTGGGCCTCGATGGCCACGAGTACGCCACAGCTCGCCGCGTCGAAGCCCATGTCCGAGCTCACGTAGCCGATCTGGGTGATGGTCTCACGGACGATCCTCGGGATATCGACGTAGGTGTCGGTCGTGATTTCCCCCGCGACGTTGACGTAGCCGGTCTTGACGAGCGTTTCGCATGCGACGCGACAGCGCGGGTCCAAGGCGATGATCGCGTCCAGAACGGCATCGCTGATCTTGTCGCAAATCTTGTCGGGGTGGCCTTCGGTGACGGATTCGCTGGTAAAGAGACTTCGTGCCATGTGGCTCCATATGTCGCCCAGGAGGGAATGCGGGCGATGCGGTGGCCGGAGGATAGGAGGTGGCGCCCCTAGCCGTCAACGATCTCGAAACGGATGTCATGGGGCCCGCGCGAGGTGGGGCCCTCTGGCGCCGCGCGTTCGGATGGCAGGGAGGGGAGCTCGACGAACAAATAGGGGGAGACCGCCAGTTGTGCCAGCTCGCCGACGACGAACGAGGCCGATACCGGGCCGGACTCGGCCTCAGGCGCGATGCAGGTGACCTCGTGGGCCGGTGCACATCCGGGGCTTCGGACCGCGAGGCCGACAGGCAACACGGTGCTGGTGATCCGGACGGATGCCGCGGGAGAGAGGTCCGCAGCGAGGTGCAAGCGATAGACGCGCTCCACCGTGCGTGTACCCGTACAGCTGTGGTGGTGTGCGTCGCTGAGAAGTTCGCGCGCCCCGATCGTCACCCCCGTTTGCGCGGGCAGATGGACGTCGATAGGGGCGTCGCACGTGTCCCCCGCGGTCGCTTGGCAGGTCCATGCTGCTGCGGCCGGGTCGGCGCCGGCCAGACACCGGCTGCCGCCAACACACCTGCTCGACCTCGCGTCGGGTTCGCATCGGGCCCCGACGCCCAGAATCTCGCGGAGGGAGACGTCGACTGCGAATTCCAGGGCATCTTGGGAGGCTGCGCCCGTGAGGTTGGCGGCCGGAGCTTCCGGGTCGATGCCGACCACCAGCGTGACCTCGGCGCCGGCCGGCATGTCGGGCAGCGTGAGAGGGAGGCCGTGCGCGCAGGGGGAAGGCCGAATCGGAAGGTCGGCGCCGCCGTAGAGCGCCGCGTGGAGACGCGGTACGAACCCGGTGCCGTGCGCGAAGATGACGGCATCGGCGCGCAAGGCGATTTTGACCCGCAGGAAGGCGTCGGGTCCCCCGAGACCGCAAGCTCCGCCGCCCTCGCCGTGGAAACCGCTCAGGTTGCCCGGCCAGCGGCCCACCCCCACGACAGGGGCATTGTCTCGCAGATCGGTCGCGCGCGAATCTGGTGTCGGGTCGCTACCGGAGCTGGTCCGCGCCCCGGTTCCAGCCTCGCCCGCGCCGTCGCCGGAAGGCGGTGAGCAGGTCAGGGTCGAAGCCCAGAACGCGGAGGCGAGGCAATGGAGCGGTCGCAGGCCGTTGGGTTGCATGGCGTGTGGCCGAGTCTAGCAGCAAGCCTCCATGCCGGGAGCTTCGGACCGGCCGGCATCCGGACCCTAAAGGGGATGGTCTTGGGTCCTTCTTCGGAGCCACCGGACCGAGTCGTCGCTTGTGGGGGGTGCGCTCGGATCTCATGGATTTCTAGTCGACATGGAAATGCTGCAAAAGCATGGCGTGGAGGTCCGCGTGCGCCGGTTGGCCGCGGCGTCTGCCGCAGGCGTACGCGAGGCGGTATGGGTGCTCTCGACTTGCCTTGTGGTCGCTAGTTGCTCGGCCAGGTATCGAGCCGACGGTCGCGTGCTTGAGACGGTGGAGGCCTGCTGTCGACGAGCAAACTCCGAGATGACCCACTTCAGCGGTTGCCGCACCACTCCGCAGTGCACCGAGGCGGACCCCCTGTGGTTGCGGGGGCAGATCATATGCGGAGCCGTTGGCGAACAAGGGTGCGCAGGAGGACGATGCTGTCGCTATGTCGTTGACCGTGCGACCAAGCGCCCACGCCCGTAGTTCAGTGGTTGCCGCTACGGTGCGCCCGATACGGCGACGCAAGACATGTTTCCTGCGCCATCGGGGGTGCATTCGTAGATCTTGCGCAAGGCGCCGCCAACGAGAAGGTCGTTCCGTGCGACATAGAGCTTGCCGTTGTGAGACGTGATTGCGCCGTACGAGCAGCCGATCGATGTGAGCGCGGTGGCGGTGACGAGCACTACAGTAAGGATTCGCATGCCTAACTCCGTGTACGTTGCCTGCTATCTGCAACAGTACGAAGTATGCCGACGGTAGCGACCTGATGTCAACGTGACATGCTCATCGCCTTGCGAACTTGTGCGTCCATGCGGTCGCCGGTATAGGCTGACGCGCAGGTGTCCGCTTCATCGATCGAACTACGCTCCGAGCTCGACCTACTACGAGAACGTGTGGTTGCCCAATCTGAGGCCGTGGGCGTGGAGGCATGGGACCGTGCTGTCGATTGGGTGAGTCGCGTGTCGGCTCCAAATCGTTTGTCCCGCGGAGTCCATGCGGCGCGGGTGCTGGCGAATCTTCGCCTCGACGTGGCGACCGTGGTTGCTGGGTTGCTGGCGCCACAGCTCGAAGAGGGTGTGCCGAAGACCCGCGACTGGCCGCCCGTTGACCCCAAGCCAGACGTCGGCGTGGAAATCATTCGACTGCTCGAAGGCGTGGGGCGCATCAAGGCGATTCGTTGGTACGCACTCGGGACCGAATCCGTGGAGCGCTTGCGCCGGATGGTGCTGGCCATTGCGAGCGATGTTCGCGTCGTCTTGGTCGCCCTCGCCGATCGTCTTGAGTCGTTGCGCGAGGCACGAGATCTCGAGCCGAGTGACCGTCGTCGGCTAGCGACGGAGGTTCAAGAGGTGTTCGCTCCGCTCGCCAACCGGCTGGGTATCTGGCAGATCAAATGGGAGCTTGAAGACCTGGCGCTGCGAGAACTCGATCCGGATACGTACAAGGGGATTTCGCGGCTGCTGTCCGAGACGCGGGCACAACGAGATTCCTACATCAACGACATGATCGCGCTTTTTATGCGCGAGCTGGAGCAGGCGGGTATCCAAGGCCGCGTGACCGGGCGACCCAAGCACATCTACAGCATCTTCAAAAAGATGCAGCGCAAGCAGGTCGGTTTCGATCAGATCTACGATATGAGCGCGGTGCGGGTCGTCGTGGACGAAGTGCGGGATTGCTACGCAGTGTTGGGGCTCGTGCACGGGATGTGGGCCCCTGTCCCCGGTGAGTTCGACGACTATATAGCGAAGCCCAAGCCGAATCTCTACCAATCGCTACATACTGCAGTGGTGGGGCCTGAGGGGAAGACTCTGGAGATCCAGATCCGCACCCAAAAGATGCACGACTACGCCGAATTCGGTGTTGCCGCCCACTGGGCCTACAAAGAAGGGCGCCCGCCAGCGGGATCGGGCCATCAGTTTCATTTGTTGCGCCAGTTGATGGACTGGCAAAAAGATCTCTCGGACCCCAGCCACTTGGTGGACGCTCTCCGTGGAGACCTGTTCGTGGATCGGGTATATGCGTTTACCCCCGAAGGTGATGTGTTGGAGCTACCCCTCGGTGCGACACCCCTAGATTTCGCGTATCGGGTGCATACCCAGCTGGGCCACCGGTGCAGCGGGGCAAGGATCAACGATCAGATCGTACCTCTCGATCGCCCGATCAAAACGGGTGATCGCGTCGAAGTGCGGACGCGAAAACACGCCGCACCGAGTCGAGATTGGCTCGACCCGCACCTGGGGTACGTGCATACCGCGAGCGCGCGGCAAAAGATCCGGCAGTGGTTTCGCAAACAAAACCGCGACGAGGCGGTGGCGCAGGGTCGTGAGCTGGTGGACAAGGAGCTGGGGCGGCTCGGCCTGCGTTCGCCGGACCTCAAGGTGCTGGCCGTGGGACTGGGCTACTCGAAAGCGGAGGAGCTGCTTGCGGCCATCGGCTTTGGCGATGTGGGCACCCACCGCGTGGGGGCGCGAGCGCTTGAGGCGGAGCGTCGCGCGGAGGCGCCCGAAGAATCCGAGAAACCCGAGCCACCCGAGATCAAGCGGCGCAGTGGGGAACGCAGAGCCGGTGGGGCGAAGGGAGTCCGAGTCGACGGCGTCGGGGAGGTCTTGAGTCATCCCGCGCGGTGCTGCACGCCGGTCCCCGGAGATTCCGTTGTCGGCTACATCAGCCGGGGAAGAGGATTGGTGATTCATCACCGCGACTGCCCCAATGTGCGCGACCGAGCCGATCCAGAGCGTTTTCTTGATATCGAGTGGGGACGAGCGAGTCGTGCTCGCTATCCCGTGTCGTTGCGGGTACGGGCGAGGGAGCGTCGAGGGTTGGTGCGGGACGTGGTGGAGGTGATCAGTTTGTGTGGAGCGGAGGTACGGGCGACGAGTGTCGAGATCGTGGCGCGGGGCGATGAAGCGGCGGTCACCGCGACTGTTGAAGCGGGTCACAGCGAGCAGCTCGTCAAGGTGATC
>JAZGFE010000320.1:0-2860 GCA_036479215.1 Nannocystaceae bacterium | reverse complement strand
GGTGCGCAATGTCCTCGATGCAGGTCCCGCCGGTGAACAGGTTGTAGGCGTGGGTCAGGACGTGGTCAGACTCGAAGTAGCCGCGATGCACCTTGAACAATGACAGCGCCTCATCGGTGCGCTGCGGGCCTCGCAGCTTGGCCGCGAGCCTCGCGGCCAGCGCTAGGCCGCCGATCTCGGTCGTGTCGCTGGAGTCGACATACACCGAAAGCTTCGGGCACCGAAACGCTCGGCGCTTCGTGACGCCCTGCGGCCGTTCGTCCGGCGCGAGTGCGGCTCCATCGTTGCCGTGCGTAGCCCTGACCGGCGACAATTCTCTCACCCGAGGCCCCCCGGGGTGGATCGTTGTGGTGTAGCAACAACACGGTTAACACACCCAGGGCGGGCCTCAGTGTTTTTCTGCGCTTATTCCAGGGCTAGAAGTCTGAGTCACAGTTTCACGGGCTCCCATGGGGTGTGTCTCACACATTGCGCAGCCGGTCACGCGGCGGTGGTGACTCCCGTTCGCTGTCCAGCGTGGAGGAGGTCCATGGCCGAGTCCCATCGATCGTCGCTCTGCGCTACGGCCCGCAGTCGGATGATGTGCTCGCCGGTTTCCTCTTTCCACCGCGACCCGGAGCGCTTCATTCGCGTGGACACGACAGTTTTGCATGTCGCCTCGACGGCGCCGCTACCAATGGGAAGCCCGCGGCGGCGCGCAGCCGCATAATCCATGCGCGCCGCATGGTTCCGCAGATAGGTGATGGCATCATGAATCGGCGCGTCGCCACCAATACGATGGTATTCCAGGCCAGACGCACATAGCTCATCAAGGATCGACTCAGCCGCGCTGCTCGACCGCATGAGCCTCTGCTTCCAGCTCTTGATTGCCTTGGCGCTCTCGACGCCGTGAAGGACGGCGGCAGCGGGCGCGAGCTTCTCCATGAGGTGATAGAAGTCGATGAGCTGATGAGGCTCGAGATCCGGCGGAAGGTGTCGCTCAAGCAGAGTCCACATTTCGTGAGCACCGTCGGCGAGTAACGCAACCTGCAAGCCGGGGTGCCGCCTGAGTACGACGGACAAGTCGCCCGCCATCCCGGCACTGATCTCCGCTCCCTGGCTGCCGGCCATGCTGCCGTAGCGAATGCTCGCGAGCGGCTCGCCCTCCTTGTCGTGGAGTGTGAGAACCGCGCAGTAGGCCATCCGGTAGACCCGGTCGATCGGCCTTTTTGGCGCATCTTTGCGCGGCCTCCCGACCGATCGCTTCTTCGCCTCTTCCATCGGCACGGCCACGCGATCGATGGACATCGATACCACTGTCGTTGCCCCGGGAATCTCCAGTCCTTCGACCAGCTGGTCTTCGATGTCCGCGTGCCGCCGCACCCAGTTCCGTCCGAATTCGTGGGCAACGCGATCGAGCGTCGCCGTGCAATATGGCAGGACCGACAGTTGCCTGGCCGTGGCATGGGCTTCGCGACAGGTGCCCTGCTGCAGCAGAAACGCGATCGATGCCGCCGCCTGAGGAAGCCAGCCGCTCCCGTACGTTCCCGCGCGAAGACTGATCGCATCGACTGTTCCGGCGTTGCGCTTGCCCAACTCTCGATAGGTCGAGCGTTCGAGCACGACATCACCGCATCGCGTGTGGTAGGCCCCAGGGAAACGCCCGGTGCGAGCGAACGCTTTGCCGCCGATTGTGACGCGGGGAGCATCCACGTCGAGTCGTCTCAGGACTTCTGAGTGGGCCGCACGCTCGATCGCGCCCGTCGCGCTTGCGATCTCAGTCTCGACTCTCGAGTAGTCGATGGCGTTGCGCGGACCCGCTTGACTGATCTGTTCTCCGGTGGTGGCTATCAGGCGCTCAAGCGATTCGGCGAGGCTCTTGAGTTCCGCCGGGACCTGGATGACGATGGCGCCCTGACCGGCGCCCCTCCCTGGTTTGGCATTCACATCCGATCCAGATATGGAGGGGCGTCGTCTTGTACAAGTACTTACTAGGAAATATCTTGTGCCGGTCACCGCGATTCCGCATCACAGACACGTCACGGTCAGGTCACAATCGGCGGCCCTGCACAATGCGGGAGACACACCCATCGCAGGCCTCCTTCGAGGCGTCGATCAGCGTTTCGATGCCAGGTTTCAAGACGACTCGCGTTGGCGAGGTCGGCGGGTCCTGGCCGTGGATGGTTCCCATGTGACGCTACAGCGTTCGCCCGAGCTGTTTCGGGCGTTCCGCTGTGCTCAGGGTGCACACAATCCGCAGGCGAGAGTCAGCGTGCTGATAGATGTCGTCAGCAAGGTACCGATCGACGTCGCGGTCGCACCGTATCAGGCATCCGAACGGCACATTCTCACCGAGCAACGCCTTCAGCATGTAAGGCCTGGCGATGTTGTCGTGTTGGATCGTGGCTACCCTGGCTCGAACGAGATGGCGTCTCTTCTCGCCGCGGGGGTCGACTTCGTAGTGCGGGTCAGTGTGTCTGGCACCTTCGCTGCAGTCGAGGAGTTTGCCCAGTGCGACCGCGCTGCCGACCGCGAACTCGTGATCGATCCTAGCCAGGTCGCGGCGAATCGGGAACCCATTCGAGTTCGCGCTGTTCGCTCAGCCCGGCCGAACAACGAAGACACGATTCTCCTCACTACACTCCGCGACGTCGACGGGTTCTCGCGCACCGATATTGAGCAGCTCTATCGAATGCGCTGGGAATCTGAAGAGCACTACAACCGCCTCAAAAGTGACTACATGGCGCAGGGGCAGTTGCACGCGAGAACGGCGCTCGGCGTTCATCAGGAGATAGCTGCGATCATGGTCTTCCACGGGCTCTCTCAATTGGTGTTGGCCGCAGCGGCGGCGGAGAGTAGCTGGCCGTTCTTAGAGCTATCC
>JAZGFE010000319.1:0-3258 GCA_036479215.1 Nannocystaceae bacterium | reverse complement strand
CGGGCTCGGCGTCTAAAAGCGGCGCACCGCCGACACGGGGCGAGCAACGATCTGAAGGGGCGGCCGGTCCCCTGGCTCGCGGGTCGGTTCAGGCGATCGATTCAAGCGCTAGCCGCCGGACTTCCTGACTGATAGGCTGCACGTCGGATGAGCAATACGGGCCGGGATGAGATTGACGAGAGATCATCGGTCATCTTCGTCGGCACTGACTTCGGCGTTGAGGATCGGCGGCACGTCGCGTGCGCTGTGAAGAACGCGGACGATGTCGACGCGATCGTGGTCGGCGACGCGGTAGAAAACGAGGTGCTTCTTGTACCCCTCAACTGTCCGCTTCCGAAGCGCGTGGGCCTACGATAGCACGGCCTGATGGTAGCGGTAGGCGCGAGGGGTCTCGGCGATGAACTCAAAGGTCTTGAGCGTTGCAAGAAGAACCCGTTCGGCGGTGACGGGGTTATCCTTCTCGAGCGTCAGATAGTCGGAGATCTGCTGGAGATCGTTTCGGGCTTCTTTGAGAAGCGGCTATCGACTCATGTCGCGGTGCGTTTTGCCGGAGACTGATCAGGCGACTTCGCTTTGGCTTTGGCTTTGGAGCGTGCCAGCGTCTCGCGGATCTGCGCTTCGGTGAGCGGGCCGGTAGGCTTGCTGTTCAGGCCGTCGATCAGTTTGCCGTCGAGCTCCTCCCGGGCGCGCCGAACGTCATCGGCGTGAGCGAGGGAGCCCATCACCTCTTTTGGGTCGATGGCCGCGTCCGCGAGTTTGGGGGAGATTCGGACATGAGCTAGCGTTCGAGTGGTGCTACGACAGCGCAGGGCGCGCGAATGGTTAAGCGCGGAGAGGGACTGAGAACTTGGCGTGAGGCGATCGCGGTGCGGGCGCACCGACGCGCAAAAACACGCGCTTCGGTGACATGAGCGGCTTTCTGCTTCGGCTGGTCTGGGTAGAGGCCCTCGAGGATCTGGCGCTTCGCCCACTCGGGGGGATGCGGAGGCTCGTACAATGCCAGGTCGAGCAGGGTCTGCACTCCATCGGCGTGGGTTGGAATGAGAGAATCTGCGGCCGACTCGGCCCCGAAGCGCGCGCACAGAGCTTCGTAGTCCGGCGCCGAGAAGGCGCGGCCTGGGCTGTCGACCACACCACACACCACACGTGTCTATCCGGCCAAGGACCGGGCGACTTTGCTCCTGTCGTCTCTGTAGATGCTCGGGTGAGCCGAGGACCTCGTCGTTCGCGGCGTCGCGCGCGACCTTGTACAGCTCGCGGATCAGGTCGAGCAATTCGTCGGCGTCGGGGGCCGAACTGCGTGACTCGAAAACCTTGCGCCCCGTGCGTGAGCCCAGTAGCCGCTTCGGGTGCGATTGTCCCGCGTCGACTCGTTGTAGCCGGAGTAGCCGTCCACGCAAAGGTTGCCGTCGCCCGTTCCGATCAGCCTTTCGGCCGCTTCCCCGCTGCGCGACGGGTCGTAGGCGAAAGCGGCCACGCGCTTGGAAATCAAAGTCCAGATCCATCCGCGACGACAGCCGCCTTTGACCTGGACTCTTAGCGGGGTCTCGTCGGCGTGCACGTGCTTGTCGGCACGCGCTTCAGCCATCATTCCGTCGTAAAGCGGCACGGCTATTCCAGCTGCTCGATGAAAGAGCGCACACAAGGAGCTGCGCGCGGTCGGTATACTCGCTCGAGCGAGGCGCTTGGCAATGCGGTAAAGCTGCATGCTGTCGCCGCACTTGGCGACAACGACGTTTGCATGCAAACCAGGGCCGTACTTGACCCCCTTGCCGACCCCGGGCGGATCCGATTCTGAGCTGCTCGCGGGGAAGCATCCCCTGAGCGCGACTGCGTCACGGGGTAGCCCAGACGGGAAGAACAGCATGTTTGGTGGTTGTGGCGGTACAAGGGCGGAGGCTGTAAAAACGTGGTGTGCCGGGAGGAAAAGCGTACAGTGCCCCGAGGGGTGTGCCGTAACCGCTTGTGACATGATGCACGAAAGATCGGGTGGTGGTCGCGGGAGGAGCACAGTGCGACTGTCGACGAGAGCGGATGACAGGACGACGGCAACGAAACAGTGGAAACCCCGGGTAACCCTCCTTCCAATTCCTGGGGAATGTGTCCGATCAAGTCGTAACTCCGGCAACCAAGATCCGCAAAGATCGAGTTGTGAAGAGAAGAAATCGACAACTGCGCTCACAGATTACCTCGCCGACAGGCACTGCGAACTCGGTCCTTCCTCGGCGTACGAAGCCTCGATCGTGGTATGCGCACGCGCCAGGGGAGATTTGACGGTTGTGTACAGGGCGTGCTCGCTGCGCGGCATCATCTGCTGCGCCCACTCATCGTCGAGCGCTCTCCTCACGCCGAACTCAACATCAAGCAACTCGCCTTTGATCAACGTCCGCAAACCGGGACGATTTGACATGGGCTCGTGCCGCGCGCGAATCGTACGGAAGCCGCAATGCAGCTGTCATTGTGTAGTTTCGATACTACAATACTGTTTTGGTGCAGATTGATGGCAATGCTTGGTTCATGCCGTCTGCCGATTACCAGACGCTCTCAGTTCGGCTACCGAAGGAAATGCACCGACAACTCCGCATCGTGTCCTACACGATGCGGCGAACCATGAGCAAGTCGCTTCAGTCGGCTGTCGGGCATTTCCTTCAAACAGAGACCCGACGGTTGGCCGACGAGTTGTCCTCTCGCGTCGAAGCGCTGAGAAACTTCGCAAAAGACGTCGAAGAGAATGGTCAAGAACCTCTTGCCGTCGTCGCTGCCCGCGAGAGGCAGCACGGCCAGGCGGACCCGGTGGAGGGACAGCCAACTGGCCCTAGATCCGGAAGCACGAGGGAACTTCCGAGGCGACGCGCTGCACCCGAGGTTCATCGGTTGATCCGTGGCTGTAGTCGGGACAGGCATCAGCAGTCTTCCCGGTACCAAAGCCGAACGCGTGGAAGCGGAAACCCAAGAGTTAAAGGCTGGCTTCACTGGCTCGGCGCGCGTAGCCACTGACCGAGCTCTTCTATAGACGGGTCACGGCCCCGCTCGGTCGCGGCCCTGCTCGATCGGTGGCCTGCGAGCCGCTATCGTATGGGCGCGGTACGGATCGTGTCGTCGTCCGGGTCGCTATCGGCGTCCTCAGACGAGACGTTTTCGATGAAGTTCGTGCCGGCGTCGCGTTCGATCCGCGCCAAGGCGTCCTGTGCCCAGGTCGCTAGACCGACCTCGTTGGTGGCGTGGAACTCCGCGAGCATCTCCTCGAGTTCGCGTCGG
>JAZGFE010000318.1:0-3551 GCA_036479215.1 Nannocystaceae bacterium | reverse complement strand
CAGTGACCATGATCCGCAAGAGCGGACACTTGCTTAGTTGGTTTAGACCGCAGCACGTGCGGCGTGTTGGTTTTCGAAGTTGTTGGGGCTGAGGTAGCCGAGGGTCGAGTGGAGCCGCTGGGCGTTGTAGAAGCGCTCGATGTAGTCAACGATGGCGAGCTTGGCGGCGGCCTTCGTGGGCCAGGCGTGCCGGTGGATGAGTTCTTGCTTGAGCTTGTCGTTGAAGCTCTCGACCACGGCGTTGTCGTAACAGTTGCCTTTGCTGGACATGCTCTGCTTGCTCTTGAGTCGCCGCAATCGACGGCGCATCCCGTTGGATGCGTATTGACTGCCGCGATCGCTGTGAAAGATGAGGCCGGGCTCAACGTTGCGGCGGGCGACGGCCATGTCGAAGGCACCGGTCACCAAGTCGGCACGCATGTGGTCGGCGACCGCCCAGCCAACAACCTTGCGCGAGAACAAATCGATGACGACGGCCACGTACAGCCAGCCCTGCCAGGTGCGAACGTAGGGTTGAGTAGACCGGGGCATTTCAGCCCCAGCCCCTCGCAGAACCGGACGTGAACCTCTCAGCTCATCCGGCTCCCATCATCGAGCCGTAGGACGAAACCCAAGTTTCCAATGTACGAACGCATCGGGAGATGCATCCGCGAGACGACCAAGCGCCTTAGCAGCCCGGGTTACCCCGATCGCTAGGCCCTTGTACTTCCGCCTCTGCCAGCGCACGAGGTAGTCGTTGACGCTTCGCCACAGGGGCTTCAACGCCGTCGGATAGAAACGACCGTAGTAGTTCATCCAACCCCGCAACACGGGGTTGAACATGTTCGAGAGGTCACGCAAGTCCTTGTCGGACTTGAGCTGGATATGCCACCGCCGCACCCTCTGCCGCATCGCCGTCAAAGCTCCGCGGCTCACGGCGGGAGAAAAATTCACGTATACGCGACCATACTTGTCGACCGCTTTCCGCGGCCGAAACGTGTAGCCGAGAAACGTAAACTGGATGACGGGCTGGTCGTCCCGCCGATTCACGTCGGCGCAGTAGACGACCCCCGTCTTCTCTGGATGCAGTTCGAGGCCGCACTCGCGCAGCCTCTTACCGAGTTTCGCCAGCACGAATTTGGCCTGCGCCTCACTCTTGCAGTGCACAACGCCATCGTCTGCATATCGACAGAACCGGACACTCCGCAGTTCGCGGCGAATCCAGGCATCGAGCACGTAGTGAAGAAACAGATTCGCGAGCAACGGACCAATCACGCTCCCTTGCGGTGTTCCCCGATCCCGGGGCACAAGAGAGCCCTGTTCGTCCAAGAGCGGGGCCACCAACCATCTCTTGATGTACATGATGACCCATGGCACCTCGCAGTGTCGCTCCAGTGCTCGAAGGAGCAGTAAGTGATCGATGTTGTCGAACAGACCTTTGATGTCGAACTCGACGACCCAATCGTACTTCCAGCACCTCCGCCTCACCAGGGCCACCGCATCCAACGCGGAACGACCCGGGCGATACCCGAACGAATCTCGGTCAAAAATGGGCTCGAGCATAGGCTCGAGGACCATCTTGGCCACCGTTTGGGCAACTCGGTCGGCAACCGTAGGGACTCCGAGCCTGCGTTGTCCCCCGTCCTTCTTCGGAATCATCACGGATTTGACCGGCGGAGGAAAGTAGCTCCCCGACGACATCCGATTCCAAATCTTGTACAGGTTTCCCCGCAGGCTCCCCTCGAACTCCTCGATCGTTTTCTTGTCTACACCCGCCGCTCCTCCATTGGATTTGACTCGCTGAAAAGCGTTCCAGACGAGCCACTTTGGAATATCGAACGACTTTGTCATGTGCCCATGCTCCTCCCGCCGAGGCGGTTGACCTGCACCCATGACCCGATGACGCGACCCCTTCGCTCCACCGCCATTACAGCAGCTTCATCACTACTACGAATCGCTCCGTCCCTTGGTTGCGCATTGGTATTATCGGCCTCGCTCTTTGAGCTTGTGCCTTTCCCTTCACATCGCAACCGAAGGTTCCCGCAGTTCCATACGAGAGCCTGGACCAAGATCGCGCTGCCTCTATGCCGGACGTCACATGGCCAATAAACAGGCGCCCGCCATGCTGATCCCGGGCCAACATCAACTCCCGGTTTAGACGTCATCTGAGCAGTTTCGACACTTGAACGGCAGTTCACGGTTGTTCGCCTTCTTGATCCACACCTGACACCTCAAGGTGCCTCTTCCGCAACGCTCACGACCAGGGCTTTTGACCCAAGCCGCATGCGGTGGTTTGCAACCTGCTCCTGTAAGCCGATTGCGAGGGGCCTATCCCTCATCTCTCGTGCAGCTTTCTGCGGCACACTGATGTCGCCACACCAGATTCGGTCTGGCGCGTCCGCCTGGAATTTCTGCTTCAACAGATTCTTTGCGATCGCCTCGCCGTGTTCGGACAGCGTCGTTTTCCTGAAGGAGCGTCGCAGCTTCCCGTACAGGCCCATGGAGGCCATCTCGTGGCGAAGCCGATTCACCGAGACTTGGATGCCCTTGGCCGCCAGCGCGCGCCGCATTCGAGGGCGCCCGTAGGCCCCTCGGTTCTCCTTGAAGGTCGTTGCGATCGCGTGCCTCAGTCGGCGTCGGTCGAGTTCGCGGGCGCTCGGGCCTCGTCTTGCCCGGGCCCGCGATTCGTAGAACGCCGAGCGCGAAATCTCCAGCGCGTCGCACACGACCGCGACCGGAAACTCCTCGGAGGCGGCTTCGGCGTGCTCGAGTTTCACCCGCCGTCCTTCGCGAACATGATCGACACTTTTTTTAAAATGTCGCGCTCCTGCCGGAGCCGCTTGTTCTCGCGGCGGAGTGCCTTGAGTTCTTCCCGCTCCTCGAAGCTCAGGCCGCCCTGGGCTTCACGCTTCGCGCTGGCCACCCACTCGTAGAGGCTCTTGTCGCTGACGCCGAGGTCTCTGGCCACCGCCGCGATCGTCGTGTCACCCTGCATCGCCAGCTCGACCGCGCTCGCTTTGAACTCCGGCGTGTGGTTCTGTCTGATCCGTTTCTTCTTCGTCACGTTCGTTGTGTTTGGCATTGTCTCCGCTTTCGGAGTGTCCGGCCAAACGGATCATGCCCAGTGAAACCCTCCCGTACCACCGGGTACTATCCGATCCCCTTTGCGCGCAAGCGAACGACCATCGCGCATCGCAGCAGGGTTCGGTTGGACTTCGACGTGCACTGGACACCCGATCGCATCCGGATCCAATCTCAAGGGATTCAGCGACTTTGAGCGTCGTTGCTCGGCTCACGGTTGGGGACGGACTCTCGACGCCGAGCAAGGCGAGGTACCGGCCGCATTGGCTCTGACCGCCGCGGGCGGGTTTTGTCCGCGCCATGGGCGGCCACGATGACTCGCCGGCATTGGTCTGGATCGACATGGAAATGTCGGGTCACCAACGGGAGCTCGAGGTGCTCGCGGAGGGTCCAGACCTCGTCGTGCACCAGCCGGACGAAGTCCTGGACGCGATGGACGAGTGGTGCACCGACCACCACGGGGCGAGCGGGCTGACCGCCGCGGTCCGGGC
>JAZGFE010000317.1:0-6932 GCA_036479215.1 Nannocystaceae bacterium | reverse complement strand
GGCGGCGGTCGGCGGTCGCCGGTCGACAAGGGTCGTCGGCGGCGACCGACGGCGACCGCAGCCGCCGGTTGTTCGTGCGTCGGAAGGGCGGGGTCAACGCGTGGCGTTGCGTCGCGGACGTTTGGGGGGTTGGGCTGGTGACGAGCTCTGTGCCGTTCCCATCCGCCGGAGGCGGAGCGCGACGTCATTGGCCGGGAAAACCGTGGGCGGCGAAGGCTGCCTGGGCGCGGCGTACCTTCACGATGAACGTGGGCACACCTTCGGGCATGGGGTCTCCTCTTCGTTGCCAGGCGCGCACGGTCCCGGAACCGCGTGCGTAGCCAAAAAGTGCCAGCTCCTCGTTGCCGTCGAATTTCTCGATCAAGATGGACAACAGCAACGATCCCGCTTCAATGGCGAACTCGGGGTTGTAGGGGCGGCTGCGCCGTTCGAGGCGCTTCGCCATCGCGCGGCTCGTTTTCGGCATGAGCTGCATGAGCCCCCGCGCGCCCGAGCGGTTGCGTGCTCGCGAGTTGAATTTGCTCTCGGTCCAGATCACGCCGTTGAGTAAGTTGGGGTCGATGCGGTGCCGTCGGGCCGCGAGAACAACGTGGTTTTGCACCTGCCGCGCGCGTGCGAGCTGTTCTACGGTCAGCACAAGTGGCTTGCCGTTGGCCGGTTCGAGGGACTTGGCGGATCCCTCTACATGGGTGGAACGCTGTGATCCTAGCGGGCTGTCCGGAGCGCCCACTTTTCCGTCCCCGGCCCCAGCGGGAACCGCTGGGGCCGCGTCGAGACCGTCTGCCCGTGTGGCGCCGTGGATGGGGCCCGGCGCGCGGGACTGAGACAGGCCTGGACGAGGCATAGCGGGAGGATGGCGGCAAGGTGGCGGCAGGCGAGCGGCACTGGATCTCCCATGGCTCAACGTGACATGATCTAGGTCAATCGCTGCCGATTTTCTCCACAATTTTTTTCGCAGCGTCGTAGCGACCCTGATCTTCGTCGAGCTTGGGCCAGTTGTAAAATACGACTCCGCCGGAGGGTTTGCGCAATGCCGCCTGGGTTGCATGCTCGAATTGTTCTATCGTCATCTCATCGGGGAGGTAGGTGGTCGATACCTGCACGCTGGGCACAATGGGGATATCGGCCTGCGCGCCCATATCCTCCATTACGGAGCGTACCCAGTCGGCGTTTTGTTTGACCATGAACGAGTAGGTCATGGGCGAGATAAAATCGGCGATCTTGCCGATCGCTTCTACATCTTGGCCCATAATGCGCTTGATCCCGTTCCCAAAATCCCCCCGGCGCCACGGTACCAAGTGCACGTTGATGAGGAGGTCGGGATCGAGCGAGCGCGCCATATCGGCGATCGCCTCGATCATATTCGTGATCGTGTCGCACTTCCACTCGGTAAAGGCATCGGCGTGCTCGGTGAGAATCCAGGCCGAAACGTCCGCGGGTTTGGCCACCTCCTCGGGCACTTGGACACCCGCATATTGCTCGAACGCGGCGACGCTCGTCGCGGAAAAGCAGCTATTGGGGATGTTGGCCGGATCGGTGTCGGGGTAGATCTGTTCCCAGAAGCCGAAAAAACGAATGAAGTCGATGCTCAGTCCCTCGGGCTGCAGGTTCTCGACCAGGCCTCGAATCCACGCCAAACGTGCCTCGCGGTGGGCTTGGCCGCTGGGGCTCATGAACTCGACCCAGTCGAGTTTGAGACACTCGCCGTCTGTGCCCACCGCACAAGCCCCGGGGCCGGATTTCGCCGCCCCGTACTCGTAGTAGATAGGCAGGATCAAGAACGTGGCGATCCCATGCTGTTTCGCCAGGTCGCGGTACGCCTTTGCCGATGCGACTTGCTCGCTGGCGAATACCGTGTTGACTCCCATTTCGGTCCAGCGCGCGAACGTGAGCCCGTAGTCGTCAGGCTCGTCGTAGATCTTGACGCCGATCATGGTACCGCCCGTGACCGGGTTCCAATCGAGAGTGGGGATGTCAGCTCCCGCTCCCGACCCGGCGCCCGACCCCGCGCCCGACCCCGCTCCAGCCTCCGCTCCTGACCCCGACCCGCCACAAGCTGATGCCGCGTTCACGAGCGCCAGTCCCAAAACCGCGCCGAGGCCCATGCTGCTGCTTGTCTCCATGGCGGGGTTGTACGCCAGTCGCTTCGATGTGCCAACCCAACAAGGGGCGTCGCCGCTACGCATGCGCGATGCTGGGCGGACCCGCGGATCCATGATGTACGCCTCGTGGCACCCCCGGTCGTCGCGCGCTGTTGGCGAGGAGAGCGGGCGTGGCTCACGGGGGCCGGGGACCGCATGCGTTCGCGGACACGACTTCTGTAGGCCACGGTGGAAGGTCGGGGGCGATGGGAAGGTAGAAGAGAGAAGAGGGGGGACGTCCTCGAGTCGTCCTCGAGTCGTCCCCGGGATCATCCCCCGTCATCGCGTGGCGCGTGCTCGATTCCTAGTGATCTACCGAGCAACCTGCGTCGGGGTCGACGAGCAACAGCACGTGAATAGGTTCGCTCCGGCCCCACTTGATGAGGGGGTCGTGGAAGGTCTGTGCGACGAAAAAATCATCTCGTACACTGGATGACGTGAAGAAGCGTTTGCGGCCGAAGTAGCCCTGGCGGGGAGCGATGACCGCCTGGACGTTGTCGGCACAGGCGTTTCGCCAAAACGACGGCTCGCTGCGCAGGCCCGTCTGGAATACCTTGGCGTTGGTATCGACCTCGTTGGCGGCGACGCGTCGACCCGCGAGTAGGGCGACGATGGGGGCGTACAGCGACGCCCCGGTGAGGGTCGCGTCGGGGGTTGTGTTTTCGGCGACGAAGCGTGCGATATCGGGTGCCACGGAAAAGGTCTTCTTCTTCATCCACAAGAAGCGGTCGACGGGCGTTTCGAACTCACCTCGGATGACGTGAGGCTTCCAAATCAAACTGGCGGTGAGTCCATCGAGTCCATCCGTCGGTGCTGTGCTGTGCCATGCAAATGTCCGAACCCGACCTGCGATCTTGCGCTCTCCGAACGGATGGGAGCTGAGGCTCCAGTCGGCTGCGATCGTGGTAGGGGCCAATGCGAGGGCCAACCACACCACGTGTCGCCGGACGGGTTCCGTAGACATTCGTGACAAACGGGAGAGCCATCCGGCTGCCGCGCAGCCGGCCATGAGGGCGAGAACCGGCACGAACACAGCCCAGTAAAATGTGTAGTGTTCGCGGAGAAGCGAGAAAAACGAGAGACCGACTGGGATCGCCAGTGTGAGGGGGAGCGTGTGTTGCCACCCCGGAGGGAGATTCTCGTCGGTGGATGGGTCGAGGTGGGCCCTCTGTTGTGGTTTCGTCTCGGCACACCTCCGCGTGCCCGGTCGGGAACGGGGACGCGAGTTGGCGAAACGGAGCCAGCGATCGATGTGGGGCACGAGCCATGGGCAAATGAGTAGCAGCGGGGCCGCCACGCCGCCGATCCATGCCAGAGGGTTGGCGACCGTCACCTGATAAAGGACCCCGTCCTCGATCAAGGTTCCCAGATTGTTGATTACAGCGCCGAGCAAGCCGAATGGATCGGTCGTCGGAGGCAGAAAATGCGGGCTTTGGGGTTTCTTGAGCGTGTGGAAGCGAAATACGCTCTCGAAGAATGCATCTCCACCTAACACGGTCCCAAGCGCCACCAGGGCCGCGATGGTGGTGCCCAGGGTAGCGAGAAGAAGAAAGCCGTGGCGACGAGCGTGCTTGCACCACGCGGTGAGCACGATCGTGGGCATCATCCAGATCATGACCATGCCGACGCCGAGGGCGAGTCCACTCAGCACGCCGGCAAGCTCGGCCCGCCCAGTCGTCGCCGCCCACAGACCGCCGCAAGCCAATGCCATGGCCATGTTCACGCCGGACATTTCGGTGCTACCGATCAGCGTGCGCACGTTCCCGAGATGCAACGTGAGGGCGAGGACGCCGGCTACGGCGCCGCGCCGCGGCCCGAGGAGATGCCGCGCGGTTCTCCAAATGAACAGGCCTGCGGCCAGGGATGCCACCGTGGGGATGGCTTGGGCCGTCCAAATGGAAAAGCCGAACAGTGCGAATACAAGGCCGGGGAGCAGCACGCGTACGGGCGGGTGGGCGTAGAAGTAGTCGCGGTAGGGGAGCAGTCCGTCACCGAGGGCCCGAGCCGCGTAGAAATAGATGTTCTCGTCGGTCTTCGACCAGTGGAAGGTCTGAAATCGGACGAGAAGGAACGCGGAGCAAACGGCAAGTGCGGTGGCCAGCTCGAGCTGTTTCCAGTGTTTCGCGCCTCCTTGGGACGCTGTGGCTGCGATCCACCAGACCAAGCCCGCGATGGTGCATAGGATCGCGACGCGCAGCGGGACATGGGCCCAGGGGGTCCATGTGGCCAAAGGCGCGATCCAGCCTTCCGCCCCGAGGACGCCCGTGGCGAGCGCCCAGGTGGCGAAGAGCGCAGCCAAGGCGGCAGGGTGTGGGTGGCGCGGGGATCTCGGGTGCCACGCCCACCAACTAGCGATGGCGGCGATGATCATGCTCAGGATCGCGGGCACGAATCGCCACGGCGCCGGGTTGAGGGTCAAGGAGTCGACAAGGAAGCCGCTCACGCCTGGGGCGATGCTGTTTTCGACGGGTGTGGGGCTGAAGATGAAACACGCGATACCGACGAGCCCGGCGACGACGAGGCCTCGTTGCCGCGGGCCAGCAACCATGAGCCCCCACGTCGCGGCGATGAGCACGTCGGGTCCCAGGCCCACAAACTGCACGACGGCACGGTGCCATGACGATGTCTGGCTACGCTGCTCGAGTGCGGCAAGTGCGTAGCCCAAAAGCAGCACGCTGGGCAGTGCGAGCCCTCGAGTACGGGGTCCGGTGAGGGCAAGCAGGGCCGTGGCAGAGGCGACTGCCGAGGCGCCCAAACCCCAGCTGAGGTTGTAGGGGCCTTCGGGAGTGGTATCCGTGGCCGCCGGGGCGAGACCTGGCAGGAGTCCGAGCAAGGATACGACGAGCGCCGCGAGGGCCGAGAGGATCAACCACGACCTGGCGGAGGCGGGTATCTCGGTGGGCGCCTTGGCGGTTGCTGAGGGAGGCTGGGGCGTCGCTGCTCCGAAGGCGGACGGCGTGCGCGTGGAGGCGGTCGTTGCCCCTGGCGTGGGTTGGGTGAGTTGTCGGTCGCCGGTCTCTCCTCGTCGCTTCTTGCGGGCCATATGTGGCGGCGAGTATGTCCCAAAACACGGTTCCTGGCCGATGGGCGCGGGGCGTGGAGCCCTCGCGGATGCCCTGCGACTGGCTTCTCGGCCTAGGAGCGGGGGCGGGGGGCCGCGCGTCAGGCTATCTGTCTCGGGGACCCGAGGCGTGATCGGCTAGCGAAGGAGTTGTCGCGCAGGCACAAGATCTGAACCGGCTCGTCCCTGAGGTTGCCGTACTTGCATGACCTGCTGCTCCGACTCGCAAAAACGATAGCAACGGAAGGGATGGAGTGGACCTCTGGCGGCATAGGTCGAGCAATGACCGAGCGTATCCGCGCGTCGCTGGGGGCGTAAGGTGGGATCTGGCGAAAGCGGTCGGTCTCCCTTGCAACGGGGTCACACATTGCGCCCCAATAGAGGCGCGGATCATGCCGCGACTGGAAGATAGGGAGACCGAGCATGGAACATGTTGGCATCGTTCTGGGCGCGTGGATTCCCGCCTGATCACGTAGCGACGACTTCGCGAACTAAGGTCGCGTGATGATGGTGAAGCGCGGCGTCGAATCGGTCGGATAGATGGAAGACTTTGGCGCACAGGATTCCGCGGAGCCCAGAGGTACGCCCCCTGGTAGAGGTGAGCTTGCAAAGGGCCCGCTCGGCTCGGCACACGCTCTGGGTACGGGTGTGGTTGCGGCGCCGAGCCGCGCGCGAATCGTGGTAGAATTGCTTCCGTCGCAAGGATGCCTCATTGCCCATGTCCGTCACAATTCCGAGTAGCAGGTTCTTTTCGATCGTTCTGTTCGCTTCCGCATGCGGTCAAGGGGCAGCCCCTCCGGCCGCGAAGCAAGAGCGGCGGCCAGTCCTCCACGCCGAGGTCCCCGCCGCGACCGTGCCACTGGTCGACCCATCGACCCATGTGAACGTCGCCCAAGCCCAAGATCTACTTCGGCCGACCTCCGAGGTCATCGTGCTCGATGTACGGACGCCGGCGGAGTTTGCGGTAGGGCATCTAGCGAACGCCGTCAATATTGATGTCCGTGACGCCTCGTTCAACGGCAAGATCGCGGCACTCGATCGAAGCAAATCCTATCTCGTTCATTGTTCGGCGGGAGTCCCGAGAGGGCGGAGCTTGACGGCGGTATCCGAGCTCGGAAAACTCGGGTTTCCGAAGCTGTATCATCTTGATGGCGGATTTTCGGCGTGGCAACTTGCCGGCCAGCCCGTGGAGCCGTAGCGAAGTCGTACGCCAGCACGAACCCACCCGGCAGCCATGGACACATCGCCAACTAAGGGGCCGTGCAAAAACAAGTCGATCGATGAAGTTCGTGGAACGTGACTGGACGCCTCTGACGTCCATTCTGGGGGAATACGAACATTATGCTATTTTTGCGCGGCCCCTAACCCCTGCCAACCCGCGACAGATCCACGGTGTTGTCCCGCTCCGAGCTCTGCTAAATCTCCGTCGTGGCCAACGATCCCGCCTCTCCCCAAACCCTCTCTGACGTCGATATCGATCTCCTGGCCGTGCTCGCCCTCATCGGAGAGCCGGTGTCCCGGTCGGAATGGCGCAAACAAGTAGGCGTCGCGGGCCTTCGAAAAGCCGCGTGAAGACAGTTCGCGGTCGCAGATTTTCAAGGATTGAGGGTGTCAGATTTTTTGTGTATGAGGCAGACGGGGTCAGGAGGAGGAATGTTTTGTTTGGAGGTGGAGCGAGACTGTGGAGGGATGTGTAGTTTTGGGAGGGGTATTTCTTCTAGTGATGAACT
>JAZGFE010000316.1:0-42483 GCA_036479215.1 Nannocystaceae bacterium | reverse complement strand
TTCAATGGGGGCGAAATCTCCCCCATGACGGCGGGGCGTTCGGATGTGAGCCGCTACAACTCCTCGCTATCGCTGGCCGAGAACTGGCACATCTTGACGGCCGGCCCCATCCGACGACGCTCGGGTACGGCCTTCGTCACCGAGGTGCTCGACTCAACAGACAAGGGACGCCTCCATCCGTTCGTATTCAGCGAGTCGCTCGCCTACACGCTGGAATTCGCCGACAATGTCATGCGGGTTTACAAGGATGAGGCGCTACTGACGCTCGTCGCTCCTACTACGGGTGCTCCGAACCTCACGACTACATACCCCGTAGGGGATGCCTTTGCGTTGAACTACACGCAGTCCGCGGACATTCTCTACACCACCCACACCGATCACCGTCCTCGCAAGATCTCTCGTACCAGCGATACAGTGTGGTCAATTGACGACATCATCACACTGGACGGGCCCTACCAGGATCTCAACACGTCATCGACGACCCTGACGATTACAGATCCGGCCGTGGGTTCAGCTAAAGCGTGCGTCGCGAGCGCCGACACCTTTGTTGCAGAAGACGCTGACGCCCTGGATGGTGGCGGCTTGACCCGGGGACGCCTGGTCCGTTGGCGCAACAAGGAAGGGAACGTGTGGGGATGGGGTCGCGTCACGCTATTCACGGACGAGCAGAACGTGGAGTTGGAAATATTGCGTGCCGCAAACGGCGACGCAACGCTAGCGACCGTGGACTGGCGTCTCGGTGCATGGGGGGAAGCCGCAGGGCTCAGCTATCCCACTACCGTGGCGTTTTACCAGAACCGTCTCGTCTTCGCAGGCGGCGACGGAGCGCCCGAAACCATCTGGGCCAGCGTCACAGGCGACTACGAGAACTTCAGTCCCACAGACGACGTGGACGCGGACGAGAACCCCTCTGGCGTCTCTCTATCCAACGTCCAAAATGACTCGGCCTTCACGTTCACAATGAGCGCAGGTGCAACCGGGCAGGTGAACGTCATCCGCTGGCTCAGCCCCTCCAGCAACGATCTCGTCATCGGGACCACTGGCGGCACGAGCACCCTCAGTAGTGACCAGACCGGCCCAGTAACGCCCACCAACGTATTCATCCGCGAAGCCAACACCTACGGCACCAAGAACGTGGCCCCGGCGCGTGTCGAAGATTTTGTAGTACACATCTCCCATACAGGGAGAAAGGTACGGGGGCTCGGATACAACTTCAACGCCGACGGGTGGGTGAGTGAAGACCTGACGGCGATTGCGGATGAGATCCTCAACAGCGGCGTGACACAGATGGCGTTCCAGAAGGAGCCTCACGGGACCATCTGGATGGTGCGCGACGACGGGCAGATGATTGGGCTCACGCTCGAGCGCACCCAGAAGGTGGCTGGCTTCACCCGGTTCATCGCGGGTGGGACATTTGGCCCCTTGGATGTGGCCACCACCGAGATCGACGTGGACACGGACACCATCAGCACGGCTCATAGCTTCGCGGAAGGCGCCGGCCCGATGCGCCTGGCGACGACCGATACCCTGCCCGGCGGGCTACGAGACGACCTGAACTACTTCATCAGGCTGACAGCTGCCGGCGAGATCCTCCTGACCCTGGCTCCCGGAGCCCAGAACCCGGTCGATATCACCGATGTGGGGGCAGGAACCCTCACCATCAAGCCGCGTGCCGTGGTGGAGTCGGTGGCGGTGATTCCGGCCACGGCTTCGAGCTCCGACCACGATCAGGTGTGGCTCATCGTGAAGCGCACCGTGGACGGCTCTACTGTCCGCTACGTCGAATTCATGAAGAACGATTTCGCAGTGGGGGGCAACAAGACGAACGGCTGGTTCGTGGATTCCGGCTACACGCAGTCTGGCTCGGACCTCACGATCACCACGGCAGGCAACCTGAACCATCTGATTGGCGAGACGGTCCAGGTACTGGGAGACGGGGCGGACCAAGGGGACCGGGTGGTGGACGCCTCCGGCCAGGTAGCAATCGATCCCGCTGCGGACGTGGTTCAGGTGGGGCTCGGCTACGAGAGCAACGGGTTCAGCAACGATTTCGAGCTGACTACTCGCGATTCTCCTACCAGCCAAGGCAAGCGATCGCGCCTCACCAACCTCGCGCTGCGTCTCGATTCCACCGTGGGAGGGGAATTCGGCCCTGATTCCGCTAGCTTGGAGCCAATTCGCTACCGTGAGCCGGCCGACCTGATGGACGAGTCGCCGCCGTTATTCACTGGGGATACGGAGCCGCTCGAGACGACCAACGATTGGTCGCGAAATCGGAGAACCTACGTGCGCCAGGACCGCCCCTACCCCATGACGCTGGTGGCCTGGATGCCCTGGTTTGAGATCGCGAACCGATGAGCAGCCTGGAAGCGCGCGTGTTCGATCTGGCCGACTACGGACGAGTGTTCCCCGTGGAACAGGGGCAATCTGCCCCAGTGGGTACGATCGTGGAGGAGATGCACGCCCCGGCCGACCTGATTCGCACCCTCTATTTGGATGGCGAACCCGTGGCTCTGGCCGGCATCACGGAGATGTGGCCGGGCGTGGGACGTGTGTGGGTATGGCTCGAAGATGCCGCCCGAGGCCACGTCCTGTCGCTCACGCGCATCGTGAAGCGTGAGCTCATCCCCGCCGCCTTCGAAGCCGGTTTCATGCGACTCGAGGCCGATATCGCGGTAGACGACACCCACGCCATCAATTGGATCGAGGTGTTGGGTTTCCACCACGAGGCCACGCTGAAGCACCGAGGCCACCACGGCGAGGGCAACCAGTATCTGTACGTGAGGTTCGCCGATGGCCTTTCTTGACGACGTGCGGCGCTCGCTCAGCCCGGGCGGGGCATTCGATGTCCCCGGCCTGGGCGGCACAGAAGGCGTGCTGGATATCGCCTCGGGCTTCGGTGCGGGCCTCACCCGAGTGGGGGAGGGAATCTCGCTCTCCAAATCGCTCGGTAGCCAGGCCCGGGCGCTCCAGAAGAACGCTCAGGCCGTGCGAGTCCAGGGCCAGTTCGCGCTCATGGAGGTCGAACGCCGGGGGCGCTTCACAATCGGCGCGCAGCGAGCCCACAGAGGCTTCCAAGGCGTCACCATGAGCGGTTCAAGCCTCGACACGCTGGCCGAAGCCGCAGCAGACGCCCGCCGAAATGCCCAATTTGTGAAATACGATTTTGATAGCAAGGTGGCCGCGATCCAGTTCCAGGCCGATCTTGCCCGGTTCAACGCCAGCCAGGCCACGCTCAGCGCGGTGGCCGGTGGGCTCAGTGCAGTCTCGAGCGGCTTCCTCTCGGCTGCCAAGGCGGCTTCGGCTCCCACTTTCACCACAGCGCTGCCGACCTCTGCCATCACGACCCAAGCCCCTGGGACGTTCCCGGCTCCGGCTCTCGCGTCGAGCGGGTTCTGATCGATGCCGACACTGCCCACAATTCAGCGAACTCCTACGATCAACCCAACCCCGCTCGGCTTGGGCGGACTCGAAACCGCCGGTCAGCTTGCTCGGCAGGGCATTCGGGCCGCTGGTGAAGCTGTGGGCGGGGTGCTGGAGTTCGCGTCCCAGGTCGCCGGCGAGCAGCAAGCCTCACACGACGCGATCCAGCTGAGCGCTTTCCGCTTCGACATGCAGGATCTCTACGGGTCGGTGTTGGCAAAAGCGAAACAGGGGAAGGTGTCCCACCCCGGCTGGATGGCGGAGGTGGAGACTGGGCTCATCACGGCGCATGAAAATCTGATGACGGGGGGGCTGCTGGACGGCGTGTCCCCGTTCGAGCAGCAGAAGGCCGCGCTTTTCTCGATGCAACAGATCGAAGATCGCAAGGGCGAAGCCGCCACGTTCCAGATGGCACAGACACGGGCCATGTCGGATCTAGTTCTCGACAACGGAGTGCAACGCCTCAGCGCGCAACTACTGTTGGACCCATCGTCAGAATCACTAGATAGCGCGATCAAGAACTGGGACGCGTTGCTATTCGAGCATTCCAGCAATCGGGACATGGACGACTTGGCAAGGCGGCTTGTCGAAGGTAACGCAGCGCTCATCAACACCGCTGTACGCGCGCAACTCGCAATCGGGAACTACGACGCCGCGATAGGAATTCTGCACGACCCCGACAATTCAGCGTTTCTGACACCGGACGATCAGAACGTTCTGTTCAAGATGGAGATCGCCGGAATCGAGAAGCGCCAAGAGGACGACATCAAGGCCGCGGAAGACGAGACTTGGCGCGGCGGGATACGGGGGATCAAGGCAGGAGAGATCAGGACTGAGGAAGCGATCCTGGATCTCGGGCTCGATCGGGTTTCGACCAATAACCTTCTCGTTGCGTTGCGCCAAGAGGACGCAACATCGAACGACCGTTTCACTGTCCTTGCCATCGAGCAGCTTCAGCACGAGGGCGATATGGACGGAGCCCGCGACCTCATCCGGCGCTCCATTGGCTCGCGCATGATTACGGTTGGGTGGGGTGACGCCAAGCTCGCATCGATAAACGCTAGCCGGCGTGGCGACACGAAGGAGAAGGCAGCTGTGTCGGCATACGCCGAATGGGATCGCTCTATCAATAGATCGACCTCGCCGGACTTCGTAGAAAATGCGACCATGTCGCCGATAGACCTAGAAATCCGCAGGACAGATGAAATAGTCAAGGCGAGGGTGTTTCGCGAGCAGAACCCGAACGCGACTGAGAGGGAAATCCAGGTCGAGCAACGGAAGAACCAGCTTGCGTACAAGCAGGACATCTTGGAACTCAACAAGAGGCGCGCTGTTCAGTTCGACAAGGGCACCTCCGAGGTGGACCCGAAGACCGAGGCAGGGCTGCTCAGGCGAGCGCAAGTGCGTCTGGAGGCAGTGAAGTTCGACGAGAACAAACTCTCACTAGAAGACAGACTAATCCTGGACGCCGCCGCCGCAGCCTACGCTGCTCGGATAGCAGAAGAAAGCCTCGGGGTGGCACAGTAATGGCGGACCAACTCAACGAAACCGTCACGACGCCTCAGCCGCAGCCCGCTCCGCAGCTTGTGGATCCGGCTACGACACTGGAGGACGACTTCAAGGACAAGGAAGCTCTCCGTCTCCGCAAGGAGAAGTGGGATTTTCTCAACGTCCAAGTCGAAGCGCAGGAACAGGTGGAGACGCAGGGTGTTCTCGACCGCATCAGCGAGCAACTCGTAGACGCTCAACGCAAGCGGGCCGAAGCGAGTCGCGATCTCCCCGCAGTGCCCGGCAAGGTAGCCGCAGGCGCAGCCGCCGCAGCGAAGGACATTGGCAAGGCCGTACCGGAGGTGTTCACCACGGCCATTCCCGGTGCGGTTGGGGACGTGGCGCGTGATGTGGTGGATGTTGCCACTGATCTGGGTGTCGGCGGGACCGATCCGCAAGCCCGCCCAACGGAATTGATGGGAGCGTTCTGGCTCAATTACTTTACCGACACGCCTTTCGAGGGCCCCTCTCGCGAGCAGCCGACGCGGCTCGAACGCTTGGAAGCGGCGGAGAAGATCAAGGAACTGATCCCTCATATCGATCAGCCTGAGACTGTGACCGGACAACTGCTGCGCGAGATCACAGGCTTCACGGCATCGATGCTCGCGACGCGCGGGCCGATACTCCGGGCCCTCTCCGCCCGAGGTCTGTCCCCGGTCGCTGGGCGCATCCTCGCCGACGCAAACTCGGGCTTCATGGCCGGGCTCCTCACCGCGGACACGGCCGAGATGCGCGCGATGGAAGCGGGCTTCCTGCGACTGAAAGAGAACAACCCCGAACTCGCCGCGAGCATGGAGATGGCCGTGGACCCGACGGGGAGTTGGGATATCGCCGTGAAGCGCTTGCAGACCGGGCTCGTCGAAGCCGGCCTGGGCGCAGCGGGGGACGGCTTTATCGAGTCGCTTCGCGTGATGCGTCGTGCGAACCGCGCACGATTGCTCGCCAAGGACATCGACGCGGCCGAGCAGGTTCCGACCACAATCGAGCGCATCGGAGATCCCGCGAGAGTCCCGCGATCCGAACGGGTACTCACGCAAGCCGATATCGCTGGCGGTGAACAAACGGTTCGACAGATGTTTCCCGGGGAGGAGTTCACCCCGGAGGAGTTCGCACGGCTCGCCGAGGAGTCCGCGCGCGGCCCGGATATCGAGTGGGAAGACTTCTTCACGAAGATGAACACAGACCCGGCTGCGGCTGTCGCAGAGATGACCGATCAGGCCACCTCCGTGTTCAGCAAGTCCATCGAAGTGGCCCGCCGCGGTACGCGCACTATCGAGGAGACGAGCAACGCGGCAGCGCAGGCCTACGGTGTTGAAGACATCCTCGGCCGCGAAGTGGGCAGCGGGATCACGGCGGAAGCGGCTGTCGTGTCGATCCAGATGCAGAAGGCGGCGAGCGAAGAACTATTCCGCCTGGCGCGCCTTGCGTCGGGCGACACGGCCCCCCAGTTCAAGTACCAGTTTATGAAGATGGCGGATCTCTACAGCCGCGTGACAGAGCAGTTCTTCGGCATCCGAGCAGAAGCGGGTCGCACACTCAACATCTATGGGAACCTCGGAAAGCTCGAAACCACCCGCGCCAAGAACATGGCCGACATCATCGAGCAGATGGGTGGCGAGGGGAATATCGAACAGTATGCCAAGAACATGCTGGCGATGGAGGGGAGGGATCTGAACGGTCTCTACAACGCTACGCTCCCGTCTCGTAGCGTGCGAGCCATGCGCTTCCATCAAGAGTTCTACACGATGGGGCTACTCTGGAATCCGTCTACACACATCGTCAACATGATGAGCCCGACGATTGTGGCGATGACGCAGGCTGCGGAGTCTACAGTCGCAGCGGCCGGCGAGGCCGCCCTGAGTCGCACGGGTCGCAATGTCTCTGCCACTGAGGGACTCGCCCGAATGGCCGGCCTCACGGCGGGGTACTGGTCTGCATTCCAGGCTACGTGGCGCGGTGCGAAGCGAGGTGCGCGCGGGCTCCCAGGCGTGACGCAGCTACAAGCCCCCGGCACGGTAGCGCGCGAGGCCAGAGCTGGGCTCAGTGAACTGCGTGACCAGCTCGACATCCCCGCTGTCAACAAGATGGCCGAGAACTTTTCCATCTCGGGCAACGTGGACCCCGATACGGGTATCCAGCGCATGGCCTCGCTGGCTCGCTCTGCGATCCGAGCTCCCGGAGTCAGTCTCGGCATCGAGGATGACATCGCCAAAATCGCCGGCTACCAGGCCGAGGTGTGGGCGCGGGCTGCACGCGAGGCGGCGTTCTCAGGTGGTACGGCACGCGAGAAGATGGTGGTATTCGACCACTTCCGCAAGAACCCGAACTCGGAGATACGAATCAACGCGACCCAGAACGCCCAGTATTCGACCTTCACGGACGAGGCCGGGGCTGTCATCAAGTTCACATCGAAGGCGCGGCGCGCGATGATCGACAACGGTGTGCCGGCACACATCATTCTGCCATTCGTCCACACTCCGGGGAAGATCTTCGCGTTCAACCTCGAACGGACCCCGCTGGGTGCCTTCATGCCGAGCTTCAAAGAGGCGGTGAAGAAGGGCGGTGCAGACGAAAGCCTGGCCTATGCGCGCGTTGCCACCGGGGCCGGGTTCTTCTCGATTGCCATGAGCCTTGCTGCTACCGGACGCTTCGTCACGGATGTGGGGGAGCGCGGTGACGTGCGTTCGGGCGAGGAGACTGGGCTCATCACTGGAGGCCGCACCAAGGTTACGACCACGCTAGCCGAGGGTGAGATCCAAGAAGCACTCGGGCGTCCTCGTAATGGCTTCTACATCGGGAATGGACAATGGGGCACCTACGACCGTTTCGACCCGATGATTTCCTTCACACTGTCTTCAGCTGCGGCTATCCAAGAGGTGACGACACTCTACGAATTGGACGAGACCGATATCGAGGAGTTGACCGAGTTCGCTGCGCATTCCGTCATGGCTATAGCGATGGCGCAGAAGGACCGCAGCTACCTGCAAGGCACCTCCGAGGTAGTGGATCTGTTCAGCCGGATGGGTGAGCGCGGATTCGGTGCTTCGCTTGCGCGCTACGGAAAACGCCAGCTATTCAATTCGACCATCCCCGCATCGTCTGCGGTGCGCTGGGCGAGTGAGATGCTCGGCGGCACGGGAGCCACTGTTCCCGAGACGAACTCTTGGCAGGACGAATACAAGAAGCAATTCGAGGCCTTTGTTGGGCGTCTGCCGCGCAAGCGTCGGCTCTTCGGCGAAGAGATCCGGAAGGAGAAGTGGTTCGGCCCGTTCGAGAACGGCTTCATCCCGATGCGCAAGGCGCTGGAGAACCGCGAGCCGATCTACCTGGAGATGGCAAGGCTTCAGATGGAGAAGCCCCGTCTCCGCAAGCGCGACGAATTCGCCTATCCCGAGTTCGCCGGGTTTGCTCCTACAATCGATATGTCTCTCTTCCCGCGCGTCTACGAAACCTACCAGACGCTGGCAGGAAACGACGGCAAATACTTCCAAGGGCTCGGGACCAAAGACCAGCTCACTACCGTCATCGAAACGGATCGCTACAAGGCTATCGAGCGAAGGGACCTCAGGGAAAAGGTCATCAAGGACCACATCAACATGGGTCGCCACAACGCACGAATAGAGCTGATGACTGCGGAACGATTCGACGACGACCCCGAGTTCCAGGCGTTCCGCACCTTCGCACGCGAAGAGGCCCAGAAGGAAGCCGCCCGGAGGCAAACGATACCCCAATGACTGTTACCAGCACGACCTCAACCCAACCCTACGCGGGCGACGGCGTCACCGTAGCCTTCTCGATCCCGTTCCCGTTCTTCTCGAGCGGCGACTCTCCCGAGCTGTTCCCGGACGTGGAGGTGTACCTTCGCGTCATCAGCACCGGAGCTGAGACGCTCCAGGTCATAACCACCCACTACACCATCGCGATCGACGCCGGCACGGAGCCTCAGCAGGGCGACGTCACGATGGTGACGGCTCCGACGATCGACCAAGAGCTGCACATCGTTCGCTCCACTGCGCTCACCCAGGCAACGGCCTTCACGGTAGGCGGACCCTTCCCGGCTGTGGAGCACGAGAAAGCGCTCGACCGCGCTGCGCTCCGCACCATCGACCAGGCCGCCACGCTCGACCGGGGACTGCGGTTCCCGCGCACCGATCCCGAGAGCATCAGCGCAGAGATACCGAGCAGCGTGGATCGTGCCAGCAAGTATCTGGCGTTCTCATCCACGGGTGCCATCATCGTCAACGAGAGCCCCACTGACACCACTCTCGTATCCGATTTCATGGAGGACGTGCTCGCTAGTTCGACGGAAGGCGAAGCAAAGACTCTGCTGGAGATTGAAGACATGAACCTCCTCTACAATCCGTGCTTCGAAGTGGTACAGCGGGGCGGGTACGCCTCTGGTAATAACCCGGCAGATCTGGAATACACGGCAGACGGTTGGAAGTTCTTCACTAGCGCGGCAAACACAGCCACGGTCGATTTCGTGGCTGGCTCCACACTCCCTGCATCCACCAGGACACAATTGAGTGCGCTATCTCTTGGCGCAGGTAAATGGTTCACGGGGCAGATTTTCGAAAATACCCAGACGACTCTTCTGGTTAAATCTGGTGGGATCGAAATCGCCTTCGACCTCTTCGTAAGCGCCCTTACGCATTCCCTGCATATGTACGTCTTGAAGTGGACAGGCGCTAGCGATGCTCCCACAGCAGATCCAGTCAATGTATGGGGCGCAGACGGGGTGACTCCTACGTTTGTCGCGAACTGGGAACTCGTCACCGAGCAGGTGTTGACGCAAACCACCATATTGACGTACCAGCGCCAGGCCTTCACTGTGACGGGCGGGATCAGTGACGCAGTGAACATCGCTATCTGCATTGGCCCTGGTACGGATGACCCGACAGCGGCCCACCTACTCCGCGCCACAAACTTCGCCTGTGTTCCGCTTAACGGTTCGACCTACATGCTGCAACCAAGCTGGGAGAACACGTTCCGTCGCTGCCAGCGGACGTATTGGTCCACGTTCCCCATCACCTCAACGCTGGGGAACCACGGAGTCGCGGACGACAACGAGGGCCTCGACGGTGCGATTCGCTTCGCAGCCACCGAGGGCGGTGATCCCAACTTCGCCCGCGACATCCGCAACCCGGTCCCCATGCTGAAAGCTCCCACCCACACCTTCTTCAACCCGCTCACGGGCACCGCAGCACAAGCCCACAACGTCACCGACACGAGCACCACGGCGGTGGATGCCGAAGACGTCACCGCCGACTCGGCCCGCATCGGTCCCACGGCCACGGACGCCACGGACGACGGCGACGACATGGCTCTCCACATGACGGTGAAGGTTGAGCTGTGACCGTCACCGACACCCGGGACCAGATCCGACACACCGGCAACGATGTCAAAGTGGTGCTCTCTGTGCCGTACCCCTTCGGGCGCGGTCAGGATCTGCTCGTGCTCCACTACGACACCACTACAGGCGTCGAGACGGAGCTCCAATACGGCCCCGACTACAGCGTGCAGGGCGGTGGCGGTGGCAAGGACCGACCCACCTCAGGCACCATCACCACGACGGCCACCTACAGCACGACTGAGGATGTGCTGATTCTGCGCCGGCCCCAGATCCGCCAAGGTGTCGACTACAACCAGGTCGAGATCCCGGAGAAGACGCACGAGGAGGCCTTCGACCAGATTGCATACCGAGACCAGGAGCACGGGGCCAACGTCGAGAAGCACCTCCGGGTGACCGCAACGGACGAGTTCGCAGGGACGCGGGATTTCGACCTCGAGCTCCCCGATGCGGTCTCGCGTGCGGATCTCTTTCTCGGCTTCGATTCCAGCGGCGACCCGGAAGCGCTGGCAGAACCAACCGGCACCGCTCCCTCCAGTCTCATGCTCCCGTTCGTTCAGGCTACCTCTGCCGCAGCTGCGAAACTCATCATAGAGGTTGAGGATTAGATCAATGGCTGCGCGGAAAACGTCACGCTTTGCGGAGTGGGTTACGGCGGGCGAGCTTACACTGGCGGCAGTGGTGGCGTTTGTTGCACTCATCGCTGGAGCCGTTGAGATGCGAGTCACATTGGCGAACGTATCTACCGACGTGGCAGAGATGCGGGTGGATATATCGACCATCGAGGGGCTGCTCTGGGATCGATGGACCCAGGAAGGGCTCCGGGATCATGCCGATGTCGCACCGACCTCCGTCGCTGTCCCGATCAGCTACACCCCAAGGATAGAGCCTCGTTGTGCAACTCAGTAACGAGCGACTCGTCTCCCTGCTGTTCGCCCTAGCCGCGGCGGCGGGAGGTTCTGGCATTCTCGTTACCGAATCCGACAAGCGCGCAGCGTGTGGCGAGGTGCTCATGCAAGTCACGGAGAGCTACGCGGTGGCGTTGCAGCAGGAGCGGGAGCGGAAGTAGTCATGCCTCCACGATCTCGTGCAGGTGAAAGCAGTTCTCGTGGATGTTCACGTACTCTCGCTTCGGCGGGAGCCCCATCATCATGTTCGCCTCGTCTGGAACCACCGAGTACCGCGCATGTGCGATCTCGTCCCAACGTGGATAGCGGCGCGGATGCGAGATGCTGAGGTGCCATCTCATTGAACCGCCTGGGCCTCCGGGTTCGATTCCGGCGAACACCGTCAACTCCCCCATGGCGTACACCATGAAGCGAGATGCCCCACCCCGCAGCGCCATGGCTATCATTGGGTGATTGGGCACCTGGATCGGGTCAGCCGGAGGCCGGCGCTTGACCGTTCGAGCCCTCACCGTCTCTCCCCCACAAACGCAGCCAGCCCCAACAGCACCAGGATCACCGCACCGGCTAGCTGCTCCAGCTCAGCTTGGTTCAATGCGAATGTAGCGAGGCCATCCACTACGCGGCGGGCTCCGGCCACACTCGCTCCCGCTCAGCCCACGTTAGGCCAAGCGCGACAAGCACCTTGCGCCGCACGTCGTTGCGCTGGCCCCCATGCCGCTCTGTCTCGTAGTTGCAGATCGTGTGCTCCGATACGCCGGACTTCTTGGCGAGCTGGGCCTGCGTTAGGCTGAGCGCGCGGCGGTATTCGCGTAGGTGGTTCACAACTCGGACTCGCGGGCTGCGCGAAGCCGAGGCCAATCCAACTGCGGGTGGCCGTCTGCGTTCTGCATACTGCGCTGGTAGTCCGCGTAGTGCGACTGCCACTTGGGGTCCGCTTCGATCCACGCTTCGACGTCGCGCTTTGTGTCTGCTAGTTGTCGCTGTGCGTCTTCGAGGTACGCCTCGCTTTCAGCGTTCACATGCCAGGCGATCGACTCCCATTCGATGTCACGTTTGCTTATGTCGGAACGAGCAAGGTGCTTCCGCTCCCGGGTCTGGATGTCACCCACCTACTCCCCCTCCCATCCGACACGGCCCACTAGCCGTCCCTCTTGTCGCGTTCTATGTGGACGTGGTCGGTGTGGCTCTGCTCGATCCCATAAATCACGTCGTAGCCGTCGCCTAGGGCGGCGCGGAGACGGCTCGCCCACTCCATGGCCTCCCAGTAGGCGTCCTTCTTGAATGCCACACTCTCGGTTTTCGTGATCGCTCCGTCTCGGTACTGCAGCGCGAGGTCCTCGATATTCGTCCCACTCAGCCCCGTCCTCAGGTCCACCGCCCGCCCAACCCCGTGATACGAGAACTTCTCCGGGTCCACCTCGCGACCGATCGCCGTGCAGCAGATGCGACCGCCCACGACTTCGGGAGCGGTACGCGCTGCCGTGTCGAGCATGCGCTTGATGTGGAACGGGATGCTCGGGTCGAGCAGTGTCAGCTGCGGGGGGAGCCATACGCTTTCTTTTAGGAACCAGCCTTGGGCGGTCATGAGGCCTTCTCCGTAGTGCTGGGCTCACGGGCCAGGCGCTCGTCGGCCGTCTTGATCGTTTTCTTCGCATCGCGAATTTGCGCCCGGTAGTACGCCGCCATCTGGCCAGGGCCGTCCTCGATCTTCCGCTTCCGGCATGTCGCGTTGCTCTCTGCTAGGTGCTTCTTCATTGCCTCAATCATCTCGGGCAACTTCGCTTCGGCCTCTTCGTGCGTTGCGCACAGGTTGTATCCATAGTGGATGGCGCCGGAGCCGACGCCAGTCTCTTCACACATGTATCGCTCGACCATGCCGCCGACACCTTCCGAGCGGTTATCCTCCTCGATGCCGACAGTCCCCACCGTTAGGCGCTGGACGGTTCCCTCTACCGAGCCGGCAGCGATAGTCCCGCGATGCTCGTACCCGAACTCGCACGTGGGGCACCAGATCGGGATCTGCTCCCCGTTTGGCAGATGAGCCTCCCAGTGCTTAGAGCCGAGGCAATCTGGGCACTGCACTTGCTTCGCGCACGTGTTCGCGTATGGACGGAACACGGTGTCTCCGACGTTGAAACGTGTCTCGATTATCATCTCACCCTCCCCCATTCAAGTTCAACACCCCAACCGCCCGCCCCAAATCGGCCCGCTCGCGAGTCCCGATCCTCACCACACCACCCCGCCCCAGTGCGCATCCATCGAGCGCGTCATCCGGTTCGCAATGCGCCCGTCATCAGGGCCCACGTCATCGGGATGGCCCGGCTCGAAGATGGGCCCGCGCCGGGCGTGTTCGGGCTTGGGGCGGAACTCGACCACGCACGCTGCGGCGTAGAGGTGGCGCTCCTGCTCGCTGCTCATGTCCAGGTAGAGGCTGAGATGCTTCACGGCATCACCTCGGCCCAGTAGCTCGGGACGCCCTCGCCGCGGACCAGCCAGCGGGTCGCCTCGTCGAACTCCCCGGGCTTCCAGATCGTCATCTCTTGGGAGTCCCCCCCAACGATATGGTAGTCCCCGTCCTGGTCGTACTCCTCGGCCCATTTCTTCGCGGCCGATTCGGGGTCGTCGCCACGGACCCGGAAGGCGTCCTCACCGGGGTCGCGGTCGGGGTGCTTGGCGAGTTCGGACGTCCAGTAGAGGCACCACTCGGGCGGGCAGACGTGGGGGCCCTCGAAGTCGAAGTGGCCCACGTCGCAGGTCGGGCAGCGCCGGTAACTGGTGCTCATTCTCCCCTCCGTTCCGCCATCTCGAGCCACTCGTGCTCCTCCCGCGCCGCAGCCTGCTCGCCCTGGTACTGCTCCGGATCATACGCCGCCCCGCACGAGCACCGCTCCGGTTCATCGTTCTCAGCAAACGTTTCGATGGTGTCACAGCGCGGCGAGGGGCATGTGTACTGCACGCCGCCGTCCGGGTCTAGCCGGTACTCCTCGCCGGGAGGATCGGGGAACACGGTCCACAGCGCGCGACTGAAGTCTGCGTACTCACGACTCGGCATCGAGCACCGCCGATCGCAATCCTGCCTTAGCGTTAAGGTATGCAGCCGCTTTGTGCGCTACTTCGGGGGAATAAATCGACCGCCCGTTTCGCAGGTCCTGGCGCGCTCTGAGGAACCAATGACTCGTAGCGTCCGCCCAGAATGTTATTCTGTCAGGGAATACCGCGCTTGGCAGGTAGCATTCCATCTGCTCTCTCTTCATGCTCTCCCCTCTCTCGTGTTAGGCCAAAGCCACCCCGCGCAGCGAAGGACCCGTTGCGGGGGACTACCGACAACGGCCTGCACGGGGCGGCTGGCTTGCATCACCCCAAAAACTCCCAGTCCCCACCATCGCAGATCCTACGATGGGTCCCCATTGATGCGAACTCGCGCCCGCATTCAGGACAGATGCCCCACTCGTTGCCCCTGATGCTCACGCGCGGGCCCTCTCTCCACTTCACCTGGCGCTTAGGGGTCTCCCGGTTCCGGTCGATCACTTCGAGCGCCACTTTGCGGATCACTTCCGGGTCGGCTTCAAAGGTGTGGCAGATCTCCGTAAACGCTGCAGAGAAGAACCAACCGCGGGCCCGCGACGACTGGGCTTGACGCGATTCGAGACAGACAGATGACCCTCGCGTGTTGCCCTTGATCGCCTCGACGATGGCTTCTCGTATGAGGGCGCCGGCGAAGCGATACTCCGGGGACTCATCGGTGGGGAGAGCCGCTACGCCGCCCATCAGGTATTCACCGAAGAACCATCGCCGCCATTCGCTATATCTGGACCGGACGTAGCGCCGAGGTCCAGCTTGAGCCGGCGGAGCACTTCGGAAGCGTCTCGCTCCGTCATCTCCTTCGTGCTCTCGAAGCCCTTGTCGTCCTGCATGATCTCCTTGCCGACCTCCAGCATCACACCTCGCACGCACTCGTCCTGGGAGGGTTTGTCCTCGATGCCAGCGGCTTTCAGCAGGTTGCGAGCGCTGGCCCAGAACGACCCCACCTTGCAGGACTGGTCGAGGGGGTCGGGCGGGGGGTCCGGTTGCTTCGCCGCATCCCTGCGTTTTCTCTGCTCGTCATCGCTCGGCTGCCCGTCGAGATCCTCATCAGCGCAAATCCCGAGCAGGCCCATGAGGCAGTAGCGGCGAAAGTAGGTCAGGGATTTCCCGAGCGACTGGTCGGATAGCTCAGAGTCGAGCCTCATCACGGCGCTCATGGACTGTCCCGACTCGACGTGGATGACGCTCGTCTTCGAGTACGACACGCCGCCCTCAATGCCGCTCGTGTGGATGACGATCAGTCCGGCCTCGGTGTTGGGGCCGCGAACGCTCTCCATGATGGAGGGAAGGTCGGCGTAGTTCCCGTAGTGGCCCGACTTCTTCTTCTCGATCTTCGGGTAGCGGGCCTGGGCCTCTGCCAGCGCCGGGTAGAGCTTGTCCGTGTCGGCGCTACTCATTGCGGATGTCCAACACGGTCAACGCCTGCGTGAGTTCCTCGCGTGAGATCACGAATGACATGACCGCATCTTCCGCTTTGCAGCGAACCCGTAGCGCTGAGCCTGCAGCCAGTCGCTCCAACTCCAGGACGCCGTCATTGCTGTACCCGAGATCCATCCGAGTCGGTATCCGCACCAAGGTCTTGACTTCCATGCTTTCTCCCCGTTGGTCCATATCAGTGTCGCGTCGCAGCGGTGCCTACCGCCGTGTCTCGACAGCATCAACGCGCGTGAGCCAGTGTTGGTGTTCGACGTGCATGGCGAAGTAGGCTCCGGCGAAGAAGGTCGCGAGCACGAGGAGTAGGGTTAGGGGTTTCACTGTGTAACGAGACTGTTTTCTGAAGGATCGAACTCGGGAGGCCCAGAGCAGTTGTCTCCCCCCGCATTCATGGTCCCGGCTTCACGTCTCCCGCGGAGGACGGATTCAATTGAGGTGCCTTTCGCACACTCGAATTCGGCGCCCACCACCAGATAACTGCACGTGTGAGCCCCGCCTCCGAGTCTGCAGACATCACTTAGTTGCTTCTTGTTCAAGACCATCCCAGTCCCTCCTCTCGCTGGCTGAGCTCGTAAGCCTCATCACGGGCTTGGTCTTGCGCGTCCATCCACGCCGCGTCCATATCGCAGCACGGGGAGTGGTCGCCGTTGTTCCAGCCGCAATTGCAGCGTATCGCGCTCTTGCGGACCAGCTCCCAAGTGCGTCGTTCGATTGCGTCCATCATCCTCTCCGTTCCTTCCTCTCGGCATCTTGCCGGTGCCAGTCCGGGTTGGTCACGTCGTTCGGTGATTGGTTCTTGTTGCGTACTGCATTGATGCATGTGATGACAGCAATCAGGACTCCCCATGTGCCGAACATCACGTGCCCCCACGACACGGCGACTAGGAAGTCTATCGCTGCCGCGATCATCGCGATCGGTATCAGCATTCCGACAATGGCGAATAGAATCATCCCGAACGAGAGCGCCTCTAGCGTCGAGTTTCTCATCCTCTCCGTTCCTTCCTCTCGGCATCTTGCCGGTAGATCTCCAGTTGAACCAGCCGAGCCGGAGTCGCGGGCACACCCCTGAGCCTCAGCCGGTTGGCGAGCTTGTTGAAGGCGCGCTGGTTCTGGGCTCGGAGGTGTTCGAGGGCTTCGGGGAGTGCGGTGACTTCACGCAAGGCGGCTCTACTCACCAGCGGGATCGCTGCGGAATCGGTTGGCCTCGGTGATAGGCATCGTCGCCTCTGTTGCAACGTAGATCACATCGTTCGTGCCTTCATTCAAGCCCTGGACCCAGAGGTAGTGGAGGTATTTCTCTGTGAGCTGGTCCTGGATCGCTGCCATCGCCTTCGCAGCACCCTCGGCTCTCACGATCTCGGCCTGGGCCTCGTGTGTTGCGGCCTCGACTTTCGCCTTTGCTTGATGCACGGCGATTTGGCGGTTTTGCTCCGCTCGGGCGAGTTCGGCGCGGCCGGTCATCTCGGCGTTGTAGACGCGATACTTCGGGCATCCCCAGAGCCCCGTACCCCCGAGACCGATGAAGACAAAGGCTACGAGCATGGCCACCATTACGTTTGCTGCAGTCTCACTCATTGGTTTTCTCCCCGCTGCTCCATTGCAGCCACCGCACTATGGCACACAATCCTCCGACTTTGCAATAGCCTGTTGCAAGAATACTTCAGGGTGTGGTATTGTTTTCTCATGGCATACGGAGACTCGGACGAAACCTACGCAGCAGAGGTGGGCGAAAGACTGGCAAGCCTTCGGGAGCCCACGGGGTTGTCGCCGGAGGGGCTCTGTGACGGGCTCTCGATCAGTGGCGCGGCACTGCGGCTGTACGAGGCCGGGAGGAGCGTTCCAGGTGGGCTGGCAATCAAGGAATTGGCCTTCGCTCTTGGAATCACCTCTGATTGGCTCCTTGGAATTCCCCCCGTGAGACAGCGATGAGTGGGGAGACGCACATCTTGGAGGTAGACCTTCCGTTTGATGCCGACGATGCCCAGATTGCGTGGACATTCGCGCACAGGGCGCTAGCGGCCCTCGAGCCAGAGGATGCTCGGCGTGTCGTCCGGGCCATTGTTGCATTTTTCGACACGCCGAGTGCCGAGGCCCCTAGATGAGGGGTAAGCGCCAGGCAGCGTGGCGAGGGGCTCCGCCGCCCCGCAAGCGCAAGCCGCAGCTCCCGAAGCGGGCTGTGGACACGATCCAGATCCTGTTCCCGGGCTCCAAGGTGGTGGCTGTGATGCCTGCGCCGGAGTCGGGGCAGAGCACGGTGATCTGGACTGATGCTGGGCGGGATGGGCGCTAAGGTTGCATGCGCGAGTGCAGGCGTGCTATTGTGCGGGTATGGATACACACACAGCGAGCAAGATCGAGTTGGTATCGGCGACGTGGCGAATCCCTGCCGAGCTTGATGAGGCGCTCGAGCATGCGTGGCTGCGCCAGCGTGTCGACGGCAACAAGGAGAGCAAGCAGAGTCTCGCGGCTCGAGCGCTAGAGGCTGGCCTGAAGCAGATCGCACGCAAAGCCAAGCGCTAGCGGGTGCCTCGCAAGCATCGCCGCCGCGCGTACATCCGGGTGCCCTCTACCATCTGGCAAGAGGACTCAACGCCCGAAGAGAGGGGAATTTGCGTGGCGCTCGTCGGCTACATGTGCGACCGCTGGGCGCGCGATGGCCTCAGCGCTGAAGCTGCTTGCACAGTCCACCTTAGGCCCGGTGTGCTCGCGGAAGTTACAGGCCGTGAACGACCCGGTGCCGGGCTGGCAAGACTGCGGCTAGCGCTTGGCAAGACCTCGGCAACAGTCTGGCAAGAGGGTCGCAACGTGGTGGTGGCGTGGCCTAAAGTCGCGGAATACCAAGAGTTCCCCGGGCGCGATGCACCCCTATCTGCTCCTGCTCCCTCTCCTGCTCCCTCTCCCTCCCCTGCAAAGAGAAAGAAGCGCGCAAGCGCGCCTGCTGTGGAGGGTCGAACGAAGTTCACGAAGAGCCTCTCGCCCGAGTCCCTCGAGCGCTTGGGCCGCATGGAACCGATCGCGGGCAACCAGATGAAGCTCGGCCATGCCTTGGCGACCGTGCGCGACTGGAGCCTCTCGAACGACAAGCGGAAGGCCGACTGGGAGGCGACGGTAGCCAACGCGATCCGCGACGGCTGGGCGCTCAAGGGCTTCGGCGAGAAGCACAACGGAGGCACTCCCGGCGGCACGAAGGGGCCTCGCAACACGGATCAATTCGATGCGCTGCTCAGAGGGCCGGGTTGATGGATCACACCCCCGAGAGCCCCACTGAGCACAACGCCCGGAAGGACGCCGAGCGACAGCGTCGCCTCGAGAGGCTGGCGAGCAAATCGACCTCGGCAGCCCCTCTCGCCCAGGGCCACGGGTTTGGACCGGATCTCATCTGCAAACACGAGGGATGCAACGAGAAGCACCCGGCAACCGGGCCGTGTGTGGGCGAGAGCGTGATGGCAATCAGGCGGGCGGAGACGGGGAGGGTGTGAGGGTGAGCCTGGTTCTCTCGCTCTTCCCTGGCATCGGGATGCTCGATCATGCCTTCGAGCGCGAGGGGTTCTGCGTCGTGCGTGGCCCTGATGTGATCTGGGGCGGGGATGTGCGGACGTTCCACCCTCCCGCCGGCGTCTTCGATGGGATCATTGGAGGCGACCCGTGCCAGAGTCACTCGGCACTCGCCAACCTCGTGCGGGCGAAGGGACTGGAGCCGTCGTTCCCCGACATGACGCCCGACTATCAGCGCGTCGTCGAAGAGGCGCGTCCCGCCTGGTTCCTACGTGAGAACACCCCGAAGGCGCCCGACATCAAACCCGCTGGCTACGACGTGCGTTCGTTCCTGCTCGACAACTCGACGCTCGACTCGGGTGACGGCTGGGGCCACGAGCAGATGCGGCGGCGGAAGTTCTGGTTCGGGACGCGGGACTGTGACGCTCCCGAGCTCCGGCAGTGGATCGACTTTGCGCTGTTCGAGTTGCCTGAAACACGGTGCCCGGTTGGCTGCAGTGGGAATTTGACACCCGGCCAGAGAACTCGTATCCGGCAACAAGCCGTATCGAGTGACACCCGCAGTGTCCCTGTGGCGCTTGGTGGCGGTGGGCATCCGAAATCGACACTGGATACAGACCCGAACAAGCGCCGCACGCTCGAGGAGATGTTGCGCCTGCAAGGCTTTCCCGAGGACTGGATGAGCCACCAGCCGTGGACGATGCAGGCCAAGCGGAAGATGGTCGGGAATGGCGTGGCCCTGCCGACCGGGCGAGCTCTCGCGCAGGCAATCCGGGCATGGAATGCCGAGCAGTGAAACCGAAAGGAGAACAGCCATGAAGACCCGACTAACACTACTCACGATCCTGCTACTCGCCGCCCTAGGCGAACCGGCCTGGGCTGCCGAAACCGAGCAGCGCTGGACGCACCCGAACCCGTCGGAGGTAACGGGCTTCACGCTGCACCTACGCCGCACACCCGCAGGCGAGTTCACCGAGCAGGTGGACCTCGGCCTGGTGTCGCACGAGCTCGTGGGCGGCGTCGCGACTTACACGAAGATGCTTGACGTAGGCGAGTTGCCGGTGTGGGGTGCGCTGCGAACTTACAACGCGCTAGGCGAGAGTGATCTCAGCAATGAGAAACGGTTTGCTGTGCCGGAGCCTCCACAGTGGGCAGGAGTTGGCGCTGTGTTGATGGTCCTGTGGCTGCTCAGCGCTGTCGGGTGCCGGCGATGACGTGTACGACGATTTGCGTGATGGGAGGGGAGTAGGGTGAGGAAGCCGAAACTATTCAGGGAGAAGTGGTTCAGGCGGACGTGGTTCAGCGCCGAGGTGTACCAGGAGAACGGCGCCGGCATCGCACTGTACGCGCACACGGCTGGACCTTGCATGAAGCTTGCGACCGCCAGGAAGTTCAGAGCCTGGCTCGATGCAGCAATCGCAGACCTAGAAGCACTCGAAGCCAACAAGCCCACCCAATGACCCTCGTTACCAAACTATTAGCCAGCCAGACCGCGAAGCGTACACGCCCCAATAGCCGGAAGAAGCGTAAAGCAAGATGGCGAGCTGTGCTCCGCGAGGTAGATGAACTACTTTTCGTCAGTAGCTTCCCTGCAACCCCATTACACTTCGCAGCCGCTCGCTATCTATTGGCACACTACCGAAAGGATCAGTGATGGAGAATGTTCAGACAGAGCCGCACGAGTTTACTCCGCTGCGATGGTGGGATAAGTGGTCAGCGCTTGGACGCTGCCGCGCATGCATGGAACCAAGCTTCGCGCATGAAAACATCGTCAAGCTTGGACTGTGGCCTGAGGCCCGAGCTATCGGAGACAAGAGCAAGGCAGTTTGCACGATGGGAGGGGAGTAGGGTGAGTACAGACATCTTGAAGTTGCTGAAGATCAGCGAAGCCAACGAGACAGTGCTCAATGGTCACGAACGCAAGATGGCTATTGATGAGATCGAGGCACTGCGACAGCGCGTGAGTGATGCGGAGTGGGGACTTGAGGAGGAAGTCAGTCTTTACCAAGGTGCAGGCGGCTGGCACTGCTCGTGGTACGTGGATGAGGATTACCACGGGACAGTAACTGAAACGCCCAAAGCAACTCGTTGGGATGCTCTACGCAGTGCACGAATTGCTGCCAAAAGGATCACAGATACCCAATGACCCTCGCCACCGAACTACTAGGCAGCCAGAAGATAATGAAGGAACGCTTTCTTTGGCGTCCACGCCGATGTGCTAATTGCGGCAGCCTTGTTTGGTTCTGGTGGGCCAAAATGGTTCATGTCCCGCCCGGCAACACATGGGACTGCTTCCATATGGATTGCGATGTTCTGACAATCGAGAGGCGATGGCAACGATGACTCAGCAACCAATGACTAACACAGAACTATGCGAAGAAGAAGCCGAAAAGCTTAGCGACATCCTAGAACGACTCGACGACGCAGATATCGTGCGCGCCCCGATGATGTGCGATCTGCTTGACGGTGCTCACGACCTCGAACGCGAGCTTGTGGAAGCAGACGAAAAGATAGGAATCTTCCGTGAAGCTATCAGATCACAACGGCAATCAGCGCTTGACCTCGAAGCCCAACTAGCAGAGTCGCGCAAGGTGGCACGGGAGTTGGCGAAACAGTTTTTGCAGTTCACACTAGATGAAGCCATCAACAAGAGTCAGAAAATGCCCGGTTGGAGTGAACTCATAAAAGTGCGCGGCTTTGCCCGCGCCGTGCTGGCTGAGGGGGAGTAGGTGAGCAGTAACGCATGGACTAGGGGGCACGCCGCAGGTTATCGCTCAGCAGAGTTCAATTTCGGTGAGCGCATCGCCGACCTCAAACGCCAGCTTGTAGAGTCGCGCAAGGCGGCACGGGAGTTGGCGAAGTACATCTCATGCCCACCAGGGCAAGAGGCCATGCCAATGGAAGATGCTGTCACTCTCGCCCGCAACGTGCTGGCTGAGGGGGAGGTGGGCCTCGATCTGGGCAGTGGTATGGGCGATGACACCAGTGCGATGTTGCTCGACCTTGCGGCAGCACTGGGACTGTCATGTGAGGTCAATACTCAAGGAGTTTTGGCAACTGCGATTGCGCGGATTCATTCCGACGAAAGCGAGATGCGTTGGATGGAAAAACATAGCGGTCGACGCCCTGGGATGGTTCATGTGGCAGAGCACAACGGGGAGGGGGAAGGGTGAGCAATTCAAGTCTGCAGGGTCTCACGGGAACTATGCAAGACGAGGCAGCTATGTCACAGCGAGCAACGACTGAACAGGTGCTCGCCTACGTACGTGCATCAGCCGGCAAGGATACACGTATCCACGCGCTGGAGGAATCGTGTGGAATTCTTGCCGAAGAGCGAGACAAAGCACGAAAGCAAACCGCCGCCCTCGAAGCCCAACTAGCAGAGTCACACAAGGCAGCACGGGAGTTGGCGAACATCATAATACGCGGCCAAGTGAGCCCCTTGGGACAGGGAGTTGCTCTCGCCCGCGACGTGCTGGCTGAGGGGGAGTAGGTGAGCAGTAACGCATGGACTAGGGGGCACGCCGCAGGTTATCGCTCAGCAGAGTTCAATTTCGGTGAGCGCATCGCCGACCTCAAGCGCCAGCTTGCGGAGGCGCAGCTCAACAAGCAAGCGCTAGATAAACTGTTCGATGTGGCCGAATCAACAACAAAGGGGCGTGCGCCAGACCTACTAACCCTCGGCCAGCGCTATGACACTCTCAAGACCGAGAACGAAGCCCTGCGACGTAATACTTCAACACTCCTGAACACTTTTCGACACACTCATGAAGCCAAATACGAAGATGACGAGTTACTAGAACATTGTGGTCGTTGCGGCCTAAGCATCCGCCACTCGATACATATTTGCCCACCCCGCGAGGCCAAAGCATCAGACAGTGCCGGGGAGGAGGAAGGGTGAGCGGAAATCCTAATTGGGCAAACGGCATACTGAGTTCCAACAAGAGGGAGATTGCCGACCTAGAACGCCAGCTTGCGCTCGTACACCAATGCGTGCGGTGTGGAGGCAGGTTTTTCCTGCATCCTGATCGTGACGAACGAGAGGGTTGTGCGTGGTGCGAGTGGGATGAAGAGAAGGCCGAGAACGTCCGACTAGAGAACATCGCCGATGCCCAGCACGAGCGGAACTTGTTGTGCATGGCCGAGAACGAAGCCCTGCGGGAGAAGGTAGCTGCTGCAGAGTTCTATCGTGAGATGGCAGGTGGCGGATTAATGTCACGCGAGGAAATGGATGAGTGGTGGGTAGAAATCATAACGATTGACGCCAACGCTACTGGATTCGCCAAAGCTTACGCAGCCCGCGAGGCCAAAGCATCAGACGGCGACACCGAGAACGCGGACGGGGTGGAGTCTGAGGCGGCAGAGGAGCAAACATGAGGTGGCCGGAGTCGATTGCAATAGTTGCCATTGCGTTCGCGATTGCATGGACGATCCGCGGCTGCATGGGAGTACAGGGCTTCTGATGACTGACGCCCCGATGACGCCCGAGGAGTACAAGGCGGCTGCGCGGGCGTTGGCGCGTGTCGTGCGCGATGCTGACGCCTTCGGTACGCCAATCACGGTTCGCGCTCTCATCCTCGCCCGTAAGGTCCTGTCACAGACGCCTCGGGGCATTGTGGATCAGGGCATCGCGGAGTCGAAGCAGCGGCGGGGGGTCGTGGAGTGAGCGATTGGGGTCTGAGATTCGAGCTGGATGGTTTGCCCTCGCTCCAGCCAGATACCAAGCACTGGCGATCGAGGCAGAAGGAGCGGAAGAATTGGCGCGTACATGTGGCGTGGGCTGTGAGCGATACGCGCATACGACTGCAGTACCGTCACCCACCCCTCGAGAGGGCCAGGCTTCGTCTCACACGGCATTCCACGACTCGGCCGGACCCAGACAACCTGGCGATGAGCTTCAAGGCCATTGTGGACGGTCTGGTGAGTTGTGGGGTTCTGAAGGACGACACCCACGCGGTGATCGGCACCCCAGAGTATTGCTGGGAGAAGGCGAAGCGTGCGGAGGGGCATGTGACTGTGGAGGTGTGGGAGGTGGCGGGGGACGAGGAGAATACTTGTCCCACCTGTGGGCAGGTGATAGGGTAGTGGGCCGGGTAGGCGGTTAGCCGGCGTTGTCCATTCCGCCCTGCCGCCCGCGTGCGCGCTCCCGCTGTCTCTCATCCGGCGGGGGCGCGCCTTGCCCCCGGGCGTGAGGAGGAGGTGAGATGAGTTACTGCCGCTGGAGCACCGACGACTTCCAGTGTGATCTCTACATCTACGAGGATGTCGCTGGCGGGTGGACGATCCATGTCGCTGGCAATCGGGTACTTTTCACTGAGGAGTTACCCCCTCCTGTCAGCATGTTCGAAGCCGGATGGGTGGAACGTCATTCACTGGTAATGGAATGGCTCGGAGATGAGACGAAGCACCATCGCGTGGATATCGAGCTCCCCCATGCGGGGGAGTGTTTCAGCGAGCCGACACCGGCCGCCGCCGCCGACCGGTGCGAGGAGCTGAAAGCGCTCGGGTATCAGTTCCCCGAGTACGTGATTCCGGACCTTCTGTCGTAGCCGCCTGCGCCTTGCCCTGGGTCCCCGCGTGGGCTAGACCCCACAGAGTCCCTTCGCTCAGACAAGGAGAATCGGCATGAAGGTTGCACTACTCGTTCTCATCGCGTCCCTCGCGTTCGCCTCGCCTGCACAGGCCGCGGAGGGGGATCTGTTCAGCGTGGGGATTCCGGGAGTGCGGGTGAGTCTGGTGAAGCCGGAGTTCGACTTGCTGCAGCTGAGTACGGTGCTGGTCCCTCGGATTGAGGTCAGCCTCTGCGAGCTCATGGGGAAGACCGTTTCGGGTGGGTTCCGGGTCGGTGGGAGCTACATCGGGCTGAATCTCTGCGAGCCTGGGGCGTAGGATCTGCCAGCCCGGCAACGAGATAGTCGGCGATCAGGCTCGAGACCGTCACCCCTTGCGCTTCGGCAATTTCGCGCATTCTCGTATCGACGGATTCGGGCAGCACGCATGTTCGTCGCACTGTGGGTTCCCCGTATTTGCGGGGTCGGCCTGCCCCGGGGCGTTTGCCTCCGAGCGTCATCGTCGTCGCTCGAGTGCTTCGGGGGGGAGCGGTTACTTCGCGCATCAGGACGCGTAGAGCAACTCGCAGCTGTCGCACTTCATCGGGTGATCGCCGTAGCCGAGGAAACTCTTGCAATCCTCACAGTGGGCTGGGTAGCGAGCTTCGACGCGTTCGAGCATCCGGTAGCAGCTGTCATCACCGGGGGTTTGGCCATCTTCGTGCATCAACTGCAGCAACGCCAATTCGGCACGCGCTTTGACTGAGCCAGTGCGGTGAGTTACGAGAAATGCCATCGCGGCGCGTTCTTCCATGCGCTGCTGATAGGGTGCTGCCTTCATCGTCTCATCTCCCTTCGTTGCCGCCCTCATCAGCGACACCCCTACTATCGGACATACCTCCTAACTAATCAACCCCCTATTGCGGCAAGGGAGAAGATTGGCCGAAAAGGACCCCCTACCAGGTAAGTCACAGCCGCCCCGACCATCTCTCTCCTGCTAGGATGCTGGGATGAAGATCACACTCGACTGCGGCTGTGCGATCAAGACTCTCGAGGATGGGCAAGTGGACTGGGTCGGCGAAGCATGCGACGCGGAGAGTTGCATCCTGCCCCCACGCTACGACTGGACCGCATGGCTACTCGCATGGATCGAAGACCAGCAGCGTATCTACCACGACGCCCGACTCAACGAGGAGGAAGGCGTCGCCAGCGTGGAGTGGTAGCCCCATGAGACGCAGACGCTTCCTCAAGGGGCTCCTCGCTACCCCAGTCGCACTGCTCGTGCCCAAGGCTTGGCTGCCTGTGAGTGAGTCGGCTGTGCCGCCTCCCGGTCGCTGGTTCAAGCTCACACCCACCGATCCTGCCGTGGCAGACCACCCCGAGGCCCAAGCGTGGTTGGATCAGTGCGACGCCCGCATCCTCGATGAGATACTCCGCGTCAAGCGCATGATGGATGAAGCCGGCATCGACCCGAACGTGATCGACTGGGAACGCCCGCTGACCGAAGCCGAGAAGCAACACGCACTGTCGATCACGCCCACGATATGCCGTGGCCGGGCAACTAGTGACACGGGGACTGCCACTACCTAATAGGTTGGCCGATTCGACCCCTGCAGTAACAAACCTGCACCCCATATGAGGGGTGGTGCATATGAACCATGCAGCACAATGTTGCACCCCCATATGGGTGAGAGCCAATCCAAGGGCATGGGGCCAATGTGCGAGCAGTAAGGCAGGGACGACAGGGGCTAGGCTAGGGCCAAGGACATGCCAATAGTAGTTAGTCCCATGCCCCCTCCCTGCAACATTAGGCTGCACCCCTGGGACATTATGCCCCATGTCCGATAAGGTACAATCTGTCAACTAGGTCACCCGTGGGGGTTGAGGCATTCTGCGCACTTACGAGCCCTCTTGCGTCTGACACACTTATTATGTAAGTGAGAGAGCATGTGTTCGAGATGGCGTACAAGGTGGGGCCCCTGGCCGAGGGGTGGGGTACCCCCCAAATCCGCGCAGCCCGTACTACGTGAATACCCCTCTGTAAACAGAACCGTTTCAGGGCATGCGCATTAGAACCTGAGCGTAATCAGCTACTTAGGGTGTGGCCTGTCTTCACGTAGCGCTTTGTAGGAGGTGAGGCTAGGGGCAATCCATTTTGACGTTCCAGAGTGTGTACTTGGCCTTGGGGATCAGATACTGCCTCCTGAGGTCTTTTTGTAGCTTGTCGTAGTAGTCCGTGAGGCTTCTGTCCAGTGCGGCATACACCAGCGGCAGGATGAAGAGCGGTGGCTCGAGCATATATCGGAACTCGGGTGGGATCTGGGGATACGGTGCCGGTGGTGTGGCAGGATGCCTCATAGTGTACCTCCTGGGGTGGAATCCCCTCTCTTTCTTCTCCTAAGCCCAACGCCCTGGGTTGCTCTTAGCCGCAAGGTAGCGAGCGAAGCGAGCGCCCCTCCTGCACGGAAGCCCCTACGCCCAGGGTGGGTTCTGGCGGTGGGGCGCAGGACGGAAGCGGGCTACGGCGCACGGGAGGCACACCGTAGCCCAGAGGGCCAGACACGGGCTCACTCCGCATCCAGCCACAGTCCGTAGAGCGCAAGAGTCCCACGCTCTACCTACACTTGGGTGGGTATGGGTTCGCTATGGTGTGGGGTGGAAGTCCCCCACAGAGAGAGACTAGCCCTGTCGTGGTACCCGGTAGAGGCTCACGAGCCCGGGGACTGTCGAGGGATGCCCGGCTTGCCGGTCTAGGCATTGACCTATTGCCACGTGGTTTGTGCAGGAGCTGGCAAAGAGGCGCGGGGTCCTGCTCACAATGGCAGGCGGAGTGATGCGAAGTGTGGTATCTACTCCCGTAGTCTCAGTCATAGAGCGCAAGGTAGCACAGAACGGGGGGCGGTCCAGCAATGGGCTGCCCCTCTTTCGTTGGGGGCTTCCCTTGGCACGGCTCGGGCGGACCCTCCGAGTGGCAGTGCCAGCAGTAGCCGTAGCCGCAAGTCGTGCAGACGGGGCCATTGTGGTAGGGCGGCTCGTCGTAACCGAACGGGTGGATCGTGGAATCGGTGTCGTCACAAGGCTCGAGGTCCCCGTAGGTCTGCCACGTGTGCCCCCGGTTCGAATCTGGTTCGAATGCCCTCATGGCGTCTCCTTCGCTGGCAACACGTTGCGGAGATCCTTCACCGCCGCAGTCAGAGCAGCCATATTCCGACTCGCCAGTTCAGTCTCTAGAGCGTCCTGCATCAGCCAGCGCACCAGCCAGACGTTGAGCGCCAGACTCGCCAGCAGCAACCCCGCCACGACCCACACCGTCACTAGTAGTTTCCGTCGCACAGGATGTGCGCAGATGAGACGGCGGTGTCTAGCTCCACGACAGTGACCGGGTCCGACTGTTCGAGCCCGATCCTGATAAGCTCCGATTCGAGGACGTTGACAGCCTCACCCTCGGACTCGGCGACTATGACTGCGGATACCCCCACAGGGTAGTGGCCCGTGAAGTCAGTGCAGACGTAGATCCTCATCTCCTCACCACCACTTGCTGATGAAGTGCCAGGCGACGTAGGCCACACCGCCCCAGAACGCTGCTGCGAGTAGGATCACCATCCCGTAGATGGCCAAGCCTGCATTTACCACCCGCCGACGCTCCGCGATCCTCTCACGTATGCGCGCCATCTCTCGCTCGTCCATCGCTCGCTCTCCTCCGTTCAGGGAGCCCCCACCCTACCACAGTCAACCCCCCGTTGCACTAGGGAGGGAGGCGGGGTAGAGTGGGGCGATGCGAATCGAACTCGACTGTGGCTGCTGGATCGAAAGCATGGGTGGAGGGCAAGAAAAGGTGCCTTTGATGCAGGCCTGCTCGACATTCCGGGAAGACGGCTGTGTCATCGCCCCCTATGCCGGTTGGGAGGGCGTCCTGCTCGACATCCTACAGGACCCCCATTCAGGCGTGTTGCTACCAGGGGTGTTGCTACGCGGGGACGTCAAGAGTATCGAGTGGACAGGGCCGGCTTCACCCGATGAAGCAGGGTAGGGCGATGACGGAAGAGAGTCTCGTGGAATGGATCAAGGCAATTGATTTCGACTCGCTGCACCACCCAGATTGGGACTTCGCCAAACGCGCATTCGCTCCAGGAGTGACCTGGGACGGGGAATGCTACGTCCATAAGACGAGTGGCAGCGTCACGCAGATGTCCCCGAGTTACATCGAGAGCTTCCTGCGAGGCTTGGTGACGCTGCACGGGCGTCCCGAAGAGATCTTCCCCTCACCCGATGAAGTAGGGTAGGGGATCGTAGAACACACACCGGCAATGGGGCTTCGGCCACGCCCGGATGGGGAGATGGCAGTAGACGCAGCAAGGAGCGATCGAAGGCTTCGGAGGGTTGTAGTTGTGAGGCGGCAGATGCGAATCGTCCGTGTGACCCATCTCGTAGCCTACGTACCCCACCTCCTCACACCGGCACTCGTGCTCGGGTAGGTCGCAAGCGATGCAGTAGATCCGGTCCCGGTCATCGTAGACAGGGCCGTCACAAGCGAAACACGGCATAGATGGAGGATAGCGGGATGGGGAAGATGATGGAACGCGTGCAGAAGCTGCTGGGAGACGCCGTGCCGTACCCGACGGACCAGAGCCATCTGCGAAGTATCACGAGAGCGTTGGCGGCGGCGATCGACAAGCTGAACGAGCGCATGGATGCACAGGGATGCTGCTCTCACGAACCAGGGGTGGCGTGCTGGAGATGTGATCCTCGCTTAGAGCCTGTGAGGCCGAAGCCCGCGTCAGGGTATGCCCTCAGTCCGTCGCTGGCAGATCACATCGAAGGGCTTGAATCTGATGTCGCGAAGGCTGAGGCAAACCTGGGGCTAGCGAAGAGGCTGCGAGACCTCGCACTGCTCTCGTTGGAGAAACACCGATGAAGCGCCAGCACAGCAAAGACCTCGACACCCCCCAGAAGCGATTCGCAGCGACCCAGGTTCAAGCCTCGATCGAGGACTACGAAGACCACCGCAAGCGTGCCGCCCGCGAGTTCACCGCAGGACGGATCTTGCGCCTGGAGCGCATGAAGACGCTCGAATCCGAGGGCATGACTCGAGCCTGGATTGCACGACAGTATGGGATCAGCCGAGAACGAGTGCGGCAGATCCTGAAGGGGGAAACATGAGGTGGCGGATCCCGAAATGGCCGGACTTCTGGTGGGATCTCGCAGCCGGTATCGCCTTGACTGGGGCCATCTGGTACGGAATCGTCAAGTACTGGGGCTAGTTCAAGATCCCGAAGAACGCCAGACACGCCACGCTGCCGTCGGCATCCATCGCAGCTCCCGACAGCGTTGCCACCATGTCGTACCAGCGTGGTTGGACGCTCGAAGCCGCCAGACTCGCCACGATGGGACGAGTGCCACCCGCGAGCACCAGAGGGTGGACGATCCAACCTGAACTCCCCCGGGCCTCGATGTTCTCCCCCTCGAAGACGGAATTGGCGTCCGCCACAGCCCCGCCCTCCGAAGCAATCCGGTACATCCCCAGCTCGAGCAGAGCCCCGGTGTCTCCAATGGCGCGGTACGTGACCTCCGAGCCCAGGTAGACCCAATCGCTGTGGCAGCGGAAGAAGCGGTACGTGGATCCGATCGAGTCCCCGTTCGTCACCACCACCGAAGAGTAGCGGTACTGGATGGACCCGTAGGATAGCCCCCGCCCCACGAGCTCGGGAGGAATGGCGTCGAGCGCCGACACGTCGCTGCTGAGTGCGTTGACTACAGCCATGGCGGGGCAATATGCCCCACGCGCTCCAGTTGCACAAGCGGGGCAAATTAGCTACATGCCCCAAAATGTCCCGCCCCGGCAAAAACGCCCAGCGGATTGACCCTCGCCGCCCCCTGCCCAACCCCCAGCACGAAGCCCTAGCCACTCTCCTCAGTAGCCTGGACTCCGAAGGCCACCCCTTGCACAAAGGGGACGCCTACCTGGCTGCCGGCTACATGGCCGATCGAGTCAAGGATCGTGCCAACGCGGCCCGAAATTGCGCCCAGATGCTGAAGTCACTCCACAACGGCGTCCAGGCTCGAGCGGACTTCCTCATCGACCAGGTGGCTCGCTCCGTCGTTGCCACCCGCACGGGCGCCGTCTCGCGCCAGATGCTCAAGATGGAAGATCGCATCGAGGAGTATCACCAGAAGCAAGACGCGATATTCGACCTGGCCACGCAGATGAGGCCCGTGCTGGATCGCAACGGGGACCAGCTCATCGACCGCAACGACAAAAGCGACCCCGATAACCCCTATGGCCGGCCGATCTACGAAGCGGCGAACCTATCCGTAGCGCTCAAGATCACCCAAGACCACGGCATCGACGCCGGCCAGCTCGTGAAGCAAACCCGCACCGGCAAGCTCGGAGGGGACTTCGCGGGGCTCGACGATGACGAACTCGATGCGCGCCTCAACGCCATGCTGGCGGAACGAGGCCGCATGGTGGTTCCGCTCGAGAAGGAAGTCGGCGACGTCAACGCAGAGCCCATCGAAGCCGAGGTGGTGGGGTCGCGCGAGTCGAACGGGTCGCTCCATTGAGCGCGCTCGATCGCGAGAAGAAGATCGAGCTACTCGGCCTGCTCAGCAAGGCCAAAGGCGAGTCGCTCGCTCGCTACAGCCCCAGCAAGAAGCAGAAAGTCTTCCATGACGCAGGGAAGCGTCACCGCGAACGTGCGATTTTGGCTCCGAACCAATCCGGTAAGACTTGGGGCGCGGGGCGTGAGGTGGCGTTCCACGCTACCGGACGATACCCGGACTGGTGGGACGGGAAGCGGTTCAAGGGTCCGACAAACGGTTGGGCGTCGGGTGTCACCAACGAAACCACCCGCGACAACGCCCAGAACATCCTGATAGGCCCCCCGAACTCGGAAGCCGATTGGGGCACTGGCGCAATCCCCAAGGCAGATCTAGACATCGCAGGCGTCTCCATGAGCCGCGCGTGCAGCAACTTCGTCGACCAGATCCGGGTGAGGCATGTCACAGGCAGCTACTCCACGATTAGTTTCAAGTCCTACAGCATGGGGCGGGAGAAGTGGCAGGGGCCGACACTCGATTGGGTCTGGTTCGATGAGGAACCGCCTCCCGACATCTACATCGAAGGCCTGACGCGAACGAACCTGGGCACGGATGTGCGCTCTGAAGAGAGCGGCATCACGTTGCTGTCATGCACCCCGCTGATGGGCATGAGTGACGTGATCTCGATGTTCTACCCGGAGCCCGCGACGCCTAGCAAGCACCTAACACAGATGGACATCTGGGACGTAGAAGGCATTCTCTACACCAAGCAACAGATTGAAGCCATCATCGAAAGCTATCCCGATCACGAACGCGATGCTCGTGCCCACGGTATCCCGAGCATGGGGCAGGGTCGCTGCTTCCCGATCGACCAGAAGCTCATCATGGAACCCGCGATGGAAGAGATCCCGAAGCATTGGCCTCGCATCGCCGGTATCGACCTCGGATGGGATCACCCCACCGCAGTGGTGTGGTTGGCGCTCGAACCGCTTGCCGACGACAGCTTCATCGTCCACGTTCTAGGCTGCTACAGCCAGACCAAGACACTGATCTCCGTCCACGCCGACGCCATCAGAGAACGTGGTGAGTGGATTCCCGTCGCATGGCCGCACGATGCGCACAAGAACGACCCGAGCAGCGGCATGACGATGGCTGAGCAATACCGGCGCAAGGGTGTCGCCATGCTACACGAGCACGCCACCTTCCAAGAGGGCGGCAATAGCGTCGAGACCGGCGTGCAGATGATGCTCGACCTGATGAAGACCGGCCGCTTCAAAGTCGCCGAGCACCTCCATGAATGGTTCAGCGAGTTCCGACTCTATCACCGCGCCATCCCGAAGGGGGCCACGGTCGATCGAAGCCCGAAGATCGTGAAGCGAAATGACGACATCTTGGACGCCACACGCTATGCGCTGATGATGACGCGTTACGCCAAGCTGATGCGCCCGCGCATGTTCCTCACCACTCCAACAGTCGGCATGGACTACGACCCGTTCAACCCGGGTGGGGATACCGCGCAAAACCCGAACGAGTACCTCCAGTAATGGCGACACGCTACAAGGTCCGGCAGACCGAAACGGACGCGATCCAATGGGACGGGTCCAATGCTACGGCCATCACAGACATGATAGGGCGCGGTGCCACGATGGCGGACCTGGGCGACGGTTCGTGGGAGCTGAACTCGCCCGTCCTCTATGCCGTCCTGAAGGTAGGGGATTGGGTGTTGGATGAGGGCGACTCGTTCCGCTCTCTGCCGGGCAGCTACTTCGGCGACATATACGAGACCAAGTAGGAGGCACCATGGCCGACCCCGTGACCCCGAGAACCGGGAACCCTGTCATCTTTGGCGGCGCATTTGGCCCTGACTTCGACGCCCCGGAGCACTCGCGGCAGCGATTTACGCCCCAAGCTAGAGGCCCTCTTGCGGCTGCGGACATACCGATACTTGTGGAGTTTGGCAAATTCCGAAAGTTTCTCTCGTCCTCAAACCCGGGACTCGGAGTGCCACCCGGTACTCAGTTCGCAGACTTCACGAGGGTCGGCGCACTGGTAACTGAATCCGCCGCCGGCGGGGCGGACATCTTCCCCGGCGAGAGTGGCGCACCGGCTGATCTTCCCTTTGTGATCCAATCCGGCGACATCTTCAGCGTTGAGGATTTCGAGGCGCAATTCGGTCCCATCTCGGAGTTGACCGTATCAGGAACGGCAACCACGCCCGGTGGAGAGGATCGCACTGTCGCGCAAGAAGCTGAGCAGCGGTTGGCTATTAGTCGCGGAGGGCTGCCAGGAGGCGTGCAGACACAAGCCGCATTCCGCTCTCGCGTAGGCCGTGGCCGAGGTAGCACCATCCTCGGCGGCCTCGGCGATGAAGAGAAAACCACGATCTTGGGTGGCTGACTGTGGCACGCGAGAACATACCCATGCAGGCGTACACGGACCCCTTCCGGGGCGTTCCGCGGACTACGCCACTCCGGTTGCTGACTACCACGGTCACAACGGTGCTAGGACCCGTTCCTTCCGGACGTGTCTACATCGTGACGGATGTGGATTGCACGAATCAAGACACTCTCGCAACGCTGTTCCAGGGCAGGACGGTCCAGGATGACGGCGCGGGGCATACCTTCTTCTTCCGCAACACACGAAGCATCGCGGTAGGGAGCGGTGTGTGCTTCCCGGACCTGCCCGTCGATGCGGGAGGAGTTCACACCTACCTCCAGACCCCGTTCCACATGGAGCCTGATGACATCTTCCGCATGAACTCCTCGGCGATCCCGACCGCTTCGGGGTTCATGGTGAAGATCAGCTACACGGATGTGCTGCAATGAGTCCGATCCAACTTCAAGGCGCAGACAGCGCAAAGGACCGTCCGATCCAGTTGGCCGATGCGGGGCGCAAGCGCGTCAAGCGATTCACGGGCGATTCGGACGGGACCACATGGTTGACCGTGGGGGCTCCCGTATCGTCTACCTGGGAAATCCAACAGATCTTGGTGTCGAACTTCGACGTTATCGTCCACACCATCGAGATGCGAATCACCGACACGGCCAGCGCCGTATACACGTTCAACCCCTCCACCATCGCGGTGGGCTTTGCGGGTCCGGTTCCCATCAAAGTCTTTACCGCCGCGGATCAGCCGCTGGACCGTCGCAAGCGCGTGCTCGGACCGGGTGAGGTGCTGGAAATGAGGCTCGGCGAAGCCATCAGCTTCTTCCAGGATCAGTGGCGTATCGACTACTTCGAAACACTCGGGACCGCATAGGAGACAACCATGGCGTTTCTAGCAGCTATTGCTCCTGCCATTGGAGCCGTGTCGGCGGCGGCATCTGTCGGGCTCGGCATAGCCTCAGCAGTGCGCAGCCCACCGAAACCGCCCGCAATCCCGGCACCGAACGTCGGTGATCCGAACGCAGCGGGACGACTCGCACTCGGTCGCGAACGACTCCGCCGAGGTCGACGCTCCACCATTCTGACCGGGGCCAGTGCGCTCCTCGATGCCGAAGAACTAGACACAGACGAGACCACAGTATTGGGCGGGTAAGGAGCCACGAATGGCCTTCACAGCAACAGAGCTACTGGTACGTGCCGATGCGCTCAAGACGGATCGCGGCAACTGGGAATCCATGTGGCAGGAGATCGCCGACAACCTCTTCGGGCGACGGAACTTCATCTCCAGCATTACACCGGGCCTGAAGCGCAACAGCCGCATCTACGATTCGACGGCCTTCCGTAGCAACGAGCTGATGGCCTCGATGCTGTACTCGCTGCTGACGGACATCGAATCGCGATGGTTCACGCTGAGTCTGGAAGACACAGATCGCATGGACCACCCGGACGCCATCGCGTGGCTCGAAGGCGCCACCAACCAGATGCTCATCGCCTACTCACGGCAAGGTGCCAACTTCGCTCCGCAGGCGCACGAGATGCTTTTCGATACGGTGGGATTCGGAACGGGAGGCATGTTCATCCAGGACGAGCCCGGCTCGGGTCCCGTCTTTTCCAGCCGCCCGCTCGGAGAGCTCTACATCAGCGAGAACATCGCGGGGATCGTCGATACGGTGTTCCGGCGCTTCGAGCTGACCGCCCGCCAGGCCGATGAACTCTTCGAGACCACGCCGCGCGCAGCCGCCAAAGCCATCGAAGACGGCAAATGGGAGGACAAGGCGGAGTACATCCACGCCGTGTTGCCCAACCCCGATCTCGTGCTGGGCAACCTCGATTTCACCGGCATGCCTTTCATCTCCTATCACATCGACATGACGGAGAAGGACTTCATCGACCAGCCCAAGGGCTTCTGGCAGATGCCCTTTCTGACGCCTCGCTGGGAGAAGGACGCGGGCGAGTTGTACGGGCGCGGCCCCGGGGTCGTAGCACTCTCCGACGCCATAATGCTCAACCAGATGAGCCGTACTTCGCTGAAGGGCGCTCAGAAAGCGGTCGATCCGCCGGGCTACATCCCGAACGATGGCATCCTCTCGAACCTCAATTTTCAGCCGGGTGGTATGACAATCGTTGATGCCAACCTCATGGCCCGAATGGGAGGCTTGCCCATCGTGCATCAGCCCCAAACTGCCAACATCGGACTTGGGGTCGAGATGGAGAACCGCCGCCAGGCCAGCATCGAAGCGGACTTCTACGCCGACATCATCCAGATGTTCAAAGATCCGCGCATGACCGCCACCCAGGTGGTGGAGTTGGTGCGCCAGTCCTCGCGCATCCTGAGCCCCGTGATCGGCCGCCAGCGCAACGAGTATCTCGAGCCCAACCTCGATAGGGTCTTCGACATCGAACTTCGGGGTGGGAGGCTGCCTCCGATCCCCGAGGTGCTCTCAGGCCAGAATGTGAAGGTCGACTACGTGAGCCCGGTCTCGAGGGCGGCGAAGGCTGAGGAGAGTCGCTCCATCAGCGGCGTCATCGGTCAGGCAATCGAGGTCAGCCAGGTGGACCCGACCGTACTCGACAATTTCGACCTCGATTTGGCCTTTCGTGAAATCGCAGGCAACGCCGACATCCCGAGCCGCATCATGCGTGATCCTCGGATCGTTCAGGCCCTGCGCGAGCAGCGTGCCCAGGAACAGGCCCAGCGTGAGCAACTCGCTCTGATGAACGAGGCGGGGCAGACCGCGGCACGGCTCCTGCCTGCTTCGGCGAAGGCGGCCCAGATCAACCAGGAGACGGCAGCATCGGCATGAGGCAATTTGTCCCTGCGGACTACCAGAAACTCATCATCGAACGCCAGCAGCTGGCCCAGCGCATGGCTGAGTCAGAGGACGGCATCCCCTTCTTGGCGTGGCTCAAAACCCACGTATGCCGTGTCGACGAGGCCGTGGGCGAAACGGACCCCGTTGAGATGGGGATTCGCGAGGGAATGCGGAGAGTGTGGTTCCACGTTCTCGCAGAGATCAACAAGCCGACGGCCGAACTCGTCAAGCAGATGGAAGAGTTCAATCGTCAGCAAGCCGCCCAAATCCGCGAAAACGGAGACGCTGGGCAGGAGTACCACCAATGAGCGAGCTAGAAATGAGCCCCAGCCCGGTAACCGATAGTCTGCCCGATACGGCCGAGATCCTGACCGACAAGCCCGCAGCGTCCGCGCCCGTCCCCGCCGCACCGGCAGCAGCCCCCGAAGCTGTCGAGAAGCTCGAAGCCACCAACGAGCCTCCGGCCCCGACTCCCGGCTGGCGCGGGGGGCTTTCGGAGGAGATGCGGGGACACGAGCGCCTCGCGGCCTATACGGACGACGCAGCCGGACTCCAGCAGTACGTAGAGGAGAGCCTCATCACGGAGAAGGCCGTCCGGAAGAAGGGGTTCATCGAGCCGGTCTGGAAGGACGAGGACGACGTCAAACGCTTCTACGTGGATCAGGGCATGCCAGAAGAGGCGTCTGGCTACAAGCTTGAGGGCTTCGAGATGCCGGAAGGTGGCAGTGAAGGCGTGAAGGATGCGCTCCTTGGCTTGCTGCATTCTGGGGGGGCGACCGAGCGCCAAGTGGCAATGTGGTTGCCTGGCTACATGGCGCTGCAGGAGGCGTCTCAGCAGGCTGAAGCGGAAGTGAGAGGTGCAGCGGCGGAAGAGGGCATGGCGGCGCTCAAGAAGAAGTGGGGCCGCGGATTCCCGGCGAATTTGGATTTGGCCAATCGGGCCCTGACCGCGTCGCAGAGCGGGGTAGACTCCGAGGCAATTCGGAACATCGAGTTGAAGGGCGGCGGGGTGCTCGGAGATCACCACCTTGTGATCGAGGCGTTTCAGAGAATCGGCAGCACCATGAGTGAAGGCTCCCTGCTGGGCCCGAAGACTCCCGGAATCCGCCCCCTCAGCCCCGAATCCGCCGAATCCAAGCTCGACGCCCTTTGGCTGGAGCATGGGAAGAAGGGTGGAGCCCTCGTGGATGCCATGCACCCCGATCACGAATCGGTGATGCGAGAGAAGACCGCGCTCTCGCGCGCCATGCACCCGGAGAATCTGGAGCAATGACGCCGGAGAAACGCTTGGCGTTCTACGCACTCGCGATGCGTACCGAAGTCCCACACGAGTCCAGCCACGCTGAAGCCGCCGACCACATGGCGAAATGGGTGAATGGGGACGAAATCCGTTTTCGCGCCCTCGAGCTGGCGGTGGCATCAGGGCGCCGGTCAAAATTTGACCAGTTGATGGACATAGCCCAGGAATTTGCTACCTACGCGGAAGCGGAGCCAAAACCCCTCACCGGGAAAGGCTCTGGAAGGAAACGAGGACCGTACAAGTCGCGGGCTGACAAATCCCTCGCGACGAAGACGAACGCCACGGCGGCGGCTTAGCCGATAGAACCGGACCCGAAGTGAGAGCGCGGCGGCTTTCGTAGTCCCCGCAGCAAAGCAACGGCCGACCCGATTCGAATAGTTGACACCCAACTTTCGGAAAAGGGAGGCTCGTTGTGAGCACTCAAATTACGACTGCCTTTGTGCAGGAGTTCAAGTCCGGTATCGACCATCTCGTCCAGCAGGACGACAGTCGACTTCGGAATGCCGTCACGATCGAATCGGTCGGACCCGGCAAGCAAGCATTCTTCGACCAGCTCGGTGCGACGGCGATGACCGAACGCACCACGCGTCACGCGGACACGGCCTACACCGACACTCCGCACGGCCGGCGCATGGTCCCGCTTCGTGACTACGACGTAGCGGACCTGATCGACGACCCCGACAAGATCCGGGTTCTGAACGATCCCACCAACGCCTACTCCCAGGCCATGGCGATGGCGGCGATGCGAAACATCGACGACGTCATCATCGCAGCGGCGCTGGGCACGGCCGCGACCGGGGAAACGGGTTCGGGTTCGGCCACGGCCACAGCGGCTATCGTGAACGACGTGGACATCACCACGGCCATCATGGCGCAGGTAAAGCGCACGATGGACGAGGACGAGGTCCCCGATTCGGATCGACACATCATCATGCCGGCGTCGCAGTTCGAAGAGCTGTTGACCGATGCTCAGTTCCAGAGCAGCGACTTCAACTCCATCAAGGCTCTTGTTCGCGGCGAAGTCAACACCTGGCTCGGGTTCGAGTTCCATCGTAGTGAACGGCTCGAGACGGACGGTTCCAGCAAGAAGTGCTTCGCATGGCACAAGTCGGGAATCAAGCTCGCGATCGGCAAGGACACCACGGGCCGCATCGACGTACTGCCGACCAAGCGGTACTCCACTCAGGTCTTCTACAGCCACACCATCGGTTCGGTGCGGATGGAAGAAGAGAAGGTGGTCCGCCTGGACCTCCTGACGGCATAGGGGAACCATCATGGCCGACAAGAAATCTGCCCTACTCACCTCTCTTGAGGCAATCCCTCCGGTTCAGACGCTCCCGCCCCAAAGCGGGAACATCAAGCTGGCGTGGGGATTCCTCACAACGGACACGATCCATGCGGACGCAGACGTACTGCGTCTCTTTCGTGTCAATGCTCGTTGGACCTTCGTGGGCTCCCGCGTAGCAACTGCCGACATCGGCGGTGCAACATCCGATCTGGATCTGGGTTTGTACCGTCGAGACGACGGAGCGGTTCTGGACCAGGACTGCTTCGCAGACGGACTCGACATCGCGACCGCTCTGGATACGGGTTTCGTTGCCGCCGCTGCCGGCGCTGCGAGCGCGGAGACAGTGGAGACGATGTTCGAACTCGGTGGTTCGGCGGCTGGCACAGGTAACGACTGGTACGACGTTGCTGCCACCATCGACACTCTCGCCACTGACGCCGCTGGCTTGGTGCTCGCACAGGTCTGGTACATCGACCCGGCGGCATAGCAAGAAGTTCGGGGAAAGGGGGCCGGCGCGCTACCTCGCTCGCGCGTCGGCTCCTGATCTCACGACTGACAAGAGGTTCCCATGGCAAACATCAACAGCAAGACAATCACGGATCTGATCGCAGCCAAGCCGCACATAGCCCAAGCTGGCAAGGTTGGAGGCAACGTCAGAGTCAAGGTGGAGAACTGGGTCGAGGGCACGGTTGCATCGGGTGCGAACGGCCCGGTCGCCGAAGATGACGTAATGCGTATGTTCCGCGTGAATTCCGGCGATATCCCCATCATGGTTTTGATGCATCGAGATGACATGGGTGCCACCGTAAACGTCGACATCGGTCTCTACGACATCAACGGAGGGGCAGAGGTCCAAAAGGACATCTACGCAGACGGCAAGGATGTAGCGACTCCGGTTACTATCAACAATCTTGTATTCGTCGGCACGAACGCAGACCCTACGGCGGTGGCAAACCATGAGGGTGCAGGCTACATGGCCCGTAACTGGCAGCACCTCGGGCTCACTGCAGACTCGCAAAAGGACTACGACCTCTGCGTTACGTGGAACCTCGCCCCGAGCGTCAGCGACTTCTACTTCTCGCTGATCTATCTATACGTGGACGAGGGGTAGAGCGATGTCCAATCGACTGGATGCAAGGCAAGGCATCAAATACCAAAGTTTCAAGGTGGCTTCGAACTCAGACCTGGAACTCGCGATGGGCAACGTTACGGGACACACATCGGTCAACAAGCACGGTCGCGCTCCCTTGGGCGTGCAACAGCTCACGACCGATATTTGGGACCGTGCCGACGCCGTACCCACGCAGAGGATATGGGATGCTCCGACTGAAGCGCGCGTCCATACGATTGTATCGAGCCTTGCCGGAGACGACGGCGACCCTGTAGGTGTAGGGGCGCGTACAATTCGAGTCTACGGCCTGAAGGATTGGGACACGGCGGAAACGTCGGAAGTCCTCACGATGAACGGCACCACGGGTGTCGTGATGGCAGACGCCTACGTCATCATTCACCGAATGGAGGTTCTCACCAAGGGTGCGACCAGCACCAATGTAGGAACCATCATCGCCACAGCCGCGACGGACACTAGCATCACCGCTGCAATCCTCCCCGGTGTGGGCCGGACCCAGATGGCCATTTTCGGGTTCCCTTCCACACAGACCTTCTACATGACGAACTACTACGCCTCGCTTCGAGTGAGCGGCGGCGCGGCGTCTTCCGTCGATGTGAGTTTGGACTTCAATCCCGAACCCAATGTCGAACTAACGAACTTCCGAACCGTTCACACACGCGGTGTGATCCGAGACGGAGAATCCGCATTCGAGAACGAGTTTCATCCCAGTCGGAAATTCGTGGGCCCGGGGATCATCAAGATCAACTGTCTCGGGAGTGTCGATGATCTCGATGTGAGCGCGGGCTTTGACGGCGTACTGGTGGACAACTAGCCCGCCGCAGGGCAGGAGTAAGCGATGGCATCTGATGTCGAGGTAGCCAGCCTGGCGCTTCTGGGGATTGGCTCTGAGGCCATCACGAGTCTCGACCCGCCCGACAACACACCTCGCGCAAAGACCGTGGCGCAGTTCTTCCCGACGGCGCGGGACGCCACGCTGCGAGAGCATCCGTGGAACTTTGCGGTCAAGCGCGTCTCCATTGCAGCCAGCGCTACGGCCCCAGACTGGGAGTTCGTTCGTGCCTACCCGATGCCGAACGACCTGATTCGCATCCTCGAAGTGGATGGCGAAGACGTTGCGGTGAACCGATGGCGCGTGGAAGGCGGCTCGATCGTCACCGATATCGTGAGCCCGCTGAAGATTCGATACATCGCGCGCATAGAGGATGCCGAATCGTGGGATCCGCTCTTTGTGGAAGCCATGGCGGCGAAGCTCGGGGCCTTGGTGGCAGAGAAGATCACCGGGCTCGACAACATCGTACAGATCCAGAATGCGCTCTTCGCGCAGAAGATCCAGACCGCGCGGTCGATGGACGGCTTCGAACAGACGCCGTTCAACACAGACGACACCAACGATTATTCATGGCTCTTCGTGCGCTTCTGATGCAGAGCTGGAGGTTTCAATGATTCGCAATGGCCATCGTAGACAAGGGGTACGTTGATACCAATTTCACAGATGCGGACAGTCCGCGCGTAGAGTCCGTGCGTGACGACTTGGCTGCAACCGGAATCTTCGACAAGGTCACACTCATCGCGTACTGCGACGGACCTGGGGACATCGTCGTTGAGTTTGCCGAGCGCCTCGTGGCTGGGAACCCGGTGTACGCGACGCAGGCGGGGGTGCTGAAGGAAGGGGAACAAGTGAAGCTCGAGCGCGTCACAGTGACTCACATGAGGATCACTCACACCGGAGTAGACTCCGCATACAGGATAGTGATCTATGTCTGAGATCAAGTTCAAAGGCAGCGGGAAACATCGACAGACAGCAGTAGGGCAAACGCCGCAGGGCGAAAATGTGAACGATGTCTCTCAGGAACTGCTCCCACGCAACGACAAGCGCGTTGGCCTGATCGCTGGAAACTCCGGTGTGCTCGATGCCTTTGGTGCCTGGGATGTGGACGCCGAAGTGGGTAAGGGGATCTTCTTGCCAAAAGGTCAGGTAGTCGTTCTCACCGACGGCGCAGTGAGCCGTGGGCCCTTCAGTGTAATCACGGGGATGGGCACCAACGTCGACGTCACGTTGCAGGAAATGAATCGAGAGTAGATGGCTCGTGCCACACCGATCCAGAACGCCTTCAATGGGGGCGAAATCTCCCCCATGACGGCGGGGCGTTCGGATGTGAGCCGCTACAACTCCTCGCTATCGCTGGCCGAGAACTGGCACATCTTGACGGCCGGCCCCATCCGACGACGCTCGGGTA
>JAZGFE010000315.1:0-9529 GCA_036479215.1 Nannocystaceae bacterium | reverse complement strand
ATCATCATCATCATCATCATCGTCATCGTCATCGTCATCGTCATCGTCATCGTCATCGTCATCGTCATCGTCATCGTCATCGTCATCGTCATCGTCATCGTCATCATCGTCATCATCGTCATCATCGTCCCCATCGTCCCCATCGTCCCCATCGTCCCCATCGTCCCCATCCCCTTCATCATCGCCATCGCCATCGCCATTGCCATTGCCTGCTTCGTCGGTCGCGCCGCCCTGGCCCGAGTTGCCGTCGGTCTTTCCGCAAGAAAGCCCGACGCTCAAGCAAAGAACGGCCAAAAATGCGGAATCGTTTCGAAGTTTCATGATCTGTGCCCTGCTCTGGTTCACTGGATTCAAATGGTGTGCACCGCCGGAAATGGAGCGAGACGCTCGTGTTCTCGCACGGGTCGTCTCCCGGGATCGGCGCTTGTTTGACTCGTCACGACGATGCCTCGAAGCGGGGCAACGCGCCTACGTTTGTACTCCACAACCGCCGGAAACGAGTGTATTGCGTGGCCGGCGGGGCCGCGGCGTGCCTCCGCTTCGCAGTCGCCGACTTCGAAACCGGTTTCAGCGCAATTGGGGCTCATCGACACAGCTGCGGCTCGTCGACTGCTCTCCAGGCCCGGCGGCCGGGCTCTTCTACTACGCGGGGTCGGGTTCTTGCTGCGCCGCGAGGCGGCTGAGAAAGTCGTCGGCCATCGCCATCATCTGGTGATGGTCGAGTTGTTCCTCTTGCTGGACGTCGTATCGTTGGCTGTGCTCGGGGGGGAGTTCCGCCAAGAAGCGACTCGGCTGGGTGGGGGATTCCCGGCCCCTGTCCACGCGTATCGCCGCGCGCATGAGGAAGAGGTCATCGCGGGCCCGGGTCATGCCGACGTAAAAGAGGCGCCGCTCCTCCTCGAGGTCGCCCTCGATAGCGTCGCTCGCGCGGGGCGAAGTGACGCGCTTGTGGGGCATGGTTCCCTCTTCGCACCCGATCATGAACACTTGTGACCATTCGAGCCCCTTCGCCGAGTGTAGGGTTGCGAGGGTGACGAGTTCTTGAGGCTGTTGGCTTTCGTCTTCTTTGCGATTGTCGAGCCGAAGACTGTTGAGATACTCGTTCCACTTGGCATGTTTTCCCAGATCGTGTTTGTCTGAGAAACGACCCACGCTGTCGATGAATCCCTCGACGTTGCCCCATCGTTGACGCGTGGCCTCGCCAGAACCCGTCTCTTTCAAGATATTATCTTTGAACTTGATCGTGCTCAACAGTTCTCGGAGGGGCTCCGCGACGCCGTTGTCAGCCCGGATACGCCGGGTCGTATTGTGGATGAGCTGCGAAAAATCGGCGAGGGCGCGTTGAGGACGGGAGGCGATGCCGTCGACCTCCGCGTGCCGATGCACCGCGTCGATCATCCTGATCTTGTGGGCTTTGGCGAAGGAGCCGAGTTGCTCCACAGTGCGCCGGCCGATTCCGCGGGGGGGCACGTCGAGGGTACGGCGGAGCGCGGGCTCATCACCGGGGCGTAGGAGGAGTGTCAGGTACGCGAGCACGTCACGTACCTGCTTCTTGTCGTAGAAAGCTTGCCCCCCCAGGACTTGGTACGCGATGCCGTGCTCTTGGAGGTTTTCCTCCACGGCTTTGGCCTGTCGGGCTGAACGGTACAGCACAGCAATTTCGGACCCGGGTATCTTCCTTTCGAAGATCAAGTTGTGGATCCTCTGACCCAGCCATTTCGTCTCCTGAGCGTCGTCCTGGCAGGTGACAAGGGTCACATTCTCGCCTTCGGGCCGATTCGCCCGCAACTCCTTGTCGTGTCGTAGCTCGTTGTTTTGGATCAGCGCGTTGGCACAGGACAAGATGGCCGGTCGTGAGCGATAGTTCGCTTCGAGGCGCACAATTTTGGCGTCGGGGAAATGCACGTCGAAGCTCAGGATATTCTCGACCTTCGCGCCTCTCCAGCCGTAGATCGCTTGGTCGTCATCCCCTACAACGCACAGGTTTTCTTTGTCGCCACACAGCTGTTTGATCAACTGAAACTGAGCGCGATTGGTGTCTTGGTACTCGTCGACCATCAGGAAGGCGAACCGTGCCTGCCACCTGGCTCGCAAGGCCTCGTCACGCGCGAGCACGTCGGCGACATGGCAGACGAGATCATCGAAATCCACTGCACCTAAGGCTCGGAGTCGATCTTGATACTCGGGGAAGATCACGGCGGCGACTTCGTCGTATTCGTCTTTTTGCGCCTTGGTCGCGGCTTGGGGATCTAAAAAGTCATTTTTCCACAAGCTGATGCGCTGGACCACTGCACCGAGGTCGTAGCGCCGGTCGCTCCCGGGGCCGTGAACGCCGTGTTGGTGGAGGAGCGCGCGAACAAGGCCGTAGACGTCGCCCTGATCGAGGATGGTGAAGCGCTCGGGTACGCCGAAGCCGTCCGGATCTTCCCGCATCATCCTCGAGCCGAGACTGTGGAAGGTTGCGAGTGCGAGCTCGCCTGCGGTCCTTTTCCCCACCATTTTGACCAGGCGACTGCGCATCTCGCCGGCTGCCTTGTTCGTGAAACTGAGCGCGACGATGCTGTCGGGCGGAATCCCTAGCTCGAGCAATCGCGCGACGCGGTGGGTGATGACCCGCGTCTTGCCCGAGCCCGCACCGGCCAAGATGAGCAGTGGCCCGTCGACATGTTCGACGGCTTCGCGTTGCGGCGGGTTGAGGTGGGCGAGATCCATGGGGCGATCGAGGGCGGCTTGTACTGGCCTGCGATGCGCGCCGCAAGGATGATCGCAACGGCGTCGTGCGGTGGTCCGCGCTCGCGGTGGCGAACGGTTCTTCACCTCGTCAACGCGGGGCCACGACGAACCAAATGGGGCACGACGGTGGCGACGGTGGCGACGGTGGCGACGGTGGCGACGGTGGCGACGGTGGCGGCTTGGCGCTTGTCGGTACGCTGTGGGAAGCGAGGTGGATCGCCGTGGTCGGTGTCGTTACAAAGTTCCGCTCGTACGCTAGGATGCTCGTCTCGTGACCATCGACGATTTTTTGGAGACCTTCCAGCGAGCGCGTGCCAGTGCGATCGTGCGGGCCGATAGCCAACGTCTCGCGGCCGATGCCATGGAAGCGGCCATCCGCGGAGGCTTTCGTGTGGTCGAGTTCACGCTGACCACACCGGGCGTGTTCGAACTGATCTCGGACTTCTCGGCGCGCGAAGGGTTGTCCGTAGGCGCCGGCACGGTACTCACCGTGGATCAGGCCGCGCGGGCGGTACGAGCGGGGGCCGAGTGCCTCGTATCCCCCGTTCTGGACGACAAGGTGGTGGCGGCTGCCCAAGCGCTTGGTGTGGCGGCGATGCCCGGCGTGCACACGCCGACGGAACTCCTTCGCGCTCACCGGGCGGGCGCCCCCTTGCAGAAGCTTTTCCCAGCGCCGGCCGGAGGCCCCGCCTATCTGCGCTCCGTTCGCGGCCCGCTCCCGTTCCTGAGGGTTGTGCCCACAAACGGCGTCGACGCCCAAAACGCCAAGGCGTGGCTCGATGCGGGTGCATTCGCGCTCGGGTTCGCCACCAGCTTGTTCGACCCCCAGCTGTTGCAAGATCGTGCCTTCGACCGGGTCGAAGCCCGCGCCAGAGCACTCATTGCCGCTGTGGCGGACTAGCCACTTGGCGACTTGCTTCTCTTCGTGGCGCTCCGATAGCGCGACTTGCTCCGACATCGCGTTTCGGCCTGTGCACAGCCAAAGCGTACATGGATGTGATGCAGGTGGCCTTTTCCGTGTCGGACGAGCGCGGGGGCCTTGTTGGGTTCCCGTGGCCACTGCATCATGGGGCGTAGCCCGTCGTGGGTTGCCCCGAGACCACGCGCCGCCTCGTAGAGGCGTCGTTGGACGCTGATATCGAGGAATATTAGATCGATGGCATGACTGGCTTCCAAGGCTGCCACCAATGCCCACGTCGCTTCCCAATCGACCTCGTCGGGCTCGGGCACGGCCGTATTCCTAGCTCCGGGAAGTAGCGGCAGTTGGATGTCGATGTCACGACCGGACTGATGGGAGCGGTGGGGAGGGAATCTTCGGCCATGTTCCCGACTCATGGACTTGAGAATGATGGCGCCATCGTATCCAGAGACCGCACGGAACCGAGCGATGGAATCGACCAGATGCCGGACAGCATACGAACTACCCCAAAGGATTCGGGGCTCGCGGCGTTCGTACAGCGTGCTTTTTGGGATTTGTACGCCGTCGACGAGTCGCCCGCGGTTGGGGCGACCGACGCTGGTGCCCCCCATCGGCACCGAGATCGGGTGGGGTGTCGCGTGGGAGGGGGAAAATCGAAACACGGTCCATGCCCGTCCGGGATCCATCCAGATCACAAGCGTGGTCCCAGGTTGGAGCCTGCGTACTTTCCAGTTGTACGCGTGGAGATCGCGCGTCGACACGCGGTACATGGCAGCGATCGACCCCCACGTTTCCTCGGCCCGGCTGATATGAAGCAGGCGCCGTCGAGGAGGTGGAATTCGCCGGGTCTTGATCCTCAGCTTTTGGCGGGTCTCCAGTGTCGGTGTTTCAAGTTCGTTCCAGTCGAGGATCTGCTTCGTCTTGACGGCGTACCGCACGGCGATCTGGGTCAGGCGCTCGCGTGGGGTCACGGTGTGGATGACCCACTTGGCGCGCCGCAGTTCCACCGTTTCATGCCCTTTCCAGAGTTGGGCGAACACCGAGGTCGAAGCAGCAGCGGTCGTCGAACTTCCCGAAGAACCGGTCGTCGAACTTCCCGTCGAAGCTCCGGAAGAAGTTCCGGAAGAAGCTCCCGCCGAACGCTTCGCCGAGTCTACAGGTGCCGTCGGTGTGACCTCGCTGCGCCCTAGAGCGGGAGCGGCGAGGCCGGAGCCACACCATGCGAGGCCTGGAGCTGCGAGCGACACGGGCCAGCTCAACGCGCACTTGAAAAAGGTGGAGAACACGACGCCCATGGCAGTCCGTTTGCGCCGGCAAGCTAGCAAAAACGTGGGGACCACCGGAGCTCGAGGCCGGGTCGAGGCACGCGAATATCACGCGGTACCCGACCGGCGATGCCGTGGGAGCGCGGGCGTGTGCCAGGCCGCTCACCGATGGGCGCAGGCCTCCCCGTCCGGCCACGAGTGGGGGATCCCCGAGCCTGCGTAGAAAAAAAACGGGTCTCGGTCGCGTCGCGGGCATTGCGGCGATGGATCGGGCCGCGGGCGCTCTGGTGTGGGGGAGCCGCGTGCCGGTGGCGTTTACGCGCCGATACAAGCGCGATGGGCGCCCGCGGCGAGATGTCGGCGTACGACGCGAGGGTGCGAAAACACCGTCCCCACCGCCAAACACGTCTTGATTATTCGCTCGTCGCGGGGAATGTTCGCCCGCATGAACGAGATGTCTCCCGTAGCCGCGGACCGTGAAGGCGGGACAGCGTCGTCGACCCACGGCGGCACGCCCGAGGCACGCACTGCGGTGCAGGTGGTCGCCGATCGCAAGTACTTGGCCTTGCTCATCGGGGGCGTGTCGGTCCTCGGGTCCGTGGCTTTCGTAGCGCTCGTCATGGCCTCGGGTGCCTCTGGGACGGCTGTGCGCAGCGAGGAGTCGCGCAAGGCCTCGGTCGAACATCAGGACCTGGCCAAGACCCGGCACAAGGCTGCGAATGCAGCGGGCGGATACGCGGTCCTCGATGCGAAGGCGGGACGGTATCGAGTGCCTGTGGAGCGCGCGATCGAGATCGTCGCCAAGCATCCCGAGTTGCTCAAGGCACCGGTAGCGAAGGCACCGGTAGCGAAGGCACCGGTAGCGAAGGCACCGGAACCTGTCGCGGGTGCGGTCACGCCCCCCGCTGCCCAAGAAACTTCTGATCAGACGCCGAAGTAGGCGACGCTGCGAGTCCAAGTGATCCGTTCGCATTGTCCATGCCCGGTGGGCGTATCGACGCTCTCGTCACGTTCTCCCGACTCCCGAGGGTGGAGACTGGCGCAGCCGGCAGCCGGCTTGCGTGCCCAGCCGTGCGGGCGCGCGTCCACGTTCGCGCGGCTTCCTCACCTTTGTTTCGCTCCGGCGCCTGGCGTGCCGGGAGGCTTGATATGACACCGATCTCCCTGCTTGGTACGAACCCGAATTTTTGGATGCCCGACAGCGCGTCCACGGTGGCCCCGGTTGTCGACGCCGTGTATTACGCCTTGCTCGTCTTGTGTGTCCTGGTGTTTGCCATTGTCCTCGGTGCCGTCGTGTATTTTGTCGCGAGGTACCGCCACTCCAACGGGGCATCCAACACCACGAGCGCGAGCGCGGGTAGCTTGCTCTTGCATCTCGCTTGGGTGGTGATTCCTGGCGTCACGTTGGTGTTGATCTTCCATCGCGGTGTGGTCGCGTGGAGCGACCTCGCTGTTGCGCCCGGAGATGCCGTGGATGTGAGGGTGACGGCGGACGACAAGGGGTGGCAATACGATCTTGTGAAGGCGCAGATCAAAACCGACGCGCTGGTTGTCCCGGTGGGTAGGGCGGTCAAGCTGACCATTTCAAGCGGAGAAGGGACGCGGGGCTACGCGATTCCTGCATTCCGGGTCAATGGCCTGGCGGTCCCTGGACAGCCCGCGATCTTGTGGTTTGAGGCCACCAAGGCCGGCTCCTTCGATGTGGTGTGCAGTGTCGGTTGCGACGTGGACAACGCGTTTAGTGAAGTCCGGGCCATGACGAGCATGGACTACCGGACATGGGAGGAAGCGAACGCGCCGGGTGCCGACTTGCCGCCGAAAGAGTACGGCGAGATGGCCTTCGCGGATCTGGGCTGTGTCGCTTGCCACAGTGCGACGGCCGAGCAAAGTGGCAAAGCATGCCCACCGCTGGGTGGCACGTTTGGTACGCAGCGCGAGTTGGCCGATGGTTCGAAGGTGTTGTTTGACGATGCTTACCTCATCGAGTCCCTCACCAAGCCCGGGGCGAAAGTTGCCAAAGGGTTCCAACCCGTGATGCCGTCGTTCGAGGGTCGTGTGAGCGATCGGCAACTCGAAGGCCTCACCGCCTATCTCAAGTCGCTCAAGTAGTAGCGAGGCCATACGCATCATGACCAGCCATCATCAAACAACAAGCGCGACGGGGAGCTTTCTCAGCTCGCCGGCAGGTCTGGCGAGCTGGGTAGGCGCCTCGGATCACAAGCGCATCGGTGTCTTGTACCTCGCTACTTCCCTTTTATTTTTGGCGGTCGCCGTCCTTCTCGGGCTGGCGCTGCGACTCGAGGTCGCCACCGCTTCGGGGGGGATGTTCAGCGCCGAGGGCTTTCGCGAGGTGTTGAGCCTACGCACCTCCCTACTCGTATTCTTGGTGGCAACACCCGCCCTCGTCGGTGGACTGGGCAACATGGTCCTGCCCCAGATGATCGGGGCGCAGGGGGTGAAGTTCCCCGGGCTCAACCGGCTCAGCTACTACGCGTATCTCGTCGGTGGCGTACTGCTGGTGGCCGACGGCGGCGTGCGCGGGGGAGACCTCTCGGCGGGTGTCGTGGGGGCCTCGCTGGCGGGCTTTTCCGGCTTCTTGCTGGGCGTGAACTTCCTTGCGACCTTGCATCTGATGCGTGCCCCCGGGGTGTGTTGGACCCGGGTGCCCATGTTCGCGTGGTCCATCTACGCCGTATCCGTGCTCAACGTGTTGCTCGCGCCCCTGCTCGGTTTGGCGACGGCGCTTGCCGTCGCCGTGCACCTTTGGACCGGGAGCGAAGCCCCCTTGCTCGGAGTGGGGCCCGTCCTCGTGGACCATGTCGGCTGGTTTCAAGGTGGGGCCGCACTCTATGTGTTGGCGATCCCCGTGGTGGGGATCGTAAGCGATGTCGTGGCCGTGCATGCGCGGCGACGGCTCGCCGGCTACCACGCTCTCGCGTTTTGCTGCTTGACGATGGCGATGTTGGGGTCGTTGTCCTGGTCCCAGAGTGTGATCGTGGGCGGAGCGTCGGTGCAGGCCCTGGCGGCCCGATCCTTCGTGACGTTCTTGCTCGTCGTACCTGCGCTCGTGATGATTGGGGCGCTCGTCGCCACCTTGCATCGGAGCTCGATCCGACTCTCCACACCCATGTGGTACGCGCTCGCATGTTTGATCATGCTCACCGCGGGCGTGTTGGTGGGGCTCTTTCCGGCAACGCTGGCGGTTGGCGTCCATTTGGGGGCGACCGCCTTCGGGCGCGCGTTCGAAAGCTACATGCTCATGGGTGGGGTCGTGCTGGCGTTGTTCGCCGGTCTCTACCACTGGTGGCCCCAGTTGACCGGCCGTCTGTACGACGACAAGGCAGGGCATTGGGGATGCTTGCTGCTCTTCGTCGGGTTCAGTGTCGCGTTTTTCAGCGATCTCGTCATGGGCTCTCAAGGTATGCCCGCTGGGGTCAGCGGCTTTGGCAGCGCAAGTCCGGAGATGGCGGACCTGTTTCTCAACGGGGCACTGGTTGCCGTTTCTGGAGCGTGCCTGGCCGCGGCCGGCTTCTTTCTCGCGTTGGCTACCCTCGTGCGCTCCATGCTGAGCGGGGCGACGGCCGAGGCGAATCCGTGGAACGGCGAGTCTTTGGAATGGCGGACCGCAAGCCCACCGCCGACCGAGAACTTCGTCGAGGTTCCAGTGTGCGAGCACGGACCCTACGAGTTCGAAGAACTCGAAGACCTACAGCGCGGCGCGGCGTCCTAGAGGCGGTCGCTGGGGTTCGCAGCTCGCGGGTTCGCGGGGGGTGTGGCCCGGAGCGCCGCCGCGTCCCGAGAAAACGCTGCGCCTGAGAAGGCCGAAGTGTTGCTCGTCGGTGAGCTTGTTGTGCGGTGAATCCGGCGGTTCCTTGCGGGCGTCATCGCCGTTATCGGCGCCGTGTCTTGTTCGTGTCTTGTTCGTGTCTTGCGGTTGCGGTCGGGCTCGATCTCAAGCGCATCACGGGTTTCTCGCGGCGCAGAACGGAACGGAAGAACGGAACGGAAGAACGGAAGAGAACGCGGTCTCCCGTCGTGGAAGCTGAGCAGGCCGATGACGTAGATGAGGGCGAAGGCAAAGCTCTCCACGTCGTCCTCGGGCATCTGAAGGACGATACGGACACGGCTGTCGTCGCCCGCGGCCGCGGCCATACTCCAGGCCCGCGCATGTTAGGCTTCGGTCGCTTCGGCGCGGGTTGTGATTTGCGTTGGGGCATCATGGCCTGGGCCGGAGCTACTTGGGTCGGCTACTCCAACCAGTCGTCGCCTCGTTGCCTACAGAGACTTCCGTGCAGCCTTCAGCGCCCTCTGGTAGGCGGCCTCCCGGCTGAAGAGTTGCTTGGTCTTCCTGAGCTGCAGCACCTGCGGACTTCCTTGGCGCAGAGTTGTGTGCTCAACCGGAAGGCCACTCGCGCTGATGGTGCCGTGAATATGCTGACGGCGCTTCTTGGCCAGCGGCCAATCATGGTCCCTTTCCGTGGAACGGGAGGGTGTCAGATTTTTTGTGTATGAGGCAGACGGGGTCAGGAGGAGGAATGTTTTGTTTGGAGGTGGAGCGAGACTGTGGAGGGATGTGTAGTTTTGGGAGGGGTATTTCTTCTAGTGATGAACT
>JAZGFE010000314.1:0-11292 GCA_036479215.1 Nannocystaceae bacterium | reverse complement strand
CAACGGGTCTTGCGCCCGAGGCGACAGCGAAGCCCATGGGGCGAGCCACGCTGATGAGAGGCGTGTAGGCGGCGAGCACTGGCATCGCGTACGCGAGCAGGGTGACCGGAAGGTTAACGCTCGGGTTCGAGTCGTTGTACAGACCGATGTCGATGACGTCGTTCGGTCCGAAGGCCGGCAGGCATTCCCAGGGGAAAGCCTGGATGCCGGAACGAACCGCCTCGACATTGAAGAACGACGAGTGGACCTTGTCCACTGCAAAGCTGCCCTCGAAGTTGTTCTTCTGGTCGTTGCCGTTCCAGAGCATTCCGCGATAGCCCCATTCCTGGGGAGCGGCCGTATCCTCGTTGTCGATGAGCCCGAGCAGCAGGTATTTCTGCGAACCCTTCGACGTAAACTGGAGATGGTCACCAGCGGCGCCACCGTCAGTGATGACGGTGTCGAAGTTGGAACCGTCAGCCGCAGCGAGAATCGTACCGTTGACTCCGATGGGCGTCAGGCTTTGACACGCAAGGCGGGGGTCCATGTTGTAGCGCTTGGCGACAGCACGGGCCCGGGCGTAAATTTCTTCGCGGCAGGACATTGTACCCCTGAAGGCCCGTGCTCTTTCGAGCTACGGACCTAAGGGGTCGATGAGTGGTCGGCCTACTTTTGAGCGCGAACGACGAGCGAGAAACCAGCCATGCCGCCGGAAGAGAGCAGCATGCCGGGGGACTTGGAAAACAGGGGCAGAAGCATGAGCGGCCAGCCGATGACCTCGGCTAGCTTCTTGGTGCCAACCACCGGGAGAGGGATGGGCATGTCGAGGGCGCCCGACGCATCGAACTTGGCGGCGATGAAGCCAGCCGCGTATCCGGCGACGAGAGTTCCGCGGCTCTGCTTCTTGTAGCGAGCACGAGCGCCCGAGGCGCCTTGAGAAACGAGACGCCGGTCGGCCTTGGAAAGCTTGGTGCTCATGGGCCATTAGCGTGGCCCCCGCGGCCCCTGGCCCGCAACCGGGCGGAAGCGATTAGCTCGCTTCCAGAGTCATATAGGCTCTGACGATGCCCACAGACACAGAAAAAAACGCTTCAAAACCAAAGAAAACCGAGGCCGGGACGCGAAAGCCCACGAAAGCGCCGGACGAATGGCGCAAGGACCTGGCCGACGGGGCCGACGCCGTCGCCCAGGTCGTGCTCAGTCTCGCCAGGATGAAGGGCGATTTCTTCTCCGTCGAGGAGACGCTCTGTCGCTCCGAGATTGACGGCGCGACGCGATGCTTTGTCGTAACAACGATGAGCAGCGACGACCCCGACGAACCCGGAATCGAAAACAAGCGACTGTCGCCGATGCGCTGCGCGGCCCTGCTATGGGGCATGGCCTGTTACGCGGCCTACGAATACGTCGACGAGAGCGGCGAACCGCTCGCCAAGATGCGCGCACAGATGACCCTCATCGGCGCGGACGGCTCCGAGTTGAACGACGCGGCGGCATCTCGCAAGGTCATCAACGTCGCGCTCGCGTCCGGCGAGGTCCCATGGATGAGCGACGACGAGTCCGACCTCGAAGGCTCGTCGCTCGCCACGCGCAACCGGCAACTGACGAACCAAAATCTCCGAGTCATGGCGAGGCTCGAACGGATGATGGACAAGAGAGAGTCTCAGGTCGCGGTCATCGTGGACAACGCCGAGCTGATGAACAAGGCCGGGTCGCGCATCTTCGAAAACAGACTCGAAGCCGCCGACCAACTCGCCAAGGCCGTGACCGACGGCGCGGCCGAGAGCGCTTGGCAACATCGGCTCGACGACTACGGCGAAAAGGTCGGCGCCATCGTTCTGCCAAAGCTCGACGCGTGGCTGGAGTCGCTGGTCGCCAAGAACAACGCCGAGGCGCAGGCGGCCAGCGGAGCGCCGCCGCCGAAACCCGGCGCCGATGTGCAACCCCCTCCGACTTTCTACGTGTGGTGCGCCGCGACCTACGGACAGGAGTATCTCGCCGAGGTGGTCGGCGACCTCGGGCAAGCGCCGACCGCAGACGGCGACGAGCGCCGCGCGTTCTGGACCGCGGTGCTCGAACGCATCGGCGAGATTTGCGAGGCCGACGAGAAACCCCTACCGCCGGACGACTGCAAAGCGTGGGCTCGGGAGCTGTCGAAGACTCTCACCCTGAACGCGCCGGCGTGGGCGGCCGAGGCCGATACCGCCTGAGGGCGAAAACGCGCTGCGCGTTATCGACCTCGAGCGTTTCCGCGCAGGTCGATTTCGCGCCTCAGTCGTCGGTGTCGGCGGCGTCGGCCCACCGCTGCACCGCGGCGTAGTTCGCCTCCCCGGCCTGCTGTCGCAGCCGGGCGTGGAGGTCTGACACTTGGAGCACTTCGACCACGTCCTTGTGCGTGGTCTCGCTGTCCTTGCAATGCGTCCAGCGACAGAACGCCACCGGCTCGGGGCGCGTCGCGCCACGGCCCCTGGATTCATACTGCTTGTGTCGCCACGCGAGCGAGGCGAGCGACACGCTGCCGAGCGCGGCGCCGGCGTATGGGTTCGGGTCCTCGGGCGCCCACTTGCGCCACGACTTCCAGCACCCGAAACCATCGAGCATGCGACGCGAGTGGACGGCGCGGAAGAGTTCGCGCGCCCGGTCCGGCGGCAGCTCGAACGGTTTCGTAATGTACTTGGCGACCTGCCCGACGTTGCGGACTTGCAGCTCCTGCACGTCAACGCCCTTGACCGGGTCGGCGCCCTTCGAGGCCCACTCCCACACGTGCCTCAACTCGTGCTCGAACTCTTCGAGTGGCTCGCCGAGTGAGTAGCCCTCCGGCTGCTCCAGCTCGAACACGCAATGAAGGTGCGCGTGCCAACCGTTGTAGCGGACGCGTCGAACGACGCGCCGCGACTCTTTCCATTCGCCGAGGTCTTGGCCCTTGGCGCGTGCGCTGAAAATCTCGGAACCGCGACCGGACCACACGCACTCGATGCCACGGACGCCGCCGCGGAACATCGAGCGAAGCCGGGCGTTGCGCTGGCGCGATGATGACCGAGTGAGCCTTGCCCACGAGGTCATCACCCGCGCCATTGCACCGCGAGCGTCCTCGCCTCGCACCTGTTTTTTCTTCTGTGTGAGCGTCACGAAACACAGCGTCGAGCCGGCGCGGGATTTGATGTCGCACGCGGTTCGCAACTGAGCGCCGCGGCGCGTGGCGAGGGCGACCATGCAGCGGGGACACGCGCGGTCCTTGCAGGGCCGCGCCAAAATCACGACCTTGCCCGACGGCAGCAACGCGGGGAACAACCGGCCGCAGTCGCGGACGGACTTCCCTCGGTCGCGCCCTCGGTTCGAGACGATGCCATTGACCCACGCGAGCGCCCGCTCTCGCGCGTCGTCCATGGCGCCGGCGTCGAGCTGGGTCAGGAAGTCGTCGGAGAATCCGAGCGCACTCAGGAAGTGCGCGGAGTCATTGCCGACGGTGGGGGATAGGTCTTTCACGCTGGTTCAGGTCGTGGAGGTCGGATTGCTTGGACGGGTTCCTTGGTCTCTCGTGTCTCAGGCCCCCTCCGGGGCCAATCGACCCGGAGGGGAACGGGGCTCGCTGGCCCCTTGCCTGCTGCACCCCAGAGAAACGGCGCTCAGCTACGCTGCACGCGATGTTTCTCTTGGGTGAACGCGCCTGCGGCGCAACGACGAGCACAACGCTCAGACGCCGCAGGCGCCTCGCTAAGCGATTTCATCGCCCCGTGGCCCGTCTGAGGCTGGGGTGGGCTCAACGGGGCTCAGCGTGTACTCCAGGGACACCGCGTAGGTGTACAGCTCCCTTGCGAACCAGAGTCGATGCTTCATCGTCTTGACCCTCCCGAAATGGGCGACGTAGTACTTGACATTCTTGCCGCCTGGGGGGTCACACCTCTCCATGCGAGCGGCCGATTCCGCAAGAAGCTCGAACGCCGACGTCAGCGCAGCGTGACTCCTGGCCGCATTGCACGCGCCGATGTGATGCTGAAAAGCGGACCCCATCAGCTCGGTCCCTCGTAGTCGTTACGCAACCGTCGGCTGCGCCGTCGCCAGGCGGCGATGGCCTCGGCCACCGCGATGAACGGAGAGAATGCGCAGACAATGACGACCGAGACGGCCACGAGCAGCACTACCAGCGCGACCACGCCAGCGACGATTGCGACCGGCCCCCAAATGGGGGCGGAGACGATGAAAAACAGAAGTTGCCAGTTTGACAAGTCATCCATTTACCAAGTCCTCCAGCTTCACCGGGTAGGCCGCCGACATCGCCGAGCAGATGTCGAGCGTCGCCCCGACACCCAGAATGGTGCCGAGGATTTGGACGGGATGAACCCCCTGCTCGCGCGCCGTCTTCACAAATCGCTCGACGGACTCCGGGTCGTAGATGTCCATGACCGACGTTGTCTGCTCCAGCATTTGCAGCGCCGTCAGCGAGTCGTATTTGTCGATGAACTCCCGGTGCTCCTCGGGAGTGATGTACTTGACGACGGCCCACGCTTGTTCCCAAGCGCACGTGACCTCGACGTCCTCCGGCGCTGGCCCGTAGCTCATGCCGACACCGCCTGAGTCTCGCCGGCGGCGAGCACTGCGAGCCCGTAGATACTCTCCAGCATTTCGGACTGCGAGATGCCAAGGCGCTTGGAGTCGCTCGTCAGGGTGTTCCCGCGGTCGAGGATGCCCATGTACTTTGAGGGGAAGTACGCGACGCATACCCGCTTGCCGTTGGCGGAGACAACGAATGCCGTCGCCGACGGCATTCCATCGACCCAGACGTACACGTGCCACGCCCGGAACATCCCGAGGCGCTTGACGTTCGTCGCCTTGCGGACTGCCAATCGGCAGTCGCCCGGGTGCTCAACTAACATCGGTCGGACTCCCCTTCCTTGAGCGCGTCGAGCACCGTCTTCTGATGGTCCTGTACTCCGCGCTTGTAGGCCTCATCGGCCATGGCTTGCAGAAGCCCCAACACCGCGACGCTGTCGCTGTCCTGGAACGCTCGCACGAGTGGCGAGTGCATGCGGACGACGAGCTGTGCGCGCCAGAGGGCGGCCTCGCGTGCGGTCCTCATGTCGGAGAGGTGGATAGGTGGTTCGGTTTGTCTGCGTGAATCGTTCACACCGCAAGTGGCCCGTGCTCTCACGAGCTACGGGCCTGTCGGGGTTGGGTCGGTTCGCCTCAAGGGGAGTCGGTGCGGGTTGTGCGTTCAGAACTCCCTGTGCGCGGATTCACCTTCTACACGCCTGACGTGACCTGGCCTCAAGATGGTTTCGACGGGCGCGCCGACCTTGTCCAAATGGTCGCAGAGGAGGTCTGTCACAAAGCGAGCTACCGGGATGTCATCCGCGTCGCAGTGGTTTTTCAAACGCTGGTAGAGCAGGCCAGTCATCGAGACCGAGCGTCGCGTCTTAGGAGTGCGCATCTTACATCCACCCCCGGTCCATCGCGTCCGTGCTCGGCGGGCAGGCATCTTCGGCGACCCGCGCCACGTCGGCCAGCTCGGCGTCGCTCATCTCGGGGAACATCGCTCGCATTTCGAACTCGGCGACTTCGGTAGCAAGCTCGACGTCCTCGCTGTAGAAGTCGGTGTTGCACTGGCCGCAGCTTCGACCGAGCTGGACGACGCCCTGGCAGTCGGGGCAGGGATACTCTTCTTGGTTGGTTCCGGTTTGCATGCACATTGGACCGGGACCGTACCACCACATTCAGGGCTATTAACGCGCGGCGCGATAACGCGCTCGAGGGCGAAAGCGCGCAGCGCGATTCCGCCCCTGAGCCCTAACAAAACAGCGGCGCCCCCGAGGTGAGAGCGCCGCCGACCGTGCAAACAGGGAGGAACCAACTCCCGCCAGATGAGTAGCACGGAACCGCGCATGACACGATGAAAAGCTAAACTATCGCTTGCGTCTCAGGGGTATGCCCGGGACGTGTCGGGGCGGGCTGTAGCTACCGAATCTATCGAAAAAACCCAAATACACTCCACAGCGCAAAACCGTCGTGCGGCGTCCTGGCTCGCGGACCATACGAGCGCAGCCAAGACCCTGGCGAAACCGTCAGGGGGCAACGTCGCAAGCCTGAGAGGCCAGGGCGGAACCGCTCACGAGCGACGCAACCAGAGGGCGCCGATGAGGCCAACGAGCAGACCGAGACCGAGCGTTGCCGCTGTCGCGGTGTCCGTCGAGCGGTCCTTGAGGTCGTCGATGAGTTTGTCCCACGCGTCGTCCATCGCCCGCTTGCCGACCTCGACTTGCCGAGCCTGGATGACCGTGTTTGCGGCGTCGGGAATCTTGCGCAGGTCATCGCCTGGATACATGCCCATTAGGAGGGGGCCGACGACCTGCTCGGCGAGTCGCTGGGATGGCGCGTCAGGGTCGGATTCGTAAAGCTCATCGACCACGGTCCGATAGCCAACGAGCCGGTTGGCGTACGCCTGCCAGTCGTCGTCGAACTGCTCTTGCGCGTAGCCGAGGCTCCCGCCACTGCCGGGCATGCCGGCGGCCATACGGGTATCCGCGCCGACGCGGAGCAGGTACACGATGAGAGGCCGCAGGGTCCGCGGTGTCGCGTTACCCGGGGTGTACAGGTAGAACTGGCTCAGGGCTTCGATGAAGGGCCCTGTGCCTTCCTGCTCCCAGTCAACGCTACCGAGGGCCGTTGGCTTGTGCTGTGTCATTCGTAGTTCTCCTCATCGTCGGCGTCGTCGTCGTCGTCGTCGTCCAGCTCATCGTCGGCCAGGTCGTCGGCCAGGTCGTCGTCCATGACGACAAGGACCATTGCGGCGCCGAGGGCGAAGGCGGCGACGGCGAGGCCGAGAGAGGGCGGCTTTTTGTCGGTTGGGTCGGACATCAGTGCGGCATGTATAGCAGCGGGCGGGACTTGCCGGGGGCGCGCAGGTCTTCCCAGGTTTTCGGGTCGGCCTTGTAGTGCTTGCCGATGTCGAGGGCGCCATTCTTGACGGCGTGGGGGTTCGCTCGCATCACGTCTTGGATGTAGATGGCGGCGATGATTTCGTACACGGCGCGAGCGGCCCTCTTGCGCTTCGAGACGCTCTTGCCAGTGTCGCCGATGACTTCGAGGGAGTTGCGAATCGCCTCCTCGACCGTCTCGACTTGGTCGCCGGCGCCGGCGAGTGCGGACGTTCCGAGGGACAGGACGGCAGCAACGACGACGCCGGCGCCCTTGACTAGACTCGGGATAGCCTCGACCGCCCCCTTGACCGTCCCGGTGATGGTTCCCCAGTCCGCTTTCGGAGAGAGCCACTTCGACATCGCGTCCCAACGGACGTTGCGTCGCTTGGCTTTCCCGTAGCCCGGGTAGAGGTCGTCGGGGCACATAATCATCCAGCACAGGTTCCGAACCTTGCTCGTCGATTTCACGTAGAACACGCCCGGCGGGTCGGCGTAGATGCGCTGCTTTTCGAGCTTCTTGTCCCAGTTGTCTGAGTAGGTCGCGTAGCGAAGCCAGGCGCCGCGCGCGTGGATGTCGTTGTCGGGACCGTATGCGCTTCGACTTCTTCGCTTGCCCTTCTTGGGAGAGTTCCAGGCGGCGAGGGCGGCGGCCGGGAGCGGCCCGGTCCTCTCGTCGCGGGTCATGGTCACCGGCGTCCCGACCTTCGAGACGGACTTGATTCCGATGCGTCGTTTCTTCGACGTGAACACCGGGTCTGGCGCGTTGGTTGCGTTCGAGTCGCCAGCGGCGGCGGCGGCAGCAGCAAGGCCGCCGAGAATCCAGAGGAGTATTGGTATCGCCATTTTTTCTATCCCCAGATTACGGCGTCCGCGGGCTCGACGAGGTCTCCGTCTTCGCCCTCCCCGTCCTCGCGTGCCATGACGACGTTGGTGACGCCGTCGGTACCGTTCAGGTTGAGCAGTTGGTAGGCCTCACCGATGTACGAGTACTGCAAGACCCGCACTTTGTTGCCGGGAAGCTCCTCGAAACCGTTGGTCGCGCTCCCCTCGACCATGAACTTTCCTCGATACATGACTGTGAGTCTCGCCATTAGAAGTACTCCCTCGGGACAATCAGACCACGGACGGTGCCGAGCACGGCCGGGCCCTTTGTAGTGACGGGCATCGCGAACACCGACGATGTCGGCGACGCATGCGGATGCGCCCGGCCTACAGTTGCGGACGGGTCGAGGAACTCAGTGAGCAACACCGCTGGAAGAGCGCACTTGATGGTGCACTCCCCGAGAATCGCAATCCACACATCGTCGCCGCCGTCGCCACCGATGACGATGCACCCGACGAATCGCTCCTCGGCGGTGCCCGATGTAAGAAGTACCTCGCCGGGGATGAGCGAACTCTTGGCGACGCAGTCGCCAAGCTCCATCGTTGCCACTCCGGCGATGCCGTTGACCTGCTTGATGCACAGCGCGCCGTTGATGAACTTGATTCCGCCGCCCGTGATGACCTTCGACCCGGTGTCGGTGAACACCGGGACCTCGTCAACTTCGCTGGTGCTCGTGTCGCGCGTGACGATGTCCAGTGCGACCGGGCCGGTGCCCTTGATTTTCAGGCCAAGAACATCGTCGTAGACGGCGACCGTCTCGTCTACGACGGGGGCGCCGACCTGCACGACGTCGCCGCCACCGGCAGGCGTCGTAAAGTTCCCCTCGTCGTCGAGCCAGGTCGTGCCGCCGGTGCTCGGGAAGCTGTGGTCTGCGCCATCGATAGCGTGCAGGTCCGGCGGCCGAGAGTCGCCCGCGTCGTCCAGCGTCGCATCCGTGATGGCGGTGTTCAGCTCGGCGAGTGTTCCGCTGCCGAGGTTCCCAACGTCAGTCGCGTGGGGGTTCGCCATGCTCGCCACGTGTGCCGCGATGGCGGTGCACGTGATGGTCCCCTCCTTGAGCGTCAGTCCGCCGGTGCCATCCCAACACGCGACAGCGTCGTCAGTCACCAGCGGACCGGGCCCGACCACGTCGCCGGTCGTCGGATGGTTGACGATGGGGAGGACCGCCCCCTGGTTTGGACTGTCGGTGCCCACTAGGTTGCGGCCCCCGTCGATTTCTCCATGCCCCAGTCAACGAGCATCATCCCGTTGACGCCGGCGGCCGTGTTCTGCTTCCAGAGACACATGACGCCGTAGCTCGTCGAGCTTCCGCCGACGGCCGGGTGCGAGGCGGCGAACCCAGCTCCGAAGTTGGTTGCGTAGATTTCACGCTTCGAGATGTCGCCGCGATAGAAACCGCCGATGAACTTCTTTTTGACGTTCCGGCTGATGGCGAGGTAGGCCGCGAAGTCCCTGCCCTTGAAAAGCGAGTCCATCTCCCGAGTGTCCACGAGATAGAGGCGCATCACGGTGTCAGTGTTGTCGACGATGGCGCCGGCGTTGTCGTAGATACTCGCGGCCACCCCGACGATGCGAGGCGTCAAGGTCGTGCGAATATCGCCGCAGTCGCTGGTAATAGAGTCCACACCACGCCAGTAGACGATGCCGACATCTTGCTGCCCACTGGCTGCGATTTCGGTAAACCACGTGGCGTTTCCGATGACGTTTTCTTGAGTTACGATTGGACCCATGCACATGATTCACTCCGCAGCGTCTCGGTCGTCGTCGGCCTGGGCGTCGGCCAGGTCGTCGTCGCCGAGCTGGTGTAGATGGAAGGATTCGAGGCGAGTGACGCGACGCATGAGCGGGCGCAGCTCGACGCGCAGCTCTTTCCTGATGAGCGTACGCAACGACGCGACGCCGCCGCCCACGAGCAGCGTCGCCAAAATCTGCACAATGGCCTCAGTGCTCATCGGCCCGCCTTGTAGAGTTCGAGCAGGTTGACCGCCGAGCTGAACACGCCGGCGGGCACCTTCTGGGTACCGAAGTCCGCGGGCAGCCGGAGGTGATTCACCGCCCGGTTGAGGTTCCGCATCGACGACTTGTAGCGGTCCTTGTGGGGGTCATCCATAAGGCTACCGGCAGCGCCGCCAGCCTTGAGGGCGTAGCCATCCTGCGAACTACGAGCCCACTCGGCTCGCCTCAGGAGCCGGATGAGATAGGCGTAGTAGCCGACGGTCGAGGCCCACGGGTCAAAGGTCCAGCGCGGCCCGAGGCCGATGCCCCTGGCGTTCTTCCCGGCGACCACGTTGACGAGCACCGTCGGCATCAGTCCGAAGTATCCCGACGAGCCAGGGAACCACCACTCCTCGTCGGGAAAACTCCCGACGGCAGCGGCTAGCTTGGCGTTGTTGTTCCGGGCTTCGTACATCTTGCGCGACGCTCGGCTCTCGCTCTGGGTCCGGTTCGCGGCTTTCGTGTTGCCCTTCGACTCGCTGAACGACTGGACCACCATCCACTGTTGAAACCAGAGCTTCGCTGGAGCGCTCATCCCGATGAGGTCGGCGAGATGCCCAGCATGGAACGCGACGTTGCGATACCCGCCCTCCAGGTGAGAGAGCGCGGAATCGACCGGCGCGTTTTCGCTCGAGGTCGTTTCCGCGCTGGCCGTTTTCGCGCCTGCCAGTGCGGCAGCGACGAGAGCAGCTAGCCAGGGGATGAGCCGGCTCAGTTGAAACGGTCCTGCCACTTGTACCCCCTCGCCAAGTCATCGAGCCCGACGCCGTCGGTCCCGGTTGCGGCGATTTCGAGCGCGCGCAGCGTGCCGGGCCCAGGGACCTTGTCCGGCAGGAACTCGCCGATGGCATCCTGAAAGCCGGTCTCGGCGGCCTCGTTCCAGTCCTCCTGAAACTTCTTGACGAGTGGATGGCCGTTCAATGTCTCGTCGCCCCCGCCGACTTGGTAGCCCAGGAACATGAACCCCTGCCGGACCTCTTTCGCGCTGGGGTACAGGTCGGTGTTATAGCCGTCCTCGTCGCCCGAGAGATTCGGGATTCCGGTGTACCCCCACTGATGCCACGCCGGCGCCGAGCCGCCCCCGCCGCCGCCAGTGGCGGGCACGGACTGGAGTCCGGGCGGAAGGTCGGGCGGGTCCGGCTGATACACGCTCTCGCCGATGAGAGTCATATCAAGGGCGGGCGGAGGGTCCCCCGAGGGCGAGAGACCGGGTAGCGCTGGCGCCGGCTCTGGCCCGTCTTCGTCGTCGGCGCTCTCGCGCATGGACCACAGGTAAGCGGCGCCAGCCGCAACGAGGAGGTAAATGAGATTTGGCATGTGCTGGGTCTTCTGGGTCTCAACGAAAAGGGCGGGCAATGGCCCGCCCTTTCGCATCGTCAGCGGGGGTTCGTTTCAGTCAACGGGTCTTGCGCCCGAGGCGACAGCGAAGCCCATGGGGCGAGCCACGCTGATGAGAGGCGTGTAGGCGGCGAGCACTGGCATCGCGTACGCGAGCAGGGTGACCGGAAGGTTAACGCTCGGGTT
>JAZGFE010000313.1:0-32998 GCA_036479215.1 Nannocystaceae bacterium | reverse complement strand
ATGCGGGGCAACCACTGTGCCACTTTGGCTACCGTCCGGATGGCGCCCTGTGGGATTTCGCTATCTACAAGTATTCCTCGGGCCGCTACTCGAACTCTGGCTCACTCCTCCCGAATCGAGGCGCGCCGGGGGAGTGTCTCGATATGGTTCTACACATCTACGATCTCGCGTAAGTTTCTGTGTGCGCTTGCATGATGATGTGGGCAAAACTCTCCTCCCCCACATCACCACGACTCGCGTAGGCAAATGTGGTGTCATGTCCGCCTGTGTGGGCCCGAAAACTTTCCACCGCCGAGTTGTGTATTCATGTCTGGGTTGCCCTTTCAGGAGCGTCCTGTTCCTGTTGTTTCTTTTCCGCAGCCAGGGTAAAAATCGTCCTCCAATTTTCTGGAGAAGATGTCCGATCAAGTCGTAACTACTGCAGTTCGCCCCACAAACGGGGTGCCGCGCCGCTATTCCGAATTCGCCGCGGCTTTGAATATCTGCGTCGGCGCCGTCGTTAGCACGCCCGAGTTCGGGGCAGATCGCCGCGATGTCACCTTTCGAAACGCAAAGAAATCACTACACAATGAAGAAGTTTGTATCAGCATCCCTGTTTTCGCTGTCCCTCATCGTTGCTCTCGGCGGCTGCATGAAGAACCAGTACACGGTGGGCACCGGTGCTCCGACGGACGGAGAGCCCGATGCCTCGCGGTGGAACGCGCACTGGGTATTCGGCTTGCTGGGTGAGGACAACGCGGAGGTGGCGAAGATCTGCCCCTCCGGCAATGCGACCATCAAAGAGCGCACCACCTTCGTCAACGGGCTCATTGGCTCGCTCGCGCTGGTCGGAGTGATCTACAAGCCCACGACCGTCAATGTCTGGTGCGCGAACGGAAACACCGCAACAATGTCGCTCAGTGCCGAGCAAATGCGTCGTGCGGCACTCACCGCCGAAGCCAGGGATCTCGCTCGAGAGGACAGCGATGAACTCGCGGCGTACCTCGCGGCCACCCAGCTCGAGTATCTGGCGACCCACTAGTCCGGCACCGCGAAGCCAGCACCCGGCGTCACTTCTGGCGTCGGGTGTTACGTGCGTGCCGCTGCCCGGCCTGTGCGAACTTGCCGGTGTCCATGGGCATCATCAGGCTGCCCGCCGCGCATTCGTCGGCCTTCGCCTCGGAAAGGATGTTGCCGGCGATGGCGAGGGTGATGGGACCTCGCCCAGACAGCCTACTCGCCGATCTTCGCCTTGACCTTGGCGATACGCTGCTGGGCTCTGGGTAGTCCCAGCGTCGCCGCCTTGGTATACTGCGTGAGCGCGTCGCGGTAGCGCAGTACCCGATAGTACGCGTCGCCGAGTTTGAGCCGATAGTGCTTGTTGGCGGACGCCGTTGCCACGGCTCGCTCTGCGTACAGGACGGCCTTTTGTTTCGACCCGGTGTCGAAGTAGATATCGCTGAGGCCCATCAACGCGGCCGCGTTGCGCCGATCGTAGCCGATGGCGCGATGAAACAGCGTTTCGGCCGGACGTCGTTTACCTTGGTTCAGGGCGGAATTCCCCTGTCTGGCCAGTTCGGAAGCCCGTGCGGGGTCGCGTCCCGCACGCTCGATCGTTGGATCCCCCCGCCTCTTGCGGCGTTTCTTCCTGTTGGTGATGCGGGAGGAGGGCGTTGCTTCGCGTCCGAACTCCACGGCGGGCCCCGATGGAGCGGCTGTCTGGCTGTCGGATATGGCGACCGCGGCGTTGGAGTCCGTTGTAGCCAACGACGCGGGCATGGGGGGAGGCACCGTAGTGGGAAGCTGCCCGCGAACGAGTCCCACGCGGCGCGCTACCGCGACGGGGTTGGCCCTTCCGAACACCACCGTTTCGCGCATCAGTTCGGGAGGAAGATCGGACACGTACGTCTCGCGCTTGGCCTCGTCGGCCTCCGCCAAGGCGTTGAGTACTTTGCCCATGGCCAGTTGGGTCGCTGAGAAGTGACCCGTGCGTGCGTTTTCGCGGAACGCGAGGAACATACCCGGGGTGAAGCCCGAGCGCTTCAGCGCCAACGCGTTCTCGTCGTCAAACACCAATGCCTGCCAGTAGTATTCTCGTGCGATCTTCCTCGTCTCTGGGCTGTCGGGGATCTCCCACCAGCGGTTGCCGACTGCGGTCAGCACACCGGCATAGTGGCCACGAAGCTCCGATCCACGGGTTTCACCTGCCGAGGAAGCGAGTTGCTCGAGCGCGAGTACGGCTTGGTAGGCGGTGCCCTCGTCGATGCTCGAGGGAAAAATATGGCTGTTTCGAGCGGCGGCCTTGTGGGCCTCGTTGGTCAGCGCATCGACCTGAGTGTCCCCCGGTCTCCGCCCGTGCTGAGCTTGAACGGCGACATATAGCCCCACGGCCGCGACAACGGACGAGATGCCGGCAACGGTTGGCCACAGCCACCGGCGTTTTTGCAGGCTCAGGTCCGCCAGCGGACTCGGCATCTCGCGGAGCAGCCGTTCCCGGCGCCCCTCTTCGACCTCGGGCAGCGCCAAGTCATCCCAGGCGGTCGTCAGTCTTGCATCGATTTGGGCCTCACAGAGTGCGGCCTCCAGGTCTGCCATATCCCGATAGCGTTGCTCGGGTGCCTTTTGCAGGCAACGCATCACCACTGCCTCCAGTGCGGGGGGGATTTCTCGATCCGGCCGGGATTTGCGGGGAGCCTTGGGCTTGCCCGAGAGTTGAAGCCGCAATAGTTGTTCGACGTTGTCGGATAGGAAGGGTGGATGGCCAACCAAGAGTTCGTAGGCCAAGCAGCCAAGCGCGTAGATATCGAGGCGACCATCGAATGCCTGTCCGGTGATCTGCTCGGGCGCCATGTAGTGGGGAGTCCCGGCAACCGAACCCCCCGTGTGAGTCCCGGCCGAGAGCATGGCGGATATCCCGAAATCCACGAGCTTGATCGTGCCTTGGCGGCCATCCTTCGCCAACACAATGATGTTCTCGGGTTTGATATCTCGATGAATGATCCCGCTTCTGTGAGCCGCGTGGAGCCCCTTGCAGATCTGTCGGAGCATGGGGATGAGCTGTTCAGGCCGCGTCCACTCGTCTTCGCTGGCAGGAATAAGGTCGTGCCCGTCGAGCATTTCCATGCAGAAGAACAGCCGGCCGTCAGGGAGCTCACCGAAATCGTAGATCTCAACAATATTGGGCGAGCCGATCCGGCTCGCCGCGCGGGCTTCGTCGCGGAAAACCTGTGCCATATTCGGCTGCTGGCTGAGGTCAAAACGGAGAATCTTCAGCGCGACGTGACGGTCGATGTCGATATGCTCGGCTTCGTAGACCACGCCCATCCCACCTTCGCCCAGCCAGCGCAAGATTCGGTAGCGGGTGCCGGGTACGACTTTGCCCACCGCGAGGCGTAGGCGCCGCTGCTCGGCCCCGGGCTCGCTCAGGCCTTCGGTGCCGGCCAGGCGGGTGCCGATGTGGTCTTGGCGACTGGCCTGAAAGTCAGTGGTGTCGCTACTCGAAACATGAGTGTTTGCCGCGCTGCCGAACGCGGCCGTCCGCGCAGCCGGTTGTTCGGTGGCGATGCCCGGCGGTGGCCGAGGTGGCGGTGGCCGAGGTGGCGGGGGACCCGCAGGTGGCGTGGGGCTCGGCAGGTTTGACGAAGACACGACGGGCACGTTCTTGGTCCGCTGCTCGAATACAGCTGCCTTCAGTATGCGTAGTGACGCCGAGAAATCACGCCCGCCTCCCAACATCGGTGAAACGGGCGAGGAGGACGGGACACCTCCGATCCGATCAGCGAGTGGATAGGTGCCTACGTTCGATCACACCGACCCGTGTCGACCCCAAATACCCTAGGGTGTCGCATCTGCGGACGCATGTACCTCCAGTTTGTCTTTCAGGCCGGCTGAGAAGCGCAACTTGCCTCGGGTATCGACGATCACCACGTCGAGCCCGGGTTTCGTCTCGACGAATCGTAGACCTGCCTCCGTGCCCATGACGGAAATCGCGGTGGCGAACGCGTCTGCGTCGGTCGCGTTCGTGGCGATGGCGGATACGCTCAGGGGGCTCGAAGCCCGCTTGATGGGCCACCCGGTACTTGGGTCGAGAATATGCGTGTACTGGGTCCCCTCGTACTCGAAGTAGCGCTCGTAGGTACCGGATGTCACGACGGCCATGTTGTGGACCGGCAAGGCTGCCAGTGTTCCGTGACCGGCCGGGTCTTTGATGCCTACTCGCCAGGATTGGTCTCCTTTGGTTCCGGCCACATAGGTATCGCCGCCTCCTTCCACGATATGGTCGGGAAAACCTCGCGCGCGAAGCAGGTGGGAGGCGCGATCCACCGCGTAGCCCTTAGCGATGGCGCCCAAACCGATGCGCATGCCGGAGCGCGTGAGCCGTGCGCGTCCTCGAGCGGCGTCGACGTGGATCAGTCGCCAGTCGACCAGCATGAGCTGCTCGCGGATCGCTTCTGCGGAGGGGGGGCGGCTCCCCGGGTCGAAGTTCCACAATGCGCCGACGGCGTAGAAGCTGATGTCGAACGCTCCCGCGGTGGCTTCGCTGATCGTGCGGGAGCGGTTCAGTAGATCGATCAGGTCTGGGGCGACAACGATGGGCTCGCCGCCAGCGGCACGGTTGAGGCGGGAGATATCGCTGTCGGGCTGCCATTCGCTGGCGATGGCCTCCAGGCGCGCGACCTCGTGGAACGCTGCCCTCACGGCGTCGCCGGCAGCCACCGCACCTGAGCGAGGGCCCAACCAGAGGTTGATGGTGAAGCGCGTGCCCATCAAGGTGGTCTCGGCGAAAACGGTGCCGTCGTCGCGTACAGGAGGCGGGCCGGGAGCGGCCCTCGAGGAGAGCGGTTCCGTTCGTGTCGTGTTTCGCGGGTGTTCAGCCCGCTTCGTTGTGGCTGGGCGCTGCGGGTCGTCCGCCGTTCGTTGCAAATCCGCGGACGGGTGCGATGGGCTCGCTATCGGAGCGGGTGTGCCGTCGAGCGAGGTGGTGGGGAGCGAGGGGGGACCGGTACAACCAGCGAGAGGCGGTTGTATCCAGCACGCGAATAGCAGCGCGGCTCGGCGCGAGACTGGACACATGCTCCCCCACAGGTTGGCCCACACTAGCCCCTCCCTCCGGGTCGGCGTCCCCAGCGCCCACGGCGGTTTTCGAGGGATTGGGGGGCGTCGGTTTCGGAGCCCCCGAGCGCTTGCACCATACGCGTTGCGCGAACCGTATGGATCAATTGATTCGTGTGTGTGGAATCGTCACGAGGGTCTGGGTCTGGTTCAAGATCGATCTCGACCGAGGCGTCGATGGGGGACTCGCCCGTCTCCTGCGGAATTCCGTCTGTAGCGGGGTGCTGTGGCGGATGACGATGAGAATTGCTGTGGGACGAACTGGCCGTCGACGGAAGAGGCGGGGGTGTATTTCTCGGCGATACTGCGGTCGGCGATACTGCGGTCGGCGATACTGCGGTGGCAGAGGGCGCTTCGGTGCTGGGCGGTTGGAGCTCCGATGTAATATCGGCGATCTCTTCGAGCTGATGGTCTTCTTCGAAGGGACCAGATTCTTCCCGGAGCGAAATCTCAAACTCAACGGTATCGAGAGGGGGCACGATCGGCTCGTCGTCTGCGGACCATAGGCTGGCGAGCGATGGGTAGCGGCGCCAATACCTGGCAGCGGCGCCAGAACTGCGGCCGTCTTCTGATGGTAGCTCCACGGCGATGACGGCAGCGGAGGCGGAGACGGAGAACACGCGTCCGGTGTAATAGGTGTCGATGCTGTCCTTCAAGCGCCAGAACAACCGTTTTGCCAGCTGAGGGTCTCCGATGATCGCCTTCCACAGCCCCAGCGGCCCGTGCTCGATGATGGGGGCGAACAGGAACTCTCGTCCGCTCCGAAACAGCAGCTGAAATTGCTCGTGCTCGACGACGTAGTCGGGTCGAGCGATGCCGAGGCGTTCGAGTGCACGCGTGAGTTCCGCGACAGAAGGTCGTCGATGTCGGAATCGTTCGAGGGTCGTCGAAGCGTTGGTTTCGCCCGCGTCACGCAGAACCTCGTCGAGCAAGTCCTCCGCCTCGGCCCAGGTGCCTTCGAGCGGTATCGATGCGAGGATGGTGCCCGATGGTTTGGTGATCCGAACGAGTTCCGCGAGTCCAGCCTCCCAGTCGAGCACCTTTTCGGTGAGGACGGCGTTGGCGAAGGTCAGATCGTAGGTGCGATCTGGCATGTCGGCCACGTCGTCGAAGTCACCCTCTTTGAAATAGACCCGAGGCTTCCAGTCGGCGTTGACCCGCGCCCTCGCCAGGCTCAAGGCCGCGACGTCGTCGCCCAGCGCCAGTACGCGGGAGCTATCGGGAAGGCGCCGAAGAAGCTCCGCTGTGGCTCGTCCGGAGCCGCAGTGGACGTCGAGAGCGAGGATATCGGGGCGTGGAACGAAGTGACGAAAGATGAGACGCGCGAGTCTGTCATGCCAGAGAGGGGCGACCTCGCGGTCGATGACGCGAGCGAGCCGCTCAGTGCGGAGTCCTAGGTTGGCTTTTTCAGAGACAGCCACGAGTTTCGGTTGCAGCAGTCAACCTGCCGGATTTCCCTATCCTGGACCTGTCGTCGAGGAGGTTTCTCCATCGCCGGTCGCGTCGTTGCCCGTGTCGTCGTCGTCGTTGCCCGTGTCGTCGTCGTCGTTGCCCGTGTCGTCGTCGTCGTCGTCGTCGTTGCCCGTGTCGTCGTCGTCGTCGTTGCTATTGTTGCTCGGTTGCGCCACGCAGTTGCCTCCCGAGTCCTTGTGGAAGCAGCTGGGGGCGGACTGATCGTGGGTACAGGCCGACGAGGCGAGGAAAACGAGCGGGAGCAGGTATGAGCGTGAGTTCATGACGAGCGCCATTTCTGCGCGTTACAGGCCGTAACCGTAGCACGACTGGTTCGGCCGTTGCTACAGACACGTGCCTTGCCGTCGCGGCAGTTGGGGCGCAAGCCGTGCGGGTGTGGTTCGTCGTTAGCGGCGGGAATCCACCCGGGCCTCCACATCGTGGACGTGTTTTGGGATCGCCGCACTCAGGACCTCGGGTGCGTCGTGGGTGCACAGGACGTCATCCTCGATGCGGATACCGCGGACATCCGAGAAGCGCGTCCACCCTTCGGGGACCAGCGCGCCGTCGCGTTCGAAGGGTTCGCGGAGGGTCGGGTCTTCCAGTATCGCGGGGACGAAGTAGATACCGGGTTCGATCGTGACCGCCATGCCGGGCCGTAGATCCCGGTCGAGCCGGAGGCTGCGGATCCCAAATTGCGCGCCTCTTTCGCGGCCTGGTGCGTAGCCCGCCCGATCGCCCAGGTCCTCCATATCGTGCACATCGAGCCCCAGCAGGTGCCCCACACCGTGGGGGAAGAACAGGGCGTGGGCACCTCGCTCGACCAGGCTGTCCGGATCGCCGCGGAGGAGGCCCAGGTCGACCAGGCCTCGCGCCAGCTGCACGCTCACGCGGATGTGGATGTCTCGATAGCGTGTTCCTGTGCGGACCATGTCGACACCCACTTGCTGCGCCTCGAGCACGACTTGGTATACGTCGCGTTGCGTGGGTGAGAAGGTGCCGGAGACTGGCCACGTCCGGGTCACGTCCCCGGCCCAGCCGTTGTACTCGCCACCGACATCGGCGACGATGAGCTGACCCTCCGTGAGCTCGTTGTCGTAGGCGTTGTTGTGTAGCACCTCGCCCCGTACAGACACGATGCTGCGATACGCCGTCTCCATGCCGCGCCGGAGGAGCTCGGCTTCCATTGCGGCACGCACGTCGTGCTCCCGCAGTCCAACCCGCGTGATGGCCATGCCCGCGAGATGAGCAGCTGTCGTGCCTTTTGCCGCAGCTCGGAGGTTGGTGCGCGCCGCTTCGTCGTGGATGAGTCGGAGCGTGATCAGGGCGTCAGCGAGGACGGCGTCGAGCTCCCCAAGCCTGGCGCGAGCACCGGGGGCTCGCCAGGGTCGGTCGAGCAAACAGGCTTGGCGAGCCCTTGTGACCGGATCGTTGCTCGGGAGGGTGGCGACCCTCCCCGGACCGCCGGCCTGAAGCAGGGCGCCGGGGAGCTCCGACCAGGGACAGATCGCGTCGACGCCTGTCTGCCTTACGATCGCTGCCGGGGATTGCGGTTGTCCGTGCCAGAGGGCGTCCTCTCGCGTCGCGGCGTGCATAAACAGCACAGCTCGCGTGTCGATGATCATCACGGCACTGTCCGGGATCGACACGCCCGTCAGGTACAGAAAATGGCTGTCGGCGCGGTAGGGGTACGCGTTGGCAGGATAGTTGCGCGCACGCTCCCCCCCCGAGAAGACGAGCGCCGCTCGATGCCCGAGCGCTCGGCCGAGGGCCCGGCGGCGGCGTGTGAAGTGGAGAACCGGCCGAGCGGAAGGGTGAATCGCCATGAACGGTCTCGAAAGCGGCGGGGAAGAAGCCGACACTAACACAGCGTTTGTTTCATCGGGGCTGGGCGAAGCTCGCTGGGGCTGGGCGAAGCTCGCTTCGCGGGGTTACCCTCCGCCGAACATGCGGACACGGATTCAGCTGGAGCGCCCGGCCCCGCGGCGCCTCAGCGCTGCCGTCGACGCGCTGCGCCGCGACCAGGTGATCGTATTCCCAAGTGACACGGGCTACGCCTTTGCTTGCCGACTCTCGAGTGCGAAGGGCGTCGCCGAGTTGCGCCGCCTCAAGGGCATTGACGCGCGGCACCGCAAACCGCTGAGCATGTTGGTGGCGACTTTGGGGGACTTCGGTCGGTACGCTCATATGTCGAGTGCCGCCTTCCGGGTGATCCGTCGTCTACTGCCGGGTCCCTACACGATCGTCCTACGGGCGACATCCGATGTTCCGAGGGGGGTACGAAATCGAGATCGGGAACTTGGTCTGCGGATCCCAGATCATCTCGTGTGCAGCCTGCTACTCGAGATGGCAGGCGAGCCATTGCTTATCGGCTCGGTGAGTTCGAGCGACGAACCGGCCGAGCTTGAGGACCCCGAGCTGCTGGAACGGCGCTTCGCCGGGAAGATTGCCCAATTCCTCGACGGAGGCCATCTGTGGCCCGAGCCCTCGACCGTGTTGCGTTTTGTCGACGACCAAATGGAGGTGGTCCGCGAGGGCCAAGGGCCGGTGCCGTGCTGATGCTCGGTTTTTGTCAGACCTTCTCGCGTGATGGTCGTGCCGGCCGAGGGCGCGCGAGATGCTGTCTGGGCTCGCAGCGCTGTTCTGGACCGAAGCGCTATTCACGGTCGGCGTCCGCATCGATTCCCGCGAGGAAGACCCGGACGAGATCGCGTTGGGAGGCCAGCCCGAAGCGCTTGAGGACATCTCGGGTGTGGCAACGGATCGCAGCGGTTGGTTGTCCCATCAATTCCGCAATTTGAGTGTCTTGGTAGCATGCCACGAGGGGCGGCAAAATACGTGCTTGCGCGGGCGTAAGGCGGAAACGGTCGACGAGTTGCCGGCAACGAGCATAAAACGGACGGCTTCGTTGGAAGGTGGGTCGGCACGCCGGCTCAAGCTCGCTGTCCTCGAGGTCGAGGGGTCGGCTGTGCAGGGGGATGGCCTCCCTATACCTGTCCGGGCCGACCTCTGCTGTTGTGGGCCCCGCTTCGACACGGGCGACGTCTCGAGCGTGGTGAGAAAACCCCGCGAGTACCAATTCGCGGGGTTTTCTCCTCCGCGGAGTCGTTGCGTGCAATCGATCGCGCGTGACAGCTTTTGGGCCAGGTCAGCCGGCCGTACGGGCTTGCAGAGCAAGTCATGCGCATCCGCGGCGAGCGCGATACCGGTGGCGATCGCGGGCGGCATGCCGGTGAGGACCAGGACCGCGCAGGGGAGCGCGCTGGCGTGAAGCATGGGCACCAAGGTGGCGCCGCTTCCGTCGGGAAGGCGTAGGTCGAGTAGGGCCGCGTCAAAACCAGTCGTCGAGCAACGCACCATCTCTCGCGCCACGGCGAGGGTGGCCGCGGGTTGTGGGTGGCACCCGAGTGCACGGAGCAAGTCGACGAGAAGCTGCGAGAGCAGCGGGTCGTCGTCGACCAGCAAGATCTTCGCGCCGCGAAGATTGGCCTGAGAAAGAAGGGGACACATCTCGTTCACCCACGGTCGAGTGTGCCCGCCGAATACGCGCTATGGTGGCCCGGCACACTCGGGCCACCGGCCTTTGTATCCGATCCGGGGGTGGAGGTATAGGGAACGGACCGGCAAGCGACCGGGGAGAGCACCCGTGGGGCAGTAGGGCGAAATCGCGCATGGTGGCGGGGCGCGTTCACTTTGCACCCCGAGCCATATCTGTGGATGCGACCGTGTTTGTGATGCGACCGGATGGCCTTCGTCCCTCGTCGTCGCAGGCGGGTTCATGCACGTCCGTGATCCTCATGGTGCCGCCGCAATCGGGGCATGCGACGGGGAGACGACGCGCGGTCTCGCGTCTCGTGGGTGCTTCGTGAAGCACCGGGGGTGATAGTGGCGCCCCGTTGGTGTTCCCCAACGGGAGGAGCTGAAGTTGTTCGGCGGAGCCCAACCACCTCTTGGCAGCTTTCGGTGCCAAGGCGCCATAAAAGCTCACGCGCGGTGCATTCCTGGGGGTGACGATACGTCGCAGCGCCGAGGCGAAATCATCGGGGGAGAATTCGACCGCGACTGTTCCATCGTGGAACGGTCGAAGAAGCTTGTAGACGAAATTACCGTTTTTCGTGCGATGGAGGCGCGTGGGATCGACAGCAGGCCGCTGTAAGTAGCGACACAGCGCGAGGATATCGGAGCGCGCCTCCGGGGCGACCGGTGGGGAGGCGTGCACATGCATGCCCGCGGCGTGGACCACTTCGGCACGCGTCGGAGGCACGTCGGCTGCGTGGGCGCGTGACGTGGGTGTTACGATAGGTCCACGGGCGGGGCGCTGTCGGACCAGCGCGCGACCGAGTGGACGGGGTGGCTGTGCCGAGAGATCGACGTCGCGTAGCCACTTTTGTGTCGAGCATCGTACCCGCGCGGCGATACGCCGTAGGTGTGCGCCTGTCGGTGGCTCGGCGGGTATGAAGACCGCCAGCTCGCTTTCGCACGAACGGCGGTAGACACCATCGAGCACGAGGGCGTGCACGTGGACGTTGAGATCAAGGCGAGAACCAAAGCGATGGACCACCGCTGCCGCACCGCATCTGGTTGGCTCGTCCGGCTGGACCCCGGATTGCGCGGTCACTTCGCTCGAGACGCTGTCGATGAACGCTCGCGTGAGTTTGCGGCACAAGGTCGCGTCGGCGCTCAAGGCCGCCCGCCAATTCGGGGGCACACCGAGAACCCAGTGCCGCACCGGTACGCGCGGTATCATGGCGGCAAGTCGTCGCGGCGCAGGTGAACGAACCATGTCCAGCTGACAGCGGGTGTCTCCGCGGACGCGTTCGAGCACGTCGCGGCCACACACGTGGCAACGCATCTGCACGAGGGCACAGCAAGGTAGGTGCCCTCCGCATGCCGTGTCTTGAAAGGGCGAGCTGCTGGTCGCGTCAACGTGTGGGAAACTGAGTTGGTGGGCAGCGGTAGGCTGGTCTCCTTGCGCGGTGCTTCGGTTCGCCATGCGCCCCGAGGCCTGCGAGGAACGTGCCATCCCGAGCGCGACGCTGAGGTGCCGCGGTGGCGGCATCACGAGGGCGTCTGGCCGCCTCCTCGGTCGCCGGCCGACGGACCGGACGGTTGCATCGAGATCACTGACCGACATCCATTTGCGCCACCTTCGTCAACCTAGCGTACTCCCGGAAGTAAACTTCCGGTCTTCCCGAAGCGCTGAGCTCAGCTCAGCTCAGTTCGTCCCGTGTCCTTCAATTGAGGCCACCATCACCGCCGCATCCCCACCACGAGCTTGTCTACGAACTCGTCGTCGAACTTGCCGGTTTGCGCGATCAAAGCGCGTGGGCTCGAAAGCGACCCGCGTCAAGTGGCGACACAGCACGAGCTGGCGGAGTGGGACTAGCGATCCTTTAGTCCGTCGAGAATGCGCTGGAAGTCGGCCGGCAGGGGAGCTCGGAAATGTACCGCTCGACCGTGCGCGGGGTGCTTCAATGCGATGAAATTTGCGTGGATCATCGGGCGTAGAATTTCGCCTCCCATATCCGAAGGCGGAGCTTGGGCTCGGCCGTACAAGCTGTCGCCGAGTACGGGCGTACCGGCTCGCGCGAGGTGGACCCGAAGCTGGTGCGCACGGCCTGTCTCCGCCTCGCACTCCACCAGCGAAGCCTCCCCAAATGTTTCTTCGACCCGTACGTGGGTCGAAGCTCGCTTGGCATTGCGCGGCGGATTTCCCCGTCCGCGCCAGGTGCCGCAGCGGCCGCTCTTGTCCGCGGTCAGCAGGTGGGCGTCGTGGTGGCCGGGACTCGCGTGGCCACGCACCAAGACCTGGTAGTGTCGTGCGACAGTCCGATCTCGGAATTGTTGTTCCACCTTGCGCCGTGCCGGTCGGCCGCGTGCCAACACCATCAGCCCGCTGATCTCGGGGTCGAGGCGATGTACGAGACCGAGATTTGTGTGTGACGCTCCCTTGGCCTCAAGCGCGAGCTGAAGTCTTGCCAGCAGACAGTCGGGCCTGTGCGTGTCGTCGCTGACGACCGGGAGTCCGGCGGGCTTGTTGACGACGAGAATTTGTGGGTCGATATACACGATGCAGGCCGCGTCCAGCCGAGGGAAGGCGCGCCGCGGACCGGTCAGGGTGACTTCGACCCGCGTCCCGTCCTTTACCCTGTGAGTGGGGTCGAAGCTCGCTTCGCCGTCCACCGTGACGCGGCCGGTGGCGCATAATTTCTTAGCCCGGCTCCATGGCATGTCCTCGTACATGCTCCGGACGAAGGCCGCGAGCGTGATGCCGGCTTGTCCAGCGAGGACGCGACTGGCCTGGACCGGGTGGGACGTGGCGCTCATGACTCGGCCGGGATGACCACAGAACGCCACTTGACGCGGCATTGGTTGAAATGACCTTTGACCTGGGTGTCCTCGTGCATGCGCTGTGGGGTGCCGTCGCTGTCGAACGCTCGCGCCGCGACAGAATAGACCCCGGGAGCGGGCTGCTTCCAGTGATAGGCGAAGGTCGACCATGCCCCTCGAGCGTCGCGCTCGTCCACGGCGTTCTCACCCGCGAAGGAACCACTCGCTGCGGCGAGGCTTGCCCCCTGCCAGCTCTCTCCACCGTCGGTACTGACTTCCAGGCGCTCGATGGGGTGTTCGCCTCCCCAAGCCCAGCCATGCAAGACCCAACCTCCAGGAACCCGGCGACAGCGCGTTACGAGCGACTTGAGGCCGATCCAGCGGGCCTGCACGCGCACCCATTGGCCGTCGCGGAGCTCCTTGTTGGTGAATACAAAGTCGTTGTGCACGCCACGATGCCGCCGAGTCTTGCCCTCGATATGACCGAGCCACTTGACGTGGGACATGGAATAGATTCGAGGTACCATGAGGCGCAGCGGAAACCCGTGGCGGCGCGACAGCGGTTCACCATTCATCGTCAGCGCGAGTACGGCGTTTGCTTCACACAGCTCGTCGAGTGACAAACCGTAGTGGTATCCGCTCTTGAGCCAGCGGATGCTGTCGAGCCCGCGGAAGGCGAAGTGGCGTGCGGATCCCGACCCGCCGCAGGCACTCAAGACCGCGGCGAGGCTCGGGCCCTTCCAGCGCGCTTGCCCCATGAGGCCCGCCGAGCCCATGAGGTGGTTGCCATTGCCGGCGCACTCCATGACACAAAGTCGCTCCGTTTGCGGCAGGGCTCGGAGATCGGCTAGAGCAAAGGAACGATCCTGCGCGACCCCCGTGACTTTGAGCTGGTAGCGGGAAGAGTCGATCCGCGGATGGACGTGCCGGTCTCGGCGGTAGTACCCCTCGATGGGCGAGAGGCCGCCTTGCCGGGCGGAGATCGGCTGTTCTTCCATGCTCGCGGCGCGAAACACCCACCTTGCGATGGTGTTCCCAAACCATTTTGGAACGCCTTGGGTGGGGCGTAACTCCAGCTCGTCGGGCAGTGACAGCTCCCTTGCGGTAGCGTGCTCCGCGAGGCCTGCGGTGGCGTCCAGGTCGATCATGCGCGCAATCCGGGCAAGCTATCGGAGGGGCGGCGCGAAAGCAATCCTCGGGCGGGACCGAACCAGAACGGGCGTCGCTGGGCAATACCGGGCCGCCGGGCTCGAGCTGGGGCTTCGCTTGGGGCGGCGGCGCGCAGAGCCACCCGGGCTACATCAGATCCTGCAGCTTGAGCGCCACGCCCATGTCTCCATCGATGGCCAACTTGCCGCTGATGAATGCCGTTGTCGCGGCGAGATCTCCAGTGAGTAGCTCGGCCAGGGTCTGCTCGGTCATCTTGACCGTACATTGCGCTTCGTTGTCGTCGTTGCTCACGACGTTGGGCACGGACGTGGCGTCGATGAGAATCACACCGGCGTCCCCCATATCCAGTTTGAGCGTGGCTTCGAGGCCACAGTCCTCGCCGACCCGTTCCCGAAGTGCTTGAGTGTGCTGTTCCAGGCTCATGTGTCGGTAGTTATGCGCGAAGAAACGCCTTAGGCGCAAACTTTCCCGCGCGTAGCTCCCCTTCCGGTGGACACGTTGTGCCCTCGCGTTAGACTCGAATCGCAAGCTACCAGGCGTACGCACTGCCCCGTGCCCACTCTGCGCAGTTGCCCATCATACCCCATGCAAAATCACACAATACAGTCGGTCGAAGTCAGGATGCGCGCCTCGGTTTTGGGCAACAGTGTGCCGTTGCACGAGTTCGGCGAGGACCAGACGGGGGGCGGAGGTGTGGCGTTTATCGAACTCGAGCGACCGATGCCCGTGGGCACGCTCTTGTTGTTGGGAGCGCCCGCCGAATCGCGGACCGCGCGCGTCGTGCGAACCGCAGAGACAGCGGAGCGTGGGCATGGAGGTTGTACTGGTTGTTTCATCACCTGGACCGATCGGGGTCGAGATCCCACCGATGGCCCGTCGCCCAGCGCCGGTGTCGAGGGTGGAGATGCCGCGCTGGACGGCCGGGATCCCCAGGGGATCCCGGCCGTCCAAGGCGCGGAAACGGTCGGCCAGGATACGATCGAAGCTTCGGGTGAAGTCGCGGTAGCTGAGCCGGAGGCAGCCGGGCCGAGCCGTCGTAAGAAGGGGGGTCGACGACGCAAGGGCAAGCGACGTTAGGATTGGAGCGGGAAGGCCGTATCCCGTCGGCGGGCCCGTGCGGGCGCCGACCGCCGAGCTGCGAATGGCCGCGCCCGGTCCTGCGCGATGGCGCGATCGAGCCGGGAGAAACTCGTCGCTAGGTGATTTAGCTGGCAGACTCGCGCGCATGCATAAGCGGAACATCATCAGATTGCTCATGGGCGCGTCCCTCTTCGGTTGCGGAGACGACGACGGAGGCTCAACGCCTCCACAGAACACGGAGGCCGGCGACGACGACGACGATGATCATGCCGACGATGACGATGACGGTGGGGATGATGATGATGATGACGATGGCGACAATGGAGATGGAGATGGAGATGGAGATGGAGATGGAGATGGAGATGGAGATGGAGATGGAGATGGAGATGGAGATGGAGATGACGACGACGACGACGATGATGACGACGACGACGACGATGATGACGACGGTGATTCCGACTCCTCCACAGCGGAAAGTGGCGACGGCACGGGCGACGGCACGGGCACAGACACGGGCACAGACACGGGTACAGGGGACGGCCTCTGCACGGCTGACGATGGCGATCCTGACCCGGTAGCTTGCACGAGTGCGCCTGCGCTATTTTGTTTCGAAGGCAGCTGCGTGGATTGCACGCAGACCGAGAGCACGGCGAGCTGTGCTGCGCTCAGCTCGGCCACGCCAGCATGCAACGCAGACGACGGCGTATGCGTGGAGTGCACAACGACAGACGCGGCTGCCTGCACCGACGAGGTTTGCGACGCGACCACGAATACCTGCGAGGTGTGCACCCTCGACGACACTTCTGAGTGCCCGGACGCTCGGAAGGCTTGTCTGATCGACGGTGACGATCACAGTTGCGTTGAATGTACGGCGCAAGACGATACGGCCTGCGTCGGCGTCGAGCCGGTGTGTGATCTGGCCGCGAATAGCTGCACGGCCTGCTCGAGTCACGACGATTGCGAGGTCGCTTGTGATTTTGAGACAGGCGAATGTATGGATGATGAGGACGTGTGGTACGTGAACAACGACCCACTCGACCCTAACGGTTGCGAGCTCGGCGACGAATCTGGGACCGTGGAGAAGCCTTTCTGTGAAATTACCTCCGCGATCGCTAGGGTGGACGGTGATGACAAGGCCGTTGTCATCATCACGGACTTCGACGGCTCTACCGCCTACGAAGGACCGTTGCGGGTCGATGACGGTAGAACGATCGCTATTCGCTCGCTCAACACGAACGTCGTGATCGGCGATCCCCCGGGTGCAGCGGATTTCGATGGTGTTGTCATCGCTGTCAGTGAAGGCGCGCGAGCGTACGTAGACGGGGTCGTGCTTCGAAACGTCGATGATGGGTCGACGAACCCGGTTGTATCCTGTGCAAGTGGCGGGGCGGTCTATCTCGATCGTGTGAGAATTACCGGAAGTCCGGATGTCGGCGTGGTGGCGAACGACTGTGCCGTGGATATTTCGTTTAGTCGGATCACAGCCTGCGAGGGCGGAGGGATTGTGCTCGCGGGAGGGAGCGAGCTCGTGATGCATACGACGGTGGTGGCCGACAACGGCGCGTCGGGCGCAGGAACGAGCGGTGTCGATATCGTGAATTCTGACGTCCGGATCACATACTCCACGATAGCGAACAACCTAGGCCAAGAAGAAGAACTGCGATCCTTCAACTGCAACGACGCCGACAATGTGGAAGGCTATGTCCGCAATAGCATCATTGTTGGGGACTACGACCAGGCGGCGGACGGCACTATCGACATCGAATGTGTCGACGTCGACGGGGACGACAACAATGATGGGGATGGTGAAGAAGGCATCTTCTTCACGAACAACGCCCTCGACCGCAATAGTCTCAACGGCGACGATGGCAATAAGTCGGTCGGCGAAGAAGGCGGAAAGAAGTGGTTCGAAAGCGACTACGACCTCGATGATGACGGCCAGACCGACTTCAAGGAGATCGCGGACTGGGAGCCGGGCGACCCCACGGCGGATATGGAAGGCAAGGCGAGACCGCAAACCGGAAAAAACTACCCCGGTATCGACGAGCCGTAGGACGCACGCGGGTTGGGTTGGCGAAGCGGTCGTCGCGCTATCGTTCTGAGTTGTGTTCAGGCTCGCCACGGATTGCTCGATGCCGCAAACAACGTCGGACCCGCTGAGATCGGCGTCGGCCGATGCCGTCTCGCTGCAAGCAGGAAGCAAATGCCCATGGGCACGCCCGCCCATGGGTATTTGAGCTACCGCTAGTTCCAGTTCGTTTCACCGGCGCGTCCGGCCGAACCGGATACACCGCCCGTCGCAACACCGCCGGCACCGGGGGCACCGAAGTCCAGTGCCGTGTCGGCGATGGTCGGCACCGCCTGGTCATCGAGATCTGTATCGTACACGGCGTAGCTCGAGCCACCATTGCCGCCGTACCCAGCGTTGCCTCCGGCACCGCCTTGCCCGCCGTTGCCCGCCTCCACCACCGATCCGGTGATCCGCGGCGTCACGCCGGGGCCAACGACGACCCCGAAGGACGGTCCACCCCCGCCTCCGCCCCCCGCTCCACCGTTTCCGCCGTTGCCACCGGGGCCCCCCGCTCCACCGTTGCCACCGCAGTATCCCGGAAATGCACACGCACCGTCGCCCTTCGCACCGCCGCCACCGTTCCCGCCGCTCCCACTAGCGCCGCCGCTCCCTCCGACCCCTCCGGCCCCGGCGGTATTCGCAGATATGTGGCTCGCTTCGACGGCGACCTCATCCACCTCGAATACGGAGAGTCCGACGGACGGGCCGGCGCCCACTCCAGCGCTGCCCGCTCCCCCGGGGGAGCCACCCTCGCCGCCTCCCCCGCCACCCCCTCCCACCCAACTTCCAGAGGACGCTTCTCCACCGCCAGCGCCCCCGCCCCCGCAACCTGCAAGCCCGGGACTCCCCGCGTCGCCATGTGCCGGCGTGTACCCGTCCTGTGCGAACACACCGACGCTCGCGCCGCCCCCCCCATGTGCACCGCGCGTGCCCGTTCCACCGGCTGCGCCGTTGGCACCTTTGCCTCCGTTCCCCGCCACGACCACTCCCGAACCGCCCTTGCCCCTCGCTCCACCCGCGCAACCCGAGCCGGACCCTCCACCCGAAACACCGTTTCCGCCATTGCCCCCGGGCCCGCCCCCACGCGTCCCGCCCTTGCCCCCATTGTATCCCGGGCCTCCAGTGCCGCCCATCGCCGACCCGTTGCCGCTCGCATTGGATCCGCGCGCACCCGATCCACCGGCTGCGCCGCTCGACCCAGAAGCACCGCTGCCGCCCATGCCCCCGTGCAGCGTGCTGTTGAGGATCACTAGGCTCGCGAGTTGGTGAGCCGCGACACCGATGCTTGCGGCGGGATCAGTCGTTGCGCCCGCGCCCACATCCCCCGCTGTGATGTCGCAATCTTCGATCGTGAGTCGAGCGGGCCCTCCTTGGACGCGCACGCCGTAGGCTGGCTTGTCGGGTCCTGGCGAAGCGATACCATGGAGCGCCAGCCCTGAGAGCCAAGTGTCGGTTGCGACGCCGTCCGAGAAATCCAGTCCCATCGAATGCACCTCGACCCTCGTCGGTGCGCTGTCGCCAGATCGGACCCACTCCCCGTCGAATGCTCCGTACATGCTTGTGCCCGAAGGGATCGTGAGCGTTCGGAGTGATTCGTCGTATGTCTCGTCTCCGATGCGTCGCATCACGTACAAGTCGCCGCCTGTCGAGTTGGCGGCTTGGAGTCCGCGCGAGATCGTTGCGTAGGGGGCGGATCGCGTGCCGCTGCCCGCCGCGTCGCTTCCAGCATCTCCATCCACGAATATCGCCGCGTCCGGTTCCTCCATCACCTGGATCGTGACCGGGTCCGGATCGCTGTCGGCGATTCCGTCGTTCACGACAAGGTGAAACACGAGGGTCGCTACGGCATCGGCCGCGACAAACTCGGGTTGCACGCCCTCGAGATATCCGACTCCCGCCGTGACGTCCGGTCCGACGACTTGAATCCAGCGGTATGTCAGGGCGTCGTCGTCGGCATCGGAACTTCCGTGGCCCGCCAGGACTACCGATGCGCCCTTTCTGACGTCCTGGTCACCGCCAGCGGACGCGTCGGGGGTCGCGTTGCCCTCACCCTCACCCTCGCTCTCGCTCTCGCTCTCGCTCTCGCCGTCGCCGTCACCGTCGCCGTCACCGTCGCCGTCACCGTCGCCGTCACCCTCGCCGTCACCCTCGCCGTCACCCTCGCCGTCGCCGTCACCCTCACCGTCACCGTCACCGTCACCGTCACCGTCACCGTCACCGTCACCGTCACCGTCACCGTCACCATCGCCATCGTCGTCACCTTCGCCCGTTTCGGTCGCGGACTCGGCGGCCGTCTCGACCTCCCCGCTCTCTCCATCGAGCGCCTCCCTGCAGGAGGTGGAGCTGACGAGTGCGGCCGAGACGATCAGCTGCAGTCGTCGGGAGCCGTACACGGTTCGAATTGCGTAATTGGAGGTGGAGATTGTGGTGTTCATTGTGCGGGATCCAAGCGACGTATGTCGCTTGGATATGTTGGTGCAGCGCCCAGGCTCCGACCATTTCACGGCATTTCTTGGTCGACGCTCGGCCCGGAGGGCGCCCGATGGTGCGCCACGCCGTCCGCCGAGACCACACAGGCAGGTAGCGGGGTCGGCACCCAGGGCGAGGGTACTCGGTTTGGAGAGGGCTCTACCTCGCTCCGGCCACGTTCGGATAGCCGTGGAAGCCGTGGGTGGTGGTCGCTCGGCTGGCGGCGTGGAGCTAGCCGAGGGGGTGGGCCCCGTGACTATCCGGCGGTTGTGACGGTGGGGTGCACCAACAGCGCACCGGCACCTTGATCGCTGATGAGTACCGCACCGTGGTCAAAGTAGGGATATTGTCCCCAGGCGCCGCCCCACCCTTGCCCACTCTTTCCGGGTGCGGAATCGAACCACCCGATCTCCGTGAGAACGCCCTCACGGACGTTGCTCAGGTCCGAGACGCGGAGGCCACTGACGTAGTTCACCTGGAAGAGTAGCTCACCTACAACATACATGTTGTGGCCGATAGCCTGACTATTCGGACTGTCGAACTCTCCAATAATGACGGGTTCGTCCAGGTCGCGTACATCCCAGATGATGGTCCGGGTCTGGTCGACCAACTTGCCCTCGTCGAGCTTATCACCGAACACGAAGTACTGATGGTCGGCCGTGAGCCAACCTTGATGGGCGTACGCAGCCTTCGGATAGTCCGCGCGGGCGATCTCGAAGGGGTTCGTCTTGTCGGTGAAATCGACCACGCTGATATTCTTGCCTTCGCCATTTGAGGTGAGGCAGATCTCGGTCCCCTGGTGATCTTCGTCGGGGCCCCGGTAGACGACACAGTGTGCGTCGTGGACGTAGCCGGCCTCGGACCAACATTCTGCCTGGGTGGGATTTTTGGGATCGCTGACGTCGACAATGTGAAAACCGTTGGAACAGCTATTGGTGCCCACGCCCGAGATGTACGGCCCTGTCGCGTGCTTGACCATATTGTGGCAGCGCCCAAACTCCGCGTAGTGCGCGTCGGCGTGGAGATCTAGATCGCCTTCACTCATGGAGAGGAGGCGCTTCAGATCGAAGACCTGCATACCGTGACCCCCGGCTTCGCTGCAGATATAGGCGTGATCTTGGACGACCTTGACGTCATGCCAGATCTTGTTGCCGCTGGCGGTGTCTGCTTGCGGTAGCATGCCGAGGAATACCGGGCTGCATGCATCTGTGACCTCGATGAATGCGGTGCCAACGGTGTGGTTCACGATTGCGAACGCGCGACGATCGTGCTCCCAACCCCAACTGTCACTGATCTTGCCACCGCCCATGTCCTTCGCTGAAATACTCGACAGGAAGGACACGCCTTGGCAGGGAAAACCGTTGGCAACGCCGTCTTCGCAGGGGATGGGGTCGTTGGCGCCGGGACAGAGATCTTTCGGACCGTCATTCGCATCGTCCTCGTTGTCGTTTTCGGGTAGCGACGCGTCGTCGTCGGATTCAGATTCAGAGCTACTGCCGTCGTTGTCGCCATCGCTATTTCCCTCGCTATCGATGCCGTCACCATCACCCGACGCGTCGTCGTTTGTTTCGTTGTCTTCGTTTGTTTCGTTGTCGTCGTCTGTGTCGTTGTCGTTGTCGTTGTCGTTGTCGTTGTCGTTGTCGTCGTTGTCGCCGTCGTTGTCTGTTCCGTCGTCGTCTGTTTCGTTGTCGTTGTCGTTGTCGTTGTCGTTGTCGTTGTCGTTGTCGTTAGTGGCGGCGGAGCCTGCACCGTCGCCGTTCTCCGGCGTGCTCATTCCACTGTCTACCTCGACCGTCAGGTCCGGATCGGATGTACCGCTGTAGCAGTTTGTCGTGAGTAGCGAGCAGGGCACGATCGTACGGCGCAGTCGGAGCCACGTGTTCATGTGTTCGGAGACTAGCATCGGCCTGCGCGGCCAGGCAGGATCCGGGGCTCGGGCTTGACGCTCGGATCTCGGAGTTCCCAGTGGCGCCGCGGTTTCGTCCCTCGTGTTGCTGCCGTGCGGCGTCAGACGTCGTGCGGACTACCTTTTTTTCCAATCGGAGGGTATGCAAACTGTGTTGCGGCTCGTGGCGCGAAGTAAGGCGCGAAGTAAGGCGCGAAGTAAGGCGCGAGGAAGGAGAGAAGAGGGTTCGCGGATGCGCCCACCACTTGGTGTGGGGGAGAGCGTGGAGCGCATTCGGGGCTCATGGGTATCGAGGGACCAAGCTCGTCTTGGTGGGTCCAGGCGATGGCGGTCGACATGGTCGCGGTCGACATGGTCGCGGTCGACATGTTCGCGGTCGACATGTTCGCGGTCGACATGTTAGCGACCGAGTGCGCTACGGCATCCACTTCGCGGAGAGATAGGCTTCGACCTGTTCGCGCTCGTTTCGATCGAGTACGGCCTCGTAGATGATGACTTCGGCGATGTCTCCGACGAAGAAGTAGTTGGGCGCGAGTTCGGTTTGCCCGGCGCCGATCCGCATTGGCGAGGTTGGGGCCGGGGCGTAGGGGAGGTCTTTCGCAGCCACTTGCTGGCCGTCCAAGTAGAGCACGCCGTTGCCGTCGGTTTGCGTGGCCGCGAGCGTGACCCATTGGTTGAGGACCGCGGTTGACCCCGTTACCGCATCGAGGTCGCCATCCCCGACCCAGAATGCCCAGCGGTCGCTGGAGTCCGCATAGAACATATAACCGGCATAGGACGCACCGCGTCGCGATCGTGCCGTGATCGGCGAGCGGTCTCCTCCGGTGCTTGTGATGCGCCAGCGCCCGAACGCGGTCAGTCGGCCAGGGTGTAGTCCCGAGTCGAACGCGCGTTCGAGATATTCCGTCCCGTCGAAGCGGACCACGGCGTGACCATTGAGCGCGTTGACGACCCGCAGCGGCCGGCTGTCGTCGCTAGGTTGGGAGAACTCTCGGAGCGCGGTCGATCGGTCGATCCATTTCGAGATCTCGCCGTTCGGCGTATCAAAGGACGCTTCATCCGCGGCGTCGAGCCACAAGATCATGCCTGCAACGTCCGACGGCGCGAACGCTCCGGTATCGTCCGTGGTCGAGCTTTCACTGTCGGAACTGCTGCCGTCGGAACTGCTGCCGTCGGAACTGCTGCCGTCGGAACTGCTGCCGTCGGAACTGCTGCCGTCGGAACTGCTGCCGTCGGGACCATCGCCATCGCCATCGCCATCGCCATCGCCATCGCCATCGCCATCGCCATCGCCATCGCCACTACTCGCCTGAGGCGTGCCTGCGGACCCGTGCTGCTTGCCTTCCGCCTCCGCGGTGCCGGCGAAACCTGGGTCGGTCTCCACGCAAGCACCGATCAGAATCAAGCCGCCGAGTGCCCACGTCGCCCAATAGCAGCGTGTGGCACTCGGTTGGGTCGGGGTGAAGTCCAGGCTCCGAGCGAGCGCGGCCGGGATCTCCGTGGGCGACCTGTATGCGTCGCCGGAGTGTCGAATGGCGCTTCTTTCGCTGGTTCCCATCGAGCCTCAAGCATACTCGCTGGTGCGTCGGGTTGCCGGTTGCCGCCCTCTGTCGCTGTCTGGAGACTGGGTGCGGCAGCGCACTGCGCTCGCGGGCGGGCTCGCGACCTCGATGTCGCGGGGGGGCTGTGCGGTGGTGTGGCGGAGTGAATGGATGGGTGGGTGCGAGTGCGTTCAGCGATGCGCAACTGGGGCTACAGCATGGACGCACGCACGTTGTGCGTTTGCGTGAAGCGGCAGGCTCAGCGGACGCACGCCTCCGATCCGAGCTTCGTTGAGGTGGCGGTGCCGGGATGTCGCCATCCGTTCTGGTGGCCCTCGGGAGATACGGGGGGAAGACAAGACGGTGCGTTCCCTGGATAGAGTGGCGCCATAACTTGCGGCGCGTCCGAACACGGCACTGCGTCAGGACGTGTCGGCGCGTCGAGTTCTTGTCTTCTCCGGGGCGATGCCGTGGGCCGCTGGGGGAGAGGAGACGTCCTGCGCCAGCCAGACGTGAAGGCGTGCATCGTGCTCAAAGCCGTGGACAAGACTTCCGCGCGTGGCTACGTTGCCGTCCGATGCAGTTTTCATGTCTTCGATCCCTTCGCGGTGTGTTTTCGTTGCGTCGAGCGTCGCGAGTACAGCCGCCTTGTGACGCGGCTGTGAGGGACTTGGGGGTCCGGGGCATCGAGCGCGCTAGCGGGGGTGAGAGGCGTCGCTCCATCGACAATCGCGGACTCTTGTTTCGTTGGACGCAGTCGCCAGCGTTGCCCGTAGGGCGGAGGGGACGCCCGCTTGCATCGCCACCATCAATGGCAGGGTGCTGTGCGGGACTCCTCTGGGCAGCGGGTTGCGGCTCCGAAGGGTGGGGAAGTGCGGGTTCAGGCGGTCCAGGCGGAGGGAGTGGTGCGGGTGCTCAAGTTGCGTGCAACGAAGACGGCGACGCGTCGCCACCGTTCGGGTGGGATGATGTGGCCTCGGCTTCCGCCGCACCGCCGTGTGGGCTCGCGCCTTCACAGGTACCGATGTTCGTCGCGTTCGGGTTTGATGACAACGCGTACTCAGGACTGGAGGGTAGCGGTGGGGATGGCGGCTTGAGCTGGGCACTGGACCTGTTTCGCGGTCGAAACAACCCCGCGGGTGGCGGTCTGGCTGCGACCTATGACGGCGCCCCGCTTCGCGCTACGTTTTATAACACCGGAACCTATGTCGGCGCCTGGGTGTCCGAGAGCCCAGTGTTCGTCAAACAAGCGTGGCACCAGGCGCTCCAAGAAGGCCACGAGATCGGAAATCACACCTACAGCCACTTGCATGGGGGGAGCTTCTCCGCATCGGAATGGGACGCGGAGCTGGCCCAGTGTACGGAATGGCTCACAAAACCATTCGACTCCGCGGAGGTTGTCCACACACCGGACGATACGAAGGGTATGGGCGCCGACGCCGACGCGCTCTACGGTTTTCGTACGCCTTTCCTCGAGTACAATGACGCGACCTTCGAAGCGGTGCGTGACCACGACCTTTGGTATGATTGCAGTATCGAGGAGGGGTGGCAGTCCGAGCACGACGGGACCAATTTCAATTGGCCCTACACACTCGATCAAGGGAGCCCGGGGCACGACGTGCTGGTGGAGTGGGGTCTGAAAGAGCCGATCACCGCACACCCGGGATTGTGGGAACTTCCAGTGTACCCGGTGGTCGTGCCGCCCGATGACAGGTGCGCCGAGTACGGCATCGCGCCCGGATTGCGGGACAAGCTGCACGCGATGCAAGACTGGTTCGACGTGGGCAGCGGCAAGATCACCGGCTTTGACTACAACCTATGGGTGAGCTTCGGACTCTCGAAGGATGAGTTTGTGGCGACGCTCAAGCACACGCTCGATCTCCGCCTCGAAGGCAACCGAGCGCCGTTTTTGATGGGCGCCCATACCGACGAATATTCTTCGAAGTATACGGCGCCCCCCAACGCGACGGCGGAGCAGCGGCGTGAGGCCATCGAAGAGTTCGTCGCCTACGCGCTGGAAAAGGACGTGGTCCGGGTGGTCTCCTACAAAGACGTTCTCGATTGGCTGCGCCGGCCTGTGGCGCTCTAGGCTCCACGCACGGTGGCTTGCGCGTCGCTCGTTCGTCTCGATTTCGAGTCTGAAAGCCGGCAATTCCGTTTCAAGTCCGGTTTGGGGCCCTCAGCGGCAAAAGACGGGGTGTTCGGCGGGTAGGAAGCGTATACTACCGTGCGGGCGGACGCTGCTCGCGCATCCCCATGACGGTCGTACACTCCCGGATTCTCGTCGCTTTCGCACTCTTGTTCACACTTGGCAGCCCTCCAAGAGCCATGGCGCAAGTCCGTTTGAGGAGCGCGCAGCCGCTGCTGCTTGCAGAGGACGATCGGGCTGCGCAGGCGCGCAGTTCCTACGCAGCCGGGGAGCGGGCCTTCCAGACGGGGGACTACGTCACCGCGCTAAAGCGGTACGAAGAGGCCTACTTCTTCGCGCCGAGTCGGCACGGTCTCGCTTATAAAGTGGGTCTGTCCGCGTATAGGTTGCGGGCTTGCGCGGTCGCGGACCAGTACCTGGCCCATTTTGTCCGGAACGCCGATCCGCGCAAACATGCCGGGAAGCTCCGCGACGCCCGCGTCATGCTCCGTAAGATGTCGGCCAGCGGTTGTGCGGACGAGGCGTTGTTCGTCCCCGGTACGAACACGAACAGAACGCCGGACACGAAGATGGCCCCACGGGATGACCAGCGTGTTGAAACCCGCTCGGCGAGGCCAGGGGCGCCAGCGGGGCCACGGCCGGCCGAGCTTCGGGAGCCGGATCAGGACCAGGCGAATGCTGCGGTGGAGCCCACCGAAGCGGATCGTGCGAGCGCGAGGAGCCAAGAACGCGACGCCGCACGACGTGAGCTCGCGCCGCCAAGGCAGGAGCGGCGCGGGCGACCAAATCCGCCGCCGGTGGCTCAGCCGTGGGAGAGGACCGCAGCGAAAGACGAACAACCCGAGCTCGTCAGCGTGCGTTCACAGCGAAGCGCGGAGGCCAACGGAATCCGCCGAGCAGCTACCCGGAAGCGTCGGATGCTTCGCGCGGGCTACTCCCTCGCGGCGGCGGGGGTCGTGGGGGTTGCCGGCGGTATCACGACGTTCATCATCGCGGCCAAGACCGGCAGGCGCCTCGCGGATCTGTCGTCGAATGGCACCGTGACGGGATTTCCCAGTGGAGATTTTTCACTCGACTCCCAAGATCCGACTTGTTTGGCAGATCCCGACGTATGCCCCTATCAGCTCCATGAGCGACTCGCCTTGCTCAACAAGCTTACCCCGCTGGCATTGGGTCTAGGCGCACTGGCCGGTGCGAGCGGTGCGGCGCTCTTGGTGCTCGAAAGGCGATGGCGACCCGACGAAACGAGCGCGCAAGATGACGACGATACGATAGCATTGCGTGCCGTGGTGCCCGTGGCCATGCCAGGTGGAATGGGTGCCGCGGCGATGTTTCGCTTTTGACGAAACTTCCGCCCTTCATCGGGCGGTACGTACGCGTTGGACGACCTGGCCAAAGCGCTCGCTACACAGGGCCGATTCGAAGCGTGCAATCGTGTGCTCGCATGCGTCACCGTCACGAGCGGTTTTTCCGAATGTAGCGACGATCCGCACGTCACCAAGAATGCCGGCGATGTGATAGCCCCCGGTGCGCGACAAGACGAAGTGATCGCGTGCTCCGGCGACCCGCTTCGAAAAACGGTTGACGACGACCTCCGCCTCGGGAAAAATATCCAAGATGCGCTCGCACAGCGGTTCTGGCATCCGGTAGTGGATTCGGGTCTTGCTCGCGCAATCGAGGGTTCGTGTCGCGTAGATAAGCAACGTGAATGGGCCTAAACCGCCTCGTACAGCGCGGCCTCGGCTACAGCCCGACGCACTCTGAACGACGTGACCTCATCGCCTTGGGCCTTGCTGGTCAGGCAATTCGCCGCGTAGGACCCTTCTGTCTTGAATAGGCGATTGTAGTATTCCGCCGTGAACTCCGGGTTGGAGGCCACGTCTCCGTGGTAGACAAGATTCATCACTCCTGCGACGGCTCCTTGCGCGAGGTAGGAAATCGGATGGTCCGACGTGCCGTACATCGCGAGGTAGCCCGTGCTCTCGTAGTCGTCGTGAATTACGAACTCGGCCTCTGTTTCCGATAGTGTGGTGACCTGCCAGCGGCCCCAGCCGAGAGCGTTGATGGCCGCCACGATGCCGTGAACCCAATCCTCTCGGGTCTTCAAGCTCGGCTTGATGAGCGCATCCCACTCCGGAGACGTCATGATGCCACCGAAGGTGTTGAACGCACAGACGTGCCCGGCTTCGATCAGCAGCGGCGACGCGACCTCGATCCCCTGGGCGCCGAGGAGCGCGTGGAGATTGCGCTCGAATTCGAAAGAGATGCGGTTGTAGTAGTTGGCGTAGTGGCGCGTGAGGTACACGCCGAACGCGGGGATCTGCCCGTTTGTATCGCCAACGATCTCCATTCCTGTGAGCGCCTCAAGAATGCCGTCGTAGTCCACCGGCGTCGCGGGAATCGCCTGGGGTCTGTGTTCCGTGAGCGCGCCGGTTCCTACGGGATTGAATACGGTGTAGTTCGGGGCCTCCCGCGTCAATCGGAACCCACATGTGGGGCTATCGCCGCATGCCGAACAGCTACGGTGCTCGACCGAAAAACTCCCAGCGCTCAATCCGTAGATCGCAGCGAGTGTCCCCGCGAGCCATCCAGACGCGAAATCACATACGGGTCGATTGGAGCGGCCGAACTTCGCGCGCCAAGCCATGGCGTAGTGCGAATTCTCGGTTCGCACCTCCCCCCCTGTATCGTCGAGGTTCGTCAGGTCAAAGGTGCCCAGTCCTGCCCATTGATACAAAGACGTTGCGAGACGTTTCCGATCTGCGATGGCATCGACTCGCGCGAATAGGCTCGAGAACTGTGCAAACGCGACTTCGGCCGCGGCACCGACGAGGAACGGCCTCGAATCGACAAAATCAGCATCTTGCTGGATCGTGCGCTGGAGGAATGTGTTGTAGTGGTGGCAGTGGAAGAGCATGGGCTCACCACCCACAACACATCGGCGGTGGGGGGCGTCCAACTGAAACGGAATGTCGTAAACTGGCATGGTAGGATCCTCCGGTCCGCTAGAACGGGCATTTTTGTTGTACAATTTGGCTCGCCGCGAGCCTCAGTTCTTGGATGAGGTCCTGTTCGACGTTCCGAGTCGCGTCCATTTGTTCCAGTGTGATACGGTGCGCGATTAGCGATCTGACGACCTTCACGCGCAGGCGATTGATCGCTTCGACGTCCCCTTTCAGTCTGACCCAGTACAAGATTCGGTTCGCGGTAGCCACAGTGGAGCGCCTTTCTTGATGCCTAGGGTGTTTATAGTTTGGAACATTCGCGCGGCAAGGGACCACGCGCGCCCAATTGGGACCCGCTGCGCATGTTTGCCGCGAAGCTGGCGCGTTCGGGGGGCGATGCTCTTAGGTGCCGTCTTGGGAGCGCCCGGCCCTGCCCGGGATCCTCGCGGAACAGAGCCCGCGTGGAACAGGGCGCTCTGCGGATCGGGCGCCCCCTCGTCGAGGGAGCGGTAGCCTCCGTGGAGTTGGGCCCGTCGAGGGAGGGGGGGGCTCTTTCGATCAGTTTGCGGACCGACGGTGAAAGTGCGGAGTTTGGGTGAGCTCGACGTAGAAATCGATGAGCGTATCTCCGCCCTCAGCGAGTTGGTTTGCTGGCGTGTCCACCATGCACGCCGCGTTCTCGTGTCCCACGCCGTACGTGAAGCTCGCTAGGTAAGCGGCGACGCAACGCGATGCTTCGGGAAGGGCGGCGAGATGACCCGCGAGCTCGTGCGCACCGTCGAACTGGATGTCGCCCAACGACGTGCCGACGATGACTCCACTGGCATCGATATTGAAGATGCCTTCCTTGTCGCGGTAGCGACCTCCGGCGTCGAGATGCTCGAGCCCGAAGCCGATGGGGTCCATCAGCATGTGGCAGGTCGAGCAAGACGGGTCGCTCACGTGCATTTCGTAGCGTTCTCGGGTGGTCTCCGTCGGACTCGGTTCGGGAATCACCACCGCTTCGGGCGGAGGAGGCGGGGCCGTGCACAAGAACTTGGTGCGCACCAGATGGCCGCGAATTGTAGGGGAGGTGTCGATATTGTTGCCGGTTACAGCAAGCACCGAGCCAAGTCCGAGCAATCCTGCGCCCCAGCTTGCCGGTCGCTCGACCTTCTTGAACGCATCACCCGACGATTCACCGAAGCCATAGTAGTCGGCCAACGTTTTGTCGACATATGTGTATTCCCAGTCGAAGAGATCTCGCGCGCTGCTATTTCCGTCGTTAATCACGGACCATACGAGAAGTTCAGCCTCGGTGATCATGGACGTGCGGACGTCAGGACCAAAGTTGGGGAAGACCGTGGCGTCCTTTTGCAGATTCGCCAAGGGCGTGAGCGCCAGCCATTGGCGGGCGAAGAGCAGTACTTGCGGGCGAAAGTCGGGTGACGATGTGACCAGCCCATGCGCGACCTCTCGGATCGCGTCTGTCGAGTCCAGTTTGCCCACCGCGGCATCGTCGAGTAGGGCGTCGGTGGGTGGCCGACCCGTGAATGTATAGGCAAGGGCGGAGGCTTTCTCGTACGCGCTCAACTCGTACAGTCCCCCATCTCCCAACTCGCCGAGCTCCGATCTGTACATGGTGTGCGGGGACTGGATCATGGCGACTGTGGCCCAATGCACCCAGGTCTCGAAGGTCGCTCCAGCGGAGATCTTATCGTAAAGGTCGAGGTAGGCAGTCCTCTCTTCCGCGCTGAGTGGCCGCCGGTAGAGGCGACGGCCGTATTGCTCGATGTATGCGACGGCGCAGGCGCGGTCGCCCACGTCCGCGCAGGGCAGCAGCTGCCCGAGTTGATCCGCTGCGCTCACCGACGTGGCGACCGACTTGGCGACAGACAGAAGCGCATCTGCGTAGCTGTCGTTGATTCTGAGCCGGTTGGCGTTGTTGGTGAAACCGTTGCGGGCGGCGGGATCGGGGGGCAATACCACGCTCGACCAGCTGTCGTCGTCCAACTGGAAGACGTCGCGGATTGTGGCGCTGAACTCCCGTGCGGTGAGGCGTCGGAGCAGTCTCGGGCCAGGAATATCTCGACCTCCGTCTTCGCACACGTCTGCGCTGCTCTCCACCTCCTCTTGCTCGTCGGCCGCATTTGTGTCTTGGCCCTCGTCGTCCGCCGGCACGCCGTTGCTGGCTGCGAGCTCGGCGTCGTCGCGGTGTCCCAGATTGCACGCGAGACTGGAAATCAGCGCGCAGGCCAGACCGAACGTGACGGCTTGGCTGGGCCGAGAACGGGTGCGTTGCCGGTCTGAATGGCACCCCTTCACGCTTTGATCTCCGAAAGCGTCTCGCCTCCAAAATGGGCGCTCGCACCCTCAGGGGCACCCATCACGTCGCACAGGGTACGCAAGAGGTGCCGATTGGTGGCGCCGTCGGCGTCGACCAGAGATCCGGTCTTGAGGCGACCGCCCGCGGTGCCTGCGTAGAACGCGGGTACATCGTTGGAGTCGTGCCCGGGGTTACATTCCGACAGCCATAGGACGCAACTGTTGTGCAGCACGGTGTTTCCCGGGTCGAGGGGATCGGGGACGTCGAGGGCCTTGAGCAGCCGCGCCATTTTTCCTGCGTACCACTGCACGAGAACGGCAAAGTCAGCTCCGCTGGCGTGGGAAGTGTCGTGGTGAGGTCGGCCGCCGAGCACGGGCACGGTTACGTTTCCGTCGGCAGAATTCGCTTGCAGCGTGGCGACCCGCGTCATGCCGCACACCACTGCGCGGGCAAGAGTGTCGATTTGGGCGTCCATGATGTCCGAGTACAACGCAAACTGGTATGCCCCCGGTTCGTTGCCCTGAAGCGTAGGCCTCAGCTTTTCTACCGAATCGAGAGTCGACCCTTCACACCCAATCGGTGCGTTCGGGCCTCCCGGAGCGGCCAACAGTTTGAGTGCGCCCAGATGAGTATCGAGTTTTTGTCGTTCCGCTGGACTCGATGCAACTCGAGCCCGCAGTCTCTCGACCTCCTTGCGGGTGAGGGCGAGCACATCGGCCTCGAATCCAGCGACTTCCTCCTCGTCATCGGGTGGTGGCGCTCCCAGCGACCCGAAGATCTTGTCAAATGCGGTGACGGGATTCGCGTCGTAGTCTACGGGTTCGGGATTGAAGAAGAACGTGGAGCGACCGAAGAGCTGGTAGTACTCGATGGACGACGCTGGGATAGCGCCGAGATGCAGTGATCGCAGGGAACTCGGACTGGTATCTCCAAAATGGTCCGCGATGACTTGATCGACGGATTTCACCCCCGGATCGGCCGACGCGTAGTCGGCAATGGGTGCGCCGGTAAACATGCTGCGGATCGCCATGTGGTTGAACGAGCCGGCCGTGTCGAGTCCTCGCACGAACATCATCTGATCGGCGAAGTCAGCCAGTGGCTCCACGGCAAGGGGCAGATTACCGCCTTGGGGCCAGAAATATTGGTCTTCCACGCCGTTGAGTGCCGGGAACAGGATCAGGCGTGTCGGGTCGGAGGCGCGGAGACCCCTCGCGGCGGCAGAGACGGACCATGTCCCGCTCGCTGTTAGCAGCGGTAGTGAGGCGAGTCCCGTCCCCCAATGGCGAAGTAGCTGACGTCTAGTTTTCATGGCTTGGCGGGTCGTGAAGGTGTGGGTCGGTGTGCGCTCCGCAGTAGCGGGCGTGCGGCCCTGTTGGGCGGCACGGGAACGTTGGCGCGCCTGCGCAGGAGGTCGCTCGAGGCCTACGGACATTAGCAGGTCCGATCCGACAATGTGGCGGGGTCGCCTGCGACGCTCGCGCGGATCCGCGCGAGTGCGTCCCTGCCGCGAGCGCCTCCTCGTGCCGTCGGGTGGAAGCACGGGTCGCTCCTTCGTTGGGCCGAGACGTGGGGAGGGGCATCCGGATCCACCCGGGCCGCTGTCCGGTCGCCTCGGCTCCGCAACATGCGGCGCTGCCAACACAACCGGGCGTGGCCGGCAGATTTGAGTACGATGCCCGCCTTTCGAGGGATATGTGAATGGGATCACGCTTTTTCCGTATCGCCAGCTCAATCGGGCTTCTCGCGCCGCCCCTCGCCTGCTCTTCATCCTCTGACTCGTGTTTCGCTCTTACGCTACAGTCGATTCGCCCGAATTCGGGTACGGAGGGCGGATGGGGATGGGCTGGCATAAGTCCTTGAAATCATGGGCCAGATCCAACCTACTTTCCGCACGTTGAGATCGTCTACTCTTGAATATTCGACCCCCTGACCGTATTCCGCGCTCGGCACGCCCAGCAAACCCAACACCGTACGCTGAATGTCGCTCAGCGGATCCCAAAAAGTCTTGATTGGTTGCCCTCGTTGGAACAACTGATGTCGACGTAGTGGCTGGAACAGCGGCAGAACCTTGCCTGCTGTGGGCGCACGGCACGGGCGGTTCTCGGGGTACAGGGAGATCGTCCGAATGCCCCGTTGTTTCATGGCCAGACGAATCTGGCGTTCGATGAGCGCGTGGAGCCTCAGCGCCAAAAAGTACATCAACAGATAGGCCTCGATGCGCTCGGGGGTTTTGAAGTTGACGGGAACGATGTGTTGGGCCGTCTTGAGCTGCTCGTGGCGTTTTTCGACAAACGCTTGGTACTTGTAGCCTACTTTCTGCACGTTGAGATCGTCGTACTCTCGAATATTGGACCCTACTTTCGTAACCGTTCAGCCCCCAATATTCTCGATGCGAACCACCCATATTTTCGGTTCGCGAACCACGCGTTTTGAAAAAAATGGGGATCGACTTCGTTGCCGTATCGTGATCTAACGATCGCGTGACGCTG
>JAZGFE010000312.1:0-26936 GCA_036479215.1 Nannocystaceae bacterium | reverse complement strand
CGGGCATCGAGCATCGCGCCGGTCCTCACTCCCCAGTCTCGCCCCGACCCCCAACCCGGTGCGAAGCCACCCCAAACCACTCATACGTTGTGACACCTCCGTGTCCCATTGTCCTTGACACATTCCGTCATCGTCATTCTCTGATTTTGGTGAAATTATGACGCGAGAGGCGGATGGCACAACGTAGACATCGTCTGCGAGGAACCTGACCAGAGTTCCTGAGCTCGACGAGATCTCAACTTGTACGGTGTCGCTAGCGAACACATGCTTGCTAAGCCACACAGCATTCATGATCTGAGTGTTCCAGAGACCAGCAAGGACTAGGTTACAGTTCTCATGGATATTTTGCACGGAAGAATCTCCACGCCGCATGGCGGACAGCACACTTCTACATCTATTGCGCTGCGTGGGGCATCTTTTTTGTCGCGCCCTAGCCCACGACTGCGCCTTCGTCCTGCTGGCCGCCACACTACCGGGCGGTGGCGGTGGCGCTAGCTGGCAGCTGTACTGCTCTTGGCAGGCATGAACGACGCCCTAGAACGCGCTGTCGTGTCGCGTGCGCGAGTTGGGATGTGGTCGTTGTGCGACGATGCGCATGTCTAGAAACTGGGGACTCGAGCACGCCACGAACGCTCCGCGACGCCGCTTCACGGCAACGTTTGCGACAGCGTGTGTGGCTTTTCTCGCCGTAGCACAGAGAAAGAGCCAAAACAGCGGCGACACGCGGGTCGGGGTTTCTCGCGGCGTGTTCGCGTCTCGACCTTGTCGCCGCGTACAGCGTGGCCAGGGAGGGGTGAACAGCGCAAGCTGCTCATTTTCTGCGCATCGCTCGACCGATGGTGGGGGAGGCCCACAAGCCTCTCCCACCCGAGCGCTGGTTCTAGGCCGACCCGCGGCCTGCATCATCGCACGGCCCACTTGATGCGCACCGTCAGCGATGTCGATGGCACTGCGCCTCGTCACTGGCCTACTCGGCTCACAGGCGATGAGACCCCGCCTTCGAGCCCAGCAGTCGGGCACGAGCGCAGACCTCGGTACCCGTCGCTCGTCGTTCGCAGCCATCGCTATCCTCTCGGGGGGGTCGGGCGGCGCACCTTGGGGTTCCTCTGGGCACTCACGCCATCACCTCCGGCGCCGTGGGATCGGGCGGATGCGAGTCGGACGAGGCGCGCATGCGGTGGTCTCGGCGCCCGTCATGCTGTCCAGGCTTCGTCGCGTCAACGGCGCGAGTGTTGAGACAAAATGACACTCGAGCGCGGACAGTGTGACATTCGAGCCGAGTCGGCAACGGCGCCGGCGATGGAACTCCTTGGAATCATGTGGCTCCGCGAGCGGTTCGATCCTTGCTGTAAGGTTCCCTCGATGCGCACCCCATCCGTCACCGAGCGCCCCGCCTCCACCGTGATGGTGGTCGATGACGAGCCCAGTATCGTCGAGGCGCTGCGCAAGGTCTTGGGCAAAGAGGGCTACCACGTGCTGACGGCGGGGAACGGCCGGGAGGCCTTGGCGTTGCTGCGTCGCGGCCTGGTTCACGTGATGATAAGCGATCTTCGCATGCCCGGCATGGAGGGCACCGACCTTCTCAAGGCGGTAAAAGCCATCACACCAGAGGTGGAGGTGGTGGTGATGACGGCCTACGGAACCGTTGAAAATGCAGTCGAGACCATGAAGCTCGGCGCGTACGATTTCGTATCCAAGCCCGTGAAGCGGGCCACCATCGTGGCGGCCGTCCGCAAGGCCCTCGACAAACAGGCGTTGGTGGTCGAAAACCGCGAACTTAGGGAACAGCTAGCTGCCGTCAGGACTCGTACCATTGTGGGCAATAGCCAGGTCATGCGCGCCACATTGGAGATGGCGGAGCAAGCGGCCAACTCCAGTGCCACGGTGCTGCTGCTCGGCGAGAGTGGTACGGGCAAGGAGTTGCTGGCGCGCCATATTCACGAACACAGCCCGCGAGCCGACAAGCCCTTCGTGGCGACCAATTGTGCGGCGCTACCCGAGAGCATCCTCGAGGCCGAACTCTTCGGTCACGAGAAAGGGGCCTTCACCGGTGCGGTGCGGGCACGGGCGGGTCGTTTCATGCAGGCACACGGGGGCACGCTCTTTCTCGATGAGATCGGGGAAGTGCCGCTGGCGGTGCAGGTTAAGTTCTTGCGTGCGTTGCAAGAAGGCGAGATCGATCCCGTGGGGGGGCGGACAACGAAGGTAGACGTGCGTCTGGTGTGCGCAACCAACCGTGAGCTGTTCGCCGAGGTGAAGGCCGGTCGCTTCCGGGAGGATCTTTTCTACCGCATCAACGTGGTGCCGATTCGACTCCCGCCTCTGCGCGATCGGCTCGAGGACGTTCCCCTTTTGGCGGACTATTTCCTGCGGATGTGTGTCGCCAAGCACGCGAAGAACGTGACGGGATTCTCCGACGCGGCCCTCGGCCTGCTGGGCCGCTATGGCTGGCCGGGGAATGTACGCGAACTCGAAAATGCGGTTGAGCGGGCGGTCGTACTGACTCGCAACACGCAGATCGATGCGGTCGATCTGCCGCCGGAATTGCGTGATCCGCAAGCTGCCCAGGGGCGACAGCTGACGATATCTATTGGCACGCCCATCGAAGAGGTGGAGCGGCGCATGATCATGGAGACACTCAAGTTCACACGCGGCGACAAGCGGCTCGCGGCCGACTTGCTGGGTATCGCAACGCGTACCATTTATCGCAAGCTTGAGTCGGGGCTACAGCGCGCCGACAAAGATTCATCCTCGTCCTCGTCCACGTCCTCGCCCCCGAGCAAAGACAGCGGCGACGAGGACGTGTACCACTAAGGGGGCTCGAGCGTCGGCATGGAGGCTATCGTCAATAAGTACTTTTGGGTCGTCCGCCTGTTGGGCATCGGCTGCGTGTTGGCATTCGCAGCGAGCGCAGCGGCTACCCAGCTCGGCACGAGCTTTGTCCTGATCGAACCCACTGGGTTGGTCACTTCCGCGGCGGGGCTGGCTACCGGCGACCCAGATGACGAGGACGACGAAAACGCCATCAAGGACGCCAGAACACGGCGCAGTGTCGGTCCTTCGCGAGATACGCGAAGCGACCGCGGGCATCGGGTGAAAAAAGCCGCGGCAGAGGTGCTCGCCTACAATGTATTTTGTCCCTTGTGTGTGCCGATCGTGGAAACGGGGGGGCAAGACCCAACGGCGCCGGTGCAGCCAGGGGAGATCAAGAGTAAGCTGCCACTTGTGCTGTTGGCGACCATGGAGGCCGAGGATGCGAAGGATTCCCTAGCGACGCTTCAGGACACCGAAACTTCCGCCATCGGCCCCTATGGCGTCGAGGATGAACTGCGGCCGGGGGTTACGTTGCATGCGGTGCAACGCGGCCGCGTGGTGCTGAAGAACGGGCGACAACTCGAGTACATCAAGATGGGCGACGACCCACCCCCGAAACGGTCCACGTCCGCTGTGACGCCCAAGGCGAAGGACAAACCCAAACCAAAGAATTCGCGGGCTATCGCGGGCGCCGCCGAGGCGATCAGTTGTTCGGGGGAGAACTGTGTGATCGAACGCGCCTTTGTGGAGAAAATTTTGTCCAACCCTGCGCTCTTGGCCAAGCAGGCGCGAATTGTGCCCGCCATAAAAGATGGTGAAACGCGCGGCTTCAAGTTCTACGGCGTACGCTCCGGGAGCCTACCCAAGCTTTTGGGTATCAAAAACGGAGACTTGCTCACCTCGGTCAATGGCAACGAGCTAAAATCCATCGACCAGGCCCTGGGCCTCTACACCAAGTTGCGCCGCGCATCCAACCTCTCGGTGGTGCTCGAGCGCAAGGGCAAGACTCTCACCAAGGAGATCGAGATCAAATGAACGCGTTTCGCCGAGCAAACGGTGTTTCGAAGGCCGGTGTGGGTATCAGCTCCGCGTTGGCCGTGGCGCTGACCTCACTGCCTGGGGTCGTGGTTGCCGCGCCGCCGCTGCGAACCAGCCCGCGAACGAATAGCGCGAGCACATCTCCCGCTTCTGGCCCCGAAATCAGTGGCGACGAAGCTGGGCTGGCAGTCAATAGCTGCAAGAAATGGCAGGCGGGCCGCAAGTACACCGTGACCGTGCCGAAGGAGGCCGAACTTGAGTCGTTGGTGCAGTGGATGATGAGCATCAGCTGCCAAAAATTTCTGTGGAATTCGAAGATTCGCAGCGGCAAGGTCACGATTCTTTCGCCCGAGAAAATTACCCTGCGTGAGGCGTACGCGGCTTTCTACGCCGCGCTCGACAATATGGGCCTGACGGTCGAGCCTTCGGGGAGCTTGTTCAAGATCGTGGAAACGGCCGATGCCAAGAGCCTCAACGTTCCTACCTACCCCGACGGCAGCGCGGTTCCGAACAACGATCGCTACGTGACGCAACTGGTGCGCCTGCGCAGCGTGTCAGGGTCGGAGGTCTTGCCCATCCTCAAAAGGCTCAAGAGCAAGCAGGGAAACGTCGAGGCGGTGGGAGACCTCCTCGTGATCACCGACCGCGGCTCCACCATTCGACGGCTGCTCCGGCTGGTCAAAGATTTGGACCATGCGGGCACGGGTGAAAAAATCTTCTTCTACCAGCTCAAGTATGCCGACGCGGAACAGGTGGGGCAGATCGTACGTTCTATCTTCGGTGAGAGCGGTGGCAAAGCTGCTAGCAAGAGCAAAAAATCGTCGAGTAAAAAGGGCAAGGCCGACTCACCCACCGAACTCACCTTTTCGCGGGTGATCGTGGACGAGCGCACGGGCACGATCATTATTGTCGCCAGCGAGGCCGACTACGGCACGATCCGGCGGATGATAGAACAGCTCGACGTTCGCTTGCCGGGGGGCGGCGGGCGTCTGCATTTCAAAGCTCTGAAATACGCCGACCCCGACGATGTGGCGAAAGTGCTCTCGCAGCTGGCGCAGGCCGGATCGAAGTCCGGCTCCAAGTCCAAGAAGGGCAACAAATCGGCTGCACAGGGGGGGGCGTCGGCCGAGCTGTTCTCCGGTGATGTGAAGATATCGGCTGACCCAGCGACACGTTCGTTGATCATCATGGCTTCCGCCTCCGACTACAGCAATCTGTTGCCGATCATCGAGAGCATGGATGTCAAGCGCAAGCAGGTCTACATTGAGCTGTATATTCTCGAGATGACGGTCACACGTCGTCTCACGGCGGGGGCCGGCGGTCACTTCGGCTATTCATTCGATGTCGGGGGCGCGGGCATTCCCGATGGACAAGCCGTGGGCTTGCTCAGTTCTGCGCCGACGCCCGACGCGAGCTCGCTCATGCTCTCACCCGAGGCCCTCAGTGGCTTTGCAGGCGGCCTGCTTGGGCCGTTGATCCCGCAGTCGGGGCGGCTGTTGGGGCTCGACAACGACATCCCTAGCTTCGGCTTCATCCTTCAGGCCCTGTCGACGCATAACGATGTCAACCTGGTCTCCGAGCCGCATTTTCCCACGGCAGACAACGTCGAAGCGAATCTCGAGATAGGCAAGCGTGTGCCCACCCCCGGCGCACTCAGTTTTGGTGGCGCGGGAGGTGGGTCCTCGTTCACGCCCCTGCAGTCCATCACGCGCGAAGACGTGACCTTGAACATCAAGGTCACGCCACATGTCAACGACGAAAAAACACTTACTCTCGACGTGGACATTGAAGACAAGGATATCGCCGAGCGCGACGCAATTCTAGGCGTGACTACAACCAAGCGAAAAATTCACTTGGAAGATATCCTTGCCCACGACGATCAACCGTTGGTGTTGGGCGGCCTGATTCGAGAGTACGAGGTCATGACCACGAAGCAGGTCCCAGGCTTGGGTCAGATTCCGCTCATCGGTTGGCTGTTCAAGCGCAAGGAAAAGACCAAAGAGAAGGTCAACTTGCTGGTGATCATGGTCCCGCATATCTTGCATGGTCCCGCCGATATCCAACGTATCAAGACACGACGCACACGTGAGCGCCTTGAGTTCATGGAACGGGAAACACGGTTCGAGAAGCGGGATATCGACGCCAATGTGAACTATCGACGCAAGCCGGGGCTGCTTGCGTCGATCGACAGGAACGCACGGAAAAAGGAAGAGCAGGAGCTTCGCTACCGGCGTGCCCAGGAGGAGCTCAACCGAGAGAGCGTGACCGGCGAGATCGGTCTGCGCCCGCGTGCCGCGGAAGATGTCGCGGTGGCGGCCGAGAGCAGTACTTCAAAATCCCCCCCGAAGTCGAGCGCATCCAAGAAGCCTCGTTCCGAGATCTAGGGACTCGAAGAGCAGAGAGCAGGACGATGAACCGAGGTGTCGCCATGCAGACCATTGATATTCCCGTGGACCGCCATGGCGACCGCCGGCGATTGGGGGAGATCCTCGTCGAGGCGGCCGCGATCACTTCGCCGCAGCTTGAGGAGGCCCTCGCGTCCCAGCACCTCGAGCAAAATCGAATCGGTGCTGCGCTTGTGGGGCTCAAGTACTGCACCGAAGAGGATGTGTGCCGGGGCCTGGGCGAGCAGTTTGGCCTGCCCGTTTGCGAGCGGGTCTCAGTGGACGAGGTCGATGATGAGTTGGTGGAGAAGCTGCCCATGGGCTACGCGAGGGACAACGACCTGTTGCCCTGGAAACTCGACAGCGAAGCCGGCGTACTGGAAGTCCTCGCAGCCGATCCGCTTCGATTACTTAGCCTGGATGATTTGGGGCAAGTCTACGACGCGGATGTCAACATCACACTGCTGCCGCATTCTGTCCTCACGGACTTGATTAATCGTGTGTATTCCAAACGCACAAAGGATGTCGATCTCGAGAAGAAAGATGAAGAGTTCGACGATGATGACGAGGATATCCTACACGCCTCCGCCGAGGATGCGCCGATCATCCGTTTCGTCAACAGCCTGATTTTTAACGCATCGAAGGAAAAGGCCAGCGATATTCACATCGAGCCGGGCGACAAATTGATCATGGTGCGGAATCGGGTGGACGGGGTGCTACACGAGAGCAAAACCGCACCCAAGGCTCACCTCGCCAGCATCATCGCCCGCGTAAAAATCATGGCGGGGCTCAATATCGCAGAAAAGCGTCTCCCGCAGGACGGTCGGATTCGCCGGAAGATCGCGGGGAAAGAGGTGGACATGCGCGTGGCGACGGCCCCGACAGCGCACGGCGAACGGGTCACGATTCGTTTGCTGGACAAATCGACTGTGCTACTCGATCTCGATGCTATCGGTATGTCGCCCGACCATCTGCAAACCGTGCGTGACGTCGTGCACCGCCCGCATGGTATTTTCTTGGTCACGGGGCCCACGGGCTCGGGAAAAACGACCACTCTGTATTCCGCGCTGTCAGAGATCAACCGTCCGGACCTCAATATTCTGACCATTGAGGACCCCGTGGAGTACCAACTCGAAGGCATCAGCCAGGTGCAGGTGCAGAGCAAGATCAATCTGACCTTTGCCACCGGCTTGCGGTCCTTCCTCCGGCACGACCCCGATGTCATCATGGTCGGAGAAATTCGCGACCTGGAGACCGCGGAGATCGCCATCCAGGCCTCACTCACGGGCCACCTGGTATTGTCCACCATCCATACAAACGACGCCGCTACAGGTATTACGCGCTTGGTGGATCTGGGCGTCCAACCTTTCTTGGTGGCATCGTCGCTGGTGGGGCTACAGGCGCAGCGGTTGATCCGGCGGGTATGCACGGTCTGCCGCAAGCCACACAAGCCCGAGCGCAACGAGCTGGTGGAACTGGGCATCGATCCCGATCGTTTCGCGGCGGGGGAGCAGGCGCTCAAGCGACCGATCGTCACTGAAGACGGCAGTATCGTGAATCCACGAGCTCCGAAGGGTTGTAAGATCCCGCCGCCGGGCCACGTCTGGAGCGCGGTCGGCTGCTCACGTTGCAGCGACACCGGCTATAGTGGTCGCACCGGTCTGTACGAGGTGCTGATGCTCTCGGAGGAGATCCGCCGGCTGGCGATTCAGCGGGCAGGAGCCAATGAAATCAAGCGTGTGGCGGTGGAACAGGGCCTGCGAACCTTGCGGGATGACGGCGCGTACAAGGTGCTGTCGGGGGTTTCTACTGTCGACGAGGTGATGCGCGTGACCACGGAGGACGGATAGCACGTGCCGGCCTACGCCTATACCGGATTGAACGCCAGCGGCAAGCACGTCAAGGGCGTCGAGACGGCGGAGAGTGTGGCCAACCTCAAGGCGGCGCTGCGGATCGGCGGCGTGTATCTGACCACCGTGACAGAGGCGGCCGGCGGCGTGGCAGTGGGTAGCGTGGCGGATCAGGGCGGCTCCATGTCCCGGGAGATCGACCTCAGCGGGGTGTTCGACCGGGTACGCCCGAAAATGGTTGCGTCGATGACCCGTCTGTTGAGCACCATGCTCGGCGCCGGCGTCACGCTGCCGGAGTCGCTCAGCGCCCTGGTCGAGCAGACCACCAGTGAGCGCTTCAAGGGTATCCTCAGCGATCTGGCGAGTAAGGTAAACGAGGGGTCGGCATTGGCCGACGCGATAGCCGGGCATCCTACGGTTTTCGCGCCCCTATACGTCAACATGGTTCGCGCGGGAGAGGCCTCGGGATCACTCGAAGTCGTGCTCGTGCGTATCGCGGAATATATGGACCAGCAGGAGGAGTTGCGGGGGAAAGTCGTGAGCGCGATGTTTTACCCGGTAGCGATGGGTATGGTTGGTGTATTCGTGGTGGGACTTCTGATGGTACGGGTGGTGCCACAGATTTCTGTCATGTTCGAGGACCAGGGAGCCGAGCTACCGGCGACGACGCGTTTGTTGATGTGGGTCAGCCATGGGTTGGCCGACTATTGGTGGGCTGTGATTGCGGCGGCCACCTTTGTGACGTGGACTCTTCGTCGGTGGCGACGGTCCGCCACCGGGCGCCGGACCAGTGACGCCTGGCTGCTCTTGATGCCGCTATTAGGTCCGATGGCGCGTAAGCTCGCCATCGCTCGTTTTTCGCGGACATTGGCGACTATGCTTGCCAGCGGCGTGCAACTGCTCGATGCGATGAATATCGTCAAGGGTTTGCTCGGCAACGTTGTGCTGGAGAAGGTGGTGGGAGAGGCCCGTGACTCGATCCGCGAGGGCCAAGGTGTGGCAACTGCCCTAAAGAAGAGCGGGCATTTCCCACCCTTGGTGACCCAAATGATCGCGGTGGGGGAACGCTCGGGGCAGCTTGAAGAGATGCTGACTGATCTGGCCAATGCCTACGAACGCGAGGCGAGCGTGGCAGTCACGCGTGCGACCCAGGCTCTTGAGCCGCTGATGATCGTGCTCATGGGCGGTGCCGTCGGTTTTATCGTTTTCTCGATCATGACTCCAATCATGGAGATGAACAAAATGGTGGGACACTAGTTGCGGCAAGGAAGCGAACAAATGCAAGAACAACAAGAGCGTATTCAAGTGCAAACTTTGGCCCTCGCCAATAGCCGCGGCATGACCCTGATAGAGATTCTGGTGGTGCTAGCGATCATTGGGCTGATGATCGGTGGCATCTCGGTGATGGCGGGGAACGCCTTTTCGGGTGCACAGGAGGACACGGCGCGTACGGAGGTACTTAAACTCGAGTCGTTAGTAGAAATGTACAAGGTGCAGAAGAAGGGGCGTTGCCCCAAGAATCTCGGTGATCTCAAGGCAGCCGGTATCGTTAAGCGTGTGAACAAGGACCCATGGGGCACGCCTTACCGCTTCAAGTGTGACGGGGAGCACGCGGGCATCGAGATATCCTCGGCTGGGAAGGACAAAGAATTCGATACTACGGACGATATCAATGCGTGGCAGTCGGGTGGCGACGATGCGGCGAAGGAAGGCAACGAATAGGGCGAGGGTGGTGACGCGACGGGCAGCAAGGCGAGTACGGGCGCGACGATCAGCGGGGTTCACGCTTATCGAGATATTGGTGGTGATGGCGATCTTCGCCTTGATCGCGCAGTCGCTCGTGGCCGGCTTCGGCACGGCGGTGCAGGCTCAGATCCATCGCAGCACCAATCAGCTGGCGAGTACGATACGTTTCGCTTACGACCGTTCGCGGGTCACGGGACAGCACTTTCGTCTGCATATCGATTTCGAAAAACAGTCGTTCAGCCTCCAAAGCGCGGATGAGCGCATGTATCTACCTGCGACGGACCGTGATGGCGGCATAGCTGAGGTCGACCTCGGCAGGCTTGAAGATCAAGAGCAGCGCGACCAACGGGCAGCAGAGGACTATAATCGCTCGCTACAGTCGCAGGTGTTCGACGAGTCCGACGCCTTCGATTCCTATCGGGTGGGTCCGAAGCTCGTGCCGCGTCGCAAGCCACCGTTGTTCAAATCGTTCGAACGGGAGAATACGCTCAAGGGTCTCGGCGACGCCATCACGTTGCCCGACGGCGTGCAGATCGTGAGTGTGCGTACGGATGCGGACTTCGAGCCGATCACTGCCGGCGAGACTTCTCTGTATTTTTTCCCCCAGGGCCGCACCCAGGCCGCTCATATCCAGCTCTCTGACGAAGCGGGGGAGATCCAGTACACCATCAAGGTGCAGCCGCTGACGGGCAAGGTCACGGTGGTGGCCGAGCTTGAGGAGCTGGTGCTGCCACAGGACATTCTCAGCGCGAAGGACGATCTGGGCAAGCGCGCGGGGCGTCGGTCGCCATGAGTCGTGCTGGGCAACGTCGTGGAGTCTGTGGTACGCCGCATGGCGGATTCACCCTATTGGAGGTGTTGATCGCGGTGGCGATACTCGCGGTGTCACTCAGTTCCCTGTTTGGTTCGCAGCTAGCGAGCCTGCGTGCCACGCAGTACGCACGTGGCCTCACGGCGGCGGCCTTTCTCGCCGAGTACCAGTTGCTCGAGATCCAAGAGACCATGCGCAAAGATGGCTGGATCGAGAACGACAAGCGTTACGAGGGGGACTTCGCGGAGCAGGGTTGGCCGAGTATTCGCTACGTCTGCATGGTCGATTTCATCGAGTTGCCCGAATTCAATCGGCTCCTGGAGGCCAAAACAGACGCGGACGAAGCGGATGGCGAAGCCGAGCCGGTGTTCCAAGATAGCGACGATCAGGCCTTCTCGGCCCTTGGGATGGTGTGGCCCATCGCTAAGGGCGCCATCGAGAACTCCATCCGCAAGGCCGACTGTACGGCCTTCTGGAGCGATGGCGAGATCGAGCACGATGTACGTGTAGCCACATTTTGGGCTGAAGCGGAGCGTCTCCGCCAGCTCCCCGGCATGGGTGGAGAGGCCACCGACGAAGACGACGCCCCTCCAAGCGGATCGAGCCCGCCCGGCGCTGGGGGTGCAAAAACGAAGGCGGGTCGAGGCAGCTCTCGAGGGCGTGGCGGGCGAAAGGGAGGGAGATGAAACGGGCTCGTGGGCTGGCCCTGATCGAGGTGCTGGTGGCGATGGCCATCTTGAGCATGATGGTGTTCTCGGTCTGGAGCACGTTCTCGAGCACCCTGAGCGGCATGGAGCGCAGCGAGAAGATCCAATTGCGCTACTCGATGGTGCGTACAGCGTTGAGTCGCATGACGGCGGAGTTGGGCATGGCCTATCTCTCGTTTAATCGACCACCGGACGAAGCGAAGCACTTTACTCTCTTCGAAGGTCGCAACGAGTTCGACGCCGACACGCTGACGTTCTCGAGTTTCACGCATTTGCGCTTGCGTAAGGATGCGAAGGAAAGCGATCAGACCGTTATTCAATACTTCCTGGGTCCAGATCGAGACGGTGAGGGCGTCCATCTCTATCGCCGGGAAGCGCGACGTCTCACCGGAGACTTGCCCGAGCACCTGGGCGAGTACGTGGCTGCGTATATTCTGTGCGAACATGTGGAATTTCTCGACTTTAAGTACTGGGATGTCAAAGAGGAAGCGTGGCGTGACGATTGGTCCACCGTCTCGAACGATGCCCAGCCCGACCGCCTCCCCACGAGAGTCATGATTCGTTTGGGAATCCGAGATGGTGACGAGGAAATCGAGATCTACTCGGCGCAGACCCAACTGTTCCTTCAGGAGAAAGTCGACCTTGGCCGGGGCTAATCACGAAGACCGGCCCGAGGCGGCTCCCGAGCCGATGCCCAAGGCGGGTCCCGAGGTGGTTTCACAGGCGCGGTGCGAGACGCGTCGGTCCGCGCGTCGGGGTGCGCAGCACGGCATCGCGGTGCTGATGGTGCTCGTGTGTTTGGCGGTGCTCCTGCCTTTCACAGCGAGCTTCAACTACTCAGCACGTGTGGACTGGCAAGCCGCGGTGAACAACGCCGATGAGGTCAAGGCCCGCAATCTGCAGCGAGGTGCGCTGCGGCTCTCGGTCTTGCTCTTCGAGCTGCAGCGCCTCGTATTCAACCAACGCCAATTTAGAGAGTACATGGGGCCGATGGATATCACCCAAGTGGCGCCTTATCTGATGTCCATTTTTGGCAGCCAGGACGGGGGCGAGGGCGTGGGCGCGCTTTTGGGTATCAACACAGAGGCGCTGAGCGACCTGGCCATTGCGGAGGGGAGTTTCGAGGTGCGTATTGACGCGGAGAGCGGGCGGTTGAACGTGAACTGTTTGGCGGTGGAGAAGAGCGGAAAGAATCGGCCCCGAGAGAGGACGATCGAGGTCATCGAGGCCATGCTGATGCCCACCCTGTACGATCCGCTGTTCGATGAAGAGAAGTCGGATGGGCGCCGCTACACGCGCGAGAACGTGCTCAACGCGTTGGTCGACTATATTGACGATGATCGCCGAAAGTACGACCTGGTGCGCCTACGCTCCCGGGGCACGCCGGAGGACTACCGCTACCGTGAGTTGCGCGACCCTTACGACGCCCGCAATGCACGACTCGATTCGGTGCAGGAACTGCATCTAGTGGAGGGTATCGACGATGACTGGATGGCGGCATTCGGTTCGGAGCTCACCGTGTACGGGCATTGCAAGGTGAATCTGAACTTCGCGAGCGCCGACCAACTTGCGCTTGTGATCCGACATGCCGCGCGTGGGGATCAACGAGAGCTGGTATCCGGCGAAAATTTTCTCCTCAAGACCTTACCGTTGGCGAACTTCGTGGTCGAGGCCAGGGAATTCAGTCTGTTCAAGAGCGTGGGCGAGTTCCAAAAGCTGGTGCGCTACCCTGATCAGTATGTGAATCCCATGACCTTCTTTGGCCAGCAGGAGGAGAATGACTCCATGCTGCCCAAAGTCCCCGAGGGGATTATCACGCAGCTGACCAGTGGTTCGAACGACGACGGCGAATGGGGGGGGATCAAGGACATGGCCACGGTTGCCCCCGAACGGGTGTATCGGGTCGAGGTCACCACAGAGATAGGTGCCGTGCGCAAGCGAGCAACCGCAGTCTACGACCTAAAATACGGCCGCAATCAGAGCAAAGGGCGGGGCGCGTGGTTGTACTTCCGCGAGGACTAAGCGCGAGAGGTCAGGCATGAACAGGATCAAGACAATATGGCGAGCAAATTCGTTGGTATCGATCTCGGGAGCCGCAGCGTCAAGCTCGTGGTGCTCACGAGTGGGGTCAGGGGGATCCGTTTCTTCGATCAGATGGAGGTCCCGATGGACCTTGCGGACGAGGGGAGGGACCGACTTGAGGTCGGGATGCATACGGCGATTGCTGCATTGCGCGAGCGCGGTTGGGCTCACCTCCCCGTGGGTGTGGCGTTGCCCGGTACGGCGACGAGTTTTAGGGTCGTCAAATTTCCGTTCTCGGAGCCCAAACGCGTGGGTCAGGTGATCAACTTTGAGATAGAGGGCCAGTTCCCGACTGCGATTGAAGACCTGCAGTTCGACCATCTCGTGACGCGGTCGTCCGCTGGTGGTTGCGCGGCTTTGGTGACGGCGGCGCGGCGCGACCGCGTCGATGCGGTGAGCGACGGTTTCAACGAATCTGGCGTCGACCTGCGCGTGGTGACGAGCGGGCCAGTAGCGATGGCGCAGGTCCTCGGCGGTGGTATCTTGCCGATCGAGGCAGGCCCGAATCAGGAACCTCGTCGACCCGTTTCCCTGTTGGTGGACATCGGTCATCGAGAGACGGGCATTGTCGCGTTGAGCGACAAGGGCCCGGTCGCGGCCCGGGCGTTGCGTAGGGGAGGTTTCGATCAGACCTTGGCCTTACGTGAGGCCTACGGTCTGGGGGTCGACGAGGCGGACGACGCAAAACATCGAGATGGCTTTGTATCGCATCGCGGTCTCACGACATTGACGCCCGAACAGCGTGCTTCCGGGGACCTCATTGCACGCTCACTGGAACGAACGGTTCGGGAGCTGGAGCACACACGCCGTTGGCTCGACAGCGAGCTACGCTGCGAAGTCACAGAGCTGCGACTGGTGGGAGGCGGCTCGCTATTGGCGGGACTTGCGGCGTTTCTAGGGGAGCAGACGGGGTTGCCCTGCCGGCCTTTCGCCGGTCAGGCGAGGGCCGTGGTCGCGCGGGTCCCTGTGCAGACTTGGGCGAAACATGCCGTCGCTTTGGGTACGGCCTACGCGGTGGCCAAGCGGCCATGGGCGCAACTATACGATCAGTCCGAGCGTGGCGGCGAAGGTGGTTGGGTACAAGAAAAAATGGGAGCGGTGGCGGCGATCGGCATCGCGATCACGGCTTTTGCCGCGGTGGATACCATTGTGAAACTCAAGGGTCTCGAGGCGGAACAGGCAAACTATGAAGCCGAGCTCGAGCAAGCGAGCACACGCGTCTTCGGCGAACCCGTGTATACGGCGAGCGCTGCGGAAGAACGCTTGAAGGCGGTGGAGGGCACAGATCTGATCAGTACACTGCCTCCGCGCGGCGCGTTGGATGTGTTGGCGATGATCGGCAAGGTTGCTCAACCGGTGGGCCCGCCTTCGGACGCGCCGGTGCAATCGCCGGTGCCGTCCGCGTCGTCCGCGTCGTCCGCGTTGTCCGGAGGGTTCGCGGGTGCTCCTGGGGAGGCGCCTTTTGGGGCGCGGAAAGTGTCCGGGGTGGTCGGCGCGGCCGGAGTACTCGAGTTGGCGCCCGTGGCTGCGGACGCGGGTATCGTGGCCGATGACGAGTTGATCATTTCGCGCATCGATATTCGCGAACTGGTGGTGGAGATGCAGCTTTCCGCCACCCGGGCAACCGCACAGGATCGACTCAAACTAAAACTTACGGATCTCGACTGCGTGACGGAGGTGCTACCGGGCAAGATTCGCGATCAAAACTCCCGCAAGGTCTTCCCCATCAAAGTCGACCACCGGTGTTTTCGAGCCGGGAAGGACGAGTAAATGCCGGGCACGAGTGCAGCAAATAGGAAGAGCGAACTCGGTTTTTGGGCTCGGCTTCAGCCGCGTGAGCGCAACTTGGTGATGGGCTTGCTTGTAGTGGCGGTGGGCATGAGCCTGGCGGTGCTGTTCGCGTTGCGCACTTCGAGATTCGCAGAGATCGAAACTGTCATCGCCGACCAGCGACGGGCGCTGGAGCTGGTGTATACCGGTGGCGCTTCGTACAAGGAAAAACTCGCCCAGAAGGCGGCGCGCGAGAAGACGATCTCCGACAAGAGCCTCTCGTTCGGTACGATCATAGAAAAGGCGGCGGCAGCAGCGGATATTGTGGTCTCGGATCAGGGGGAGAGACCAGTGCGTGCGTTGGGCGTGGGCCTGAAGAAGCGTACGTACGCATTCCACTTGCGCGATGTCACGTTGGAAAAACTCACCAAATTCCTGACCCACGTCGAGACGCAGAACGGTCATATCGTGTCTACTGAGCGTCTGCAGATTCGATCGCCATCCTGGAACGAGGATCGGCTCAACCGCGTCGATGTGGAGATCGCTACCTGGGAGCGCGTGGTTTCAGATCTGTCTAACGACAGCGGCGAGCAGCCCTGAATCGAGGGGAGCAAGAATCATGAAGTTCAAACTCAAGTTGCCGAGACCGTCTGCACGAACGAAGCGTCGTCATTTCGAGAGAGTTGCGCGAAGGTGGGCGGGATACGGTTTTGCGGGGCTGGTGTTGTTCTTGGCTTTTGTGTGGTTCAACTTGCCGACCCGCGCGATCGCGTGGCGTATCTCGGAGGAAGCCAAGAAGCGCGGACATCTGGTGAGTATCGGCGACTTGTCGATCTCGCCGTTTGGGTCGCTTGTGCTGCGTGACGTGACCTGGAGTTTTGCTCCCACTCGACGCGGTGAGCGGTTGGTCCCGTTCACGATGGCTGAGGTAGAACTCGATCTTTCCCTACTGGGCGCGCTTGCGGGCAAATGGCAGGTCGGGCTCGATGCTCAACTCGACGAGGGAGCGTTCTCTGGGCAACTCGACTGGGGCGAGGAGGAGGTGCACGTCGTCTTCGATATCCGCGATGTACCTCTGTATGCCCTGCCTCGGGTGCAACAGAGTGTGCACGCTCCAGTCGCCGGCGCGTTTAGCGCTCACGTAGACATCACCGCCCCCGAGCGCAAGTTTGAACAGGCCCATGGCTCGATCAGCCTGTCCTGCTCCGGCTGTTCGGTGGGTGACGGAGAGGAGTCGGTGTACATCCCCGGAGCGAGGGGTTTCTTGGCCGATGGCATCACGTTGCCGGAGATTCGTCTCGGGGAGCTCAGTGGCAAGCTTGTGGTGGCGAACGGTGTGGCGACGGCCGAGGCGTTTGAGGCGGTGAGTGACGACCTGACGTTGCAGGTGGCGGGCGAACTCTTGTTGCGTGATCCCGTTCAGAAATCTCGCTTCGAGATTGTCATCAAGTTGCTCGTGAATGAGCGGTTGCGGGAGGACAATGACAGCATTCATCTGCTGCTGAGCACGGCGAGCAAGAAATCCAAGATGGCGGCCCCCTTCGAGGGCTGGCTCGGTTTTCGTCTCCGCGGCAGCGTTGGGCGCCCGCGTTTCACCGGTATCAATGCCAAAACGCGGGAGCAGAAGGTGCGTGAGGCGAGGGACCGGCGGCGGGAACGAGCCGAGGACCGCCGCAAACGAACAGCGGCGACGTCGAAGTCGAAGGCGAAGGCGAAGGCGAAGGCGAAGGCCAAGAAGCAAGAGCGAAAGGAATTGGAGGCGAAGAAGAAGGAGGAGGCGGCGAACGGAGGAGCCCCCGAGGACGCGAGGGACTTGGGCGCAGACAAGAGTGGGCCTGACGAGGCGCCGCCGGACGGGACCGCGGTGGGGGACGGCCAGGCCGAGGACCCACGGCCGGTGGCAGCGCCGAAGGAGCGTGGGGCCGATGCGTCCGCGGAGGGGGGCACGGAACATCCAACGCAAGAGGCGGAAGCGGAAGCGGATCCGCCGACGGGGAAAGGGCAGGAAGGACAGGAAGGACAGGAAGGACAGGAAGGACAGGATGGCGCCACCTCCGGAGCCAAGGCCGGGCAGACCGGTGAGGGGGCGCGGTAGATCACCGTGGGGGTGTCGCATCGTGGGCGGGGGCCGCGTTGGGCCGGGGGGCGCGCTGTCTGAGAGCCGTGGCCCGCCTACGACACCGTGCAGTTCGTCGAGCGCGGCGCAGTGATCACAAGAGCAGAAGGCCTCGGCAGGTGCCCGCGGCCTGGATTCAACCGTTGTCGCGGGGCCGCGCGCTTCTTCGTATCGAAACGGGGAAGGCCAAGCGTGAACAACGCCAACGTGGCGTATACAGGGTGCACTTTGTTTGCAAACGAGTATATTACCCGCGCGCCGCCGCCAGTTTTCGCCGTGCGATGCGCCCCTTGTGGCCCCTGACGGCCTGAGGCTGCCAGAACAAAGCGGAGGGCAAACATAATATGAAGCGTACCGATCAAGAACGGCTTGCCCGCGAGCTGGGGCGTACTGAAAAACGCGCACGACTCGCGGACAAGCGAACTTCTGACAGCGACCCGCTCAGCGCAGGCGCGTACTCCAAGCGCCTCGCCGGGTTACTTATGTCCGACGGTGCGCAGATCTACAATATCTCCGACGACGAGGAGATCCTCGAAGTGCTCCTCGAGATGCGTGACGAGTTGAGCGAGAGAGAGCTGACGGTGGCATTCAAGCGCGCCATCAAGTCGACGAACGTGGAAGACGCAGACACGCCACTTTCGGAGCTCATGTCGCTGGTTGCGGAATAGCGCGCCACGGAGCTGGTGTCCGTCCCCATGTCTGGGTCTGGGGCTGGGGCTGGGCCTGGCTCGCTTCATCGACGCGGAGGAGATGCCTGAGTATTTGCACAGTGCTACTCGTTTGCGTAGGCTCGCACGATGGACCTGCTTCGAGGGCTCAATCCGCAGCAACGGGCCGCTGCGGAGCATATCGGCGGCCCGTTACTGGTGATCGCGGGGGCGGGCTCGGGGAAAACCAATACCTTGGCCCACCGCGTGGCTTCCATCATCGCACGTGGGGTCGATCCGAAACGCGTGCTTCTACTGACGTTCAGCCGTCGCGCGGCGGCTGAAATGACGCGGCGTACGCAGGCTATCTTGGGCCGGACAGATCGCGGGGGCTTCGGCCCGGCTGGCCTGGCTTGGTCCGGCACCTTTCACGCGGTTGCCAATCGTTTGCTTCGCCGCTTCGCTCCCGTCGTGGGGCTCGACCCTTCTTTCACGGTGCTCGATCGTGGGGACTCGGCGGACTTGCTCGACCTCGTGAGGACGAGGTTGGAGCTCGCGCAGCACAAAGAGCGATTCCCGCGGAAGTCGACCTGCCTGTCGATCTACTCGCGATGCGTGAACACGCAGCGTTCGCTCGGGGAGAACTTGGAGAAGAGCTTCCCTTGGTGTCGGGCTTGGCACGACCAACTGAAGCGGCTCTTCGCGGCGTATGTCCGTGAAAAACAGAAACAGCATACGTTGGACTACGACGACCTTCTTCTATATTGGCACTATGCCATGCGGGATGTCGCGTTGGCGGCGAAAATCCGTGCGCAATTCGACCACGTGCTCGTCGACGAGTTCCAGGATACGAATCGGCTCCAGAATGATATCCTCGGGGCGCTATGCCCCGACGGGCACGGACTCACCGTCGTGGGGGACGACGCACAGTCGATCTACTCGTTTCGTGCGGCAGATGTCTCCAATATTCTCGACTTTCCTTCTCAGTTCACGCCGGCGGCCGAGGTGGTGACCCTGGAGAGGAACTATCGCTCCACGCAGCCGATCCTCGACGTGGCGAACGCCGTTATCTCCCTCGCGCGGCGGGCCTACACCAAGAAATTGTACTCGGAGCGACCCTCGCAGCAAAGACCGGTCCTGGTGACCACGGAGAGCGAGCATACGCAGGTCGACTATGTGGTGGAGCGTATTTTAGAGCAGCGAGAGGCTGGAGTCGATCTGCGGCGCCAGGCCGTCCTGTTCCGCACGGGGCATCATAGCGACGCGCTTGAGGTCGAGCTGGGACGTCGAAAAATCCCCTTCGTCAAATATGGAGGCCTCAAGTTCCTCGAGGCGGCCCACGTCAAAGACCTCGTCGCAGTGCTGCGCTGGTGCGAGAATCCGCGGGATGCCGTGGCGGCATTTCGCGTGCTGCAGCTGCTCAGCGGTATGGGTCCCAAGTGGGCGCAAAAGGTAGTCGATCACCTGGAGGCGCATCGATTCAAGCTTGCATCGTTGCAAGCGTTCATGCCGCCTGCGAGCGCCGCCGAGGCATGGCCAGCACTATCCGCGTTACTCGCGGAGTTGAGTGGGGCGGGGGCTATATGGCCCGGACAGGTCGAGCGGGTTCGGTATTGGTACCAGCCGCACCTCGAGCGGCTCTACGACTCGGTCCACGTGCGTGCTGGAGATCTCGAGCAGCTCGAGCAAATCGCGGGGACCTACCGTTCGCGCGAGCGCTTCTTGGTCGACCTTACACTTGATCCACCCCAAGCGAGTGGAGACGAGGCGGTGCCACCACACCGGGATGAGGACTACCTGATTCTATCTACGATTCACTCGGCAAAAGGGCAGGAGTGGGATACCGTCTACGTACTGAACGCGGCGGACGGTTGTATCCCTTCGGATATGGCGACGGATGACGAAGATCAGATCGAGGAGGAGCGGCGCCTGTTCTACGTCGCGCTTACGCGTGCCCGAGATTCGCTATTCGTGATCCACCCCCAACGCTTCTTCATTCGACAGCAGCATCGCGCCGGGGACCGGCATGTGTATACTCCCGTGACCCGCTTTCTACCCGCGCAGGTGCGTGCGCGTTTCGAGTGCATCGGGCACGGTGAGGCTCGGCCGCCCGATGATCTTCCGGTGGGCGGACCCTCACTCGACATCGCGGCCGAACTCGGGCGCCTGTGGGAGTAGTGCGCATAGCTGCGCGAGAGCCAGATGAGAGCCAGATGAGAGCCAGATGAGAGCCAGATGAGAGCCAGATGAGAGACAGATGAGAGACAGATGAGAAAAATCGATCTGCAGACAAATGGCCTCTCGACGGAGGCGGTTGCCAAGAATGTAGAAGCGCTGCGGGCGGTGTTCCCCGAAGCCTGTATCGACGGGCGTGTCGACCATGGCGCACTCCAGAGGCTCCTGGGACACCCGTCTTGTGAAGCCCGGGAGGAGGAGCATCCAGAGCGCTACGGTTTGGCGTGGAACGGCAAGCGTAAAGCGCGGGGCCTGGCTCAGATACCTTGCCGTGGCACATTGCGGCCCTGCCCCAAAGACTCGGTGAACTGGGACGGTACCAAGAACCTCTTTATCGAGGGTGATAACTTGGAGGTACTCAAGCTGCTACAGAGCTCTTACCATCAGAAGGCGGGCCTGATCTATATCGACCCACCGTACAATACCGGGAAGGACTTTGTCTACCCAGACGATTTCGGCGACAGTATTAAGAACTATCTGCGGCTCACAGGGCAGGTTCGGGGAAGGGAGCGCAACGGCGCGCGCACGGAGGTGAATGGGAGGTTTCATACGAACTGGCTCAATATGATGTACCCGAGGCTGCAGCTGGCCCGTCCGCTCCTTCGGGACGACGGGCTGATCTGCATCAGCATCGACGACAAAGAACTACACAACCTGCGCCTCATCTGCGACGAGATATTCGGAGAGGAGAGCTTTGTCGGCATGTTGACATGGGTGACGACGACCCAGCCCGACAACATAGGGCGTGCACGCTTCGGCCTGCAACAAAACATCGAGTATGTACTTGTGTACTCCAAATGCCGTCGCATCAAGCTTCCACCGTTTGTCTTGCGTCCCCGCGATGCACCCCTACGCTATCCACACAGCGGAAGGTTCGGACCGTGTCGCTTCGAGATTATCGAGCGTGCGTTTGAGGGCGCCTATGCCCGGCCTACCATGCGGTATTCCATCTTGGGGCAACCGCCGCGCCCCCGAAAACAATGGCAGATCGGTGAAAAAAAAGCGCGAGTTCTAGAAGAACAGGGACGGCTGGAAATCGTGAACGGGGTCGTGAAGCGAGCGATCTATCCGGAGGATGAAGTCGGAGGCGGCAAGCGATTCGTGCCATTTTGGGCGCACCTGAAGGAGGTCCAGACCACACAAAGCGGCAAGGCTGAACTGACGAAGCTGCTGGGGGCTGGACATGGCGTGGACACCGTAAAACCCGTGTCGCTGATCACGGAGCTACTCGGCCACCTGCCATCGGACGCGATCGTGATCGATTTCTTTGCCGGCAGTGGAACGTCGGGGCACGCGGTGATGTCCCAGAACCTGAAAGATGCGGGGAGCCGCCGATATATCCTCGTGCAGTGGCCCGGTCCCCTCGACCCGGGCAACGCTCGGCAGCGAAGCTCGGCAGAGTTTTGCGCTTCCATCAACAGGCCCGCGTGCCTGACTGAGATCGCAAAAGAGCGTCTTCGGCGCGTCGGTGAGCTTGTGGAGGAATGCGGGTCTGGAGTCGACGTCGATGTAGATGTCGGCTTTCGCGTGTTCAAACTGGCCGCTCGCAACGAGGCTGCGCCTTTGGAAGCCGGTCCAGAAATCGTCGGCGCGTCGTGTCCGGGCCGTGCGGATCGGATCTCCTGTAGGCGTGCCGCGATCGACATGTTGTACGAGCGCATGCTCGTACACGGCATACCGCTCTCGGCCACCGTCGAGAGTTGCTCGGTGTCGGGAGAGACGGTCCATATCGTGGCTGCAGGCGAACTCGTCGCGTGTTTCGCTGCAGATCTGACCCACGAGTTCATCGAGGGCCTCGTCGCCCTCCGGGCGAAGCTGGACGTCGCGCGGGTGCGTGTTGTGGTCGCTGCGCAGGCTTTCAGCGACGAAGTCACGAGGGCCTCGGCCCTGAGGAGGCTGGCGCAAGGGGGCGTGGATGACGTGACGTGGGCGTGATGTCGCTCGTCAACGGGAGAGCGAGCCGCGCGCGAGAACACCCGGGCGCTTGTCGATCGCGCGGGCGCACCGACCTGCGGACGCGCCCCCCGAAAAAAAAGGGCGCCCCGTTGTCGATCCTGGTTCGGGTCGCGCGTCGTAGGTGCGAACCTCAACGCCACCCTACAAAGGAAGCCGATCATGCAGTACCTCCTTCTCATCTACAGCAACGAACAATCCGACGCTCAGGTCCCCGAAGAAAAACAGCGCCAAGTCTTTGGCCAATGGATGGCCTATAGCGAGGAACTGAAGGCGACGAAGGCGTTCGTCGCCGGCGATGCGCTTGCGCCCACGGCCACGGCCACGTCGGTCCGCGTGCGTAGCGGGGACCGAATCGTGTCGGACGGGCCCTTTGCCGAGACGAAAGAGCAGCTCGGCGGCTACTACATGATCGACGTGGAGAACTTAGATCAGGCCATCGAGTGGGCCGGCAAGTGTCCCGGTGCCCTCAATGGCACGATCGAGATCCGACCGGTGATGGTTTTCGATCAGTGATCCCGGTGCGCGTCGCCGTCGAGCGCGTATTCCGGCACGAGTCGGGAGCCGTGCTCGCGGGGTTGATCCGCGTTCTTGGTGACTTCGAACTCGCCGAGGACGCGCTCCAAGAGGCGCTGACCCGGGCGCTTGAACGGTGGCCGAGCGACGGCATCCCCGACCGACCCGGGGCGTGGATCACCACGACCGCCCGCCGCAACGCACTCGATCGAGTGCGGCGCACCCGAACCGCCCGGGCGAAGCGGGACCGGGTGGCTGTGCTCGCGCGACTTGAGGCCGAAGAACGTGCGGCGGAGGTGAGCCCGATTTCGCCATCAGTGTGCGACGATCGTTTGCGGCTGGTCTTCACTTGCTGTCACCCGGCGTTGGCCCGCGAAGCCCAGGTCGCGTTGACGTTGCGCACCTTGGGTGGGCTGAGTACGCCCGAGGTCGCGGCCGCATTGTTGGTGCCTGTTCCGGCGATGGCGCAACGGTTGGTCCGCGCCAAACGGAAAATCCGAGATGCGGGCGTACCCTTCGAGGTACCCCCCGCGGGCGCGCTGCCGGATCGTTTGGCTTCAGTACTTGCGGTGCTGTACCTCATTTTCAACGAAGGCTACTACTCGGCGCACCACCCGTCGGGCGTACGTGGCGAGTTGTGCGAGGAGGCGATCCGCATGATGCGAGAGCTGACACAATTGATGCCCCATTGCACCGAGTCGATGGGGTTGCGCGCGTTGATGATCCTGCATCATTCGCGTCGGCGGGCTCGCGGGAGAATGCTCGAGGACCAGGACCGATCGCTGTGGATGCGACAAGAGATCGACGACGGTCTCGCGTTGACCCGTCGCGCACTGTCCCTGCATCCTGTCGGACCGTACGCGATCCAGGCTGCGATTGCAGCGTTGCACGCAGAGGCGCGGACTTTCGAAGAGACGGACTGGATACAGATTGCGGCGCTCTACGCCGAGTTGGCCCGCGTGCATCCTTCGCCGATTGTGGAGCTCAATCGTGCGGTGGCAGTGTCGATGGCCGATGGTGCGTCGGCGGGCTTGCGCTTGATCGACGAACTCGACGGATCCGCCGAGCTCCGGGAGTATCAGCCCTATCACGCGGCCCGGGCCGATTTATTGCGTCGGGCGGGGCGGGTGGACGCGGCGAGGCTGGCCTATCGGCTGGCACTCGCGGGAGCACCGAACGACATCTCCCGGGCCTTCTTGGCCGGGCGGCTGGCGATGCTGGAGGGGTAATATCACGGGGGTGCGTCGACGCGGCTGCGCCCAGTCGTGTCCGGCGGCCGTTGGTTGTGCGCCGACCTGCATAGGTCAGTGAGCGGGTTCGGGACGGCGTCGCTACGTCGAGATGTCGCGTGGGCGACTGGCCGGGGTGAGGACGTCGCGGAACTCGCTCACACTTTGCGAGCGATCGCGGGGTTTGCGTGATCGAAATCGCAACCCGGGGCACGGGCTCACAAGCAGGGACCCGGACGAGCGTCCGACCCTTCCAAACTGGAGCAAAACAATGCAAGAGATACCGCGAAAAATCCCGAAGCGGCGCGCGACCACGGTCGAGTTCGTCTGCTTGTCGCTGCTACTCCCCGTAAGTGCGTGTGATTGGCCGATATTACCCGATGTGGACGACCTCCCGCCCTGGGTCGAAGACAACCCCAACGGAGATCAGGAGGGCACGAGCGCGGCCGAAGGCGGCCCGGGCAGCGGGGGAGGCGGCTCGGGCAGCGAGGGAGGCGAAGGCTCGAGCGATGGAGCCGCGGCCGGTAATACCGGCGATGGTGGGGAGGATGGCGACGACAGCGGGGATGACGACGGCGACGACGATGATGATGATGACAACGAAAACGGTGATGATGCCGGTGATGATGCCGGTGATGATGCCGGTGATGATGCCGGTGATGATGCCGGTGGTGATGCCGGTGGTGGCGATGGTGACGGTACTGCTGGGAACGGTGGTCCTGCGGGATCGGGCGGGGACGAGTCTGCGCCCGAGTCGGCGGATGATGATGATGATGATGATGATGATGATGATGATGATGATGATGATGGGCAGAGTGACGCGGGGGATGACCCCAACGATCTGATACTCGAGGCAGACATCCTGCATGTGGATGGCGACCTACTCTACGCCCTCTCGAGTTTGAGTGGGCTGTCTGTGATCGATCTCTCACGCCCCGAGGAACTCTTGATTCTGGGGCAGTATCGCGCGCGTGCAAACGCGTTCGAGATGTATGTCGAGGCGGACAAAGCCTATGTGATGTTCGCCGATTACGGACGATGGGAGGAAGACCCCAGCAGCGGCCAGCGGCGTTGGGTGGAGACGAGCAGGTTGTTAGCGATCGATGTGCGCGATCCCTCCGCGATGATCGTGGAGGGTTCCTTCGACCTTCCGGGAGAAATCCAAGATTCACGCAGGATCGGCGACCGCCTGTATCTTGTCAGTTACGAGAACGGATGGTGCTGGGGTTGTGACAACACGGCCAACACCACCATCACCTCCTTGCTGGTGGGCCCCCTGGGCGGGCTGACCCAGGTGGACGAGGTCGTCTTTGCTGGACAAGACGGGAGCTACGGGGGCGGGCGGCGGAGCGTGATGGCCAACTCCGAGCGGCTCTACGTCGCTGGCGTGGAGTATGCGTGGGATAGCGATGGGCATTCCGTGATCGATGTCGTAGACATCTCCGATCCTAGCGGAACCATCGTACGCGGCCTGAGCGTCGAGGTGGCCGGGGCGATCCAGAGCCGTTGGCAAATGGACGAGCACGACGGCGTGTTGCGCGTTGTCAGCCAGCCCAATCCCTGGGATAGCGACGAAGTCGTTCCTGTGGTGGAAACTTTTGCGGTGGTCTCTGCGAGCGATATTAGCGCTGCGGGGAGACTGGATATGGTGATTCCGCGCAACGAAACCCTGCGAAGCGTGCGGTTCGACGGGGACCGTGGCTACGCCATTACGGCCGAGGAGATGGACCCGTTGTTCACGCTCGACCTCAGCGACCCTGCCGACCCCTTGCAAGTAGGGGAGCTTGAAATGCCCGGGTTCGTCGTGCACATGGAGCCGCGTGGCGACCGTATCATCGCGCTTGGCCACGACTTCAATCACCCGGACGGGTCGATGACTGTCAGCTTGTTTGACGTGTCCGACCTGGGGAGCCCTCAGATGCTCGACAGGGTGAACTTTGGGGGAAGCTGGGGTTCGTTCGCAGAGGACCAGAACCGATTGCACAAAGCCGTGACCATTGATGAACGTCATGGCATGATGCTCGTGCCATTTAGCGGATGGGAATGGGGCGGCGATGGCGATGACGATGGTGAGAATGCTGGCGATGGCGAGGATGCTGAGGCCGGCGCTACGGGGGACTCGGGCAATGGGGATGTGTCGAGCGACGAGGACCTTCCGGGCGACGCGGAGGCGCCGGTGCTGCGTTCCCACTCGATGCGCAATGGCGTGCAGATCGTCGATTTTGACGCGGACACTTTGACTTTGCGCGGTCTCGCCGACGCCCGAGGCAGGCCACGGCGGGCGTTCATGCACAGTCGGACCATGATGGCCTTGGGGGACGAGACCGTGCAGAGTTTCGATATCAGCGATCGAGACGCGCCCGTACAGATCGACTACCTACCTGTCGCGCTCCGTGTGGATCGCTCGGTGGCTGTGGGGAGCCATCTCGTGCGGTTGTCATCCGATTGGTGGGACGGATCACGTCGTCTGGATATCGTGGGATTGGACGCAGCGGAACGCGTCCAGCCTCTGGGGGAGCTCGATCTCGATACGCTGTTTCCCGGATCGGGCGAGGATGGAGATGATGACGACGACGAGATATGGTATGACTGGCGCGACGCCGAGCTGTTTTCAGACCAGGGTTTCGTCTACCTTGTCGTGGGACGCTCGCACGATACCCCGACCGGCTGGGCGCGAGAGAGCCTTGTCGCCGCATTTGACGCCACGGACCCCGAGGATTTGCGACACATCCATACATTGACGATTCCCGTGCGCGATGGGGACAATGATAGCGGTGGCCTGGGGTATATCCGGCTGCGATCGGAGGCACTCGTGGTGCAGTCCGGTTCATTCCTGGTATTCCACGACGAGATCGACGCGGATGATGATGATGATGATGATGATGATGATGATGATGATGATGACGATGATGACGATGATGACGATGATGACGATGATGACGATGATGACGATGATGACGATGATGACGATGATGACGATGACGATGACGATGACGATGACGATGACGATGACGATGATGATGACGATGATGATGATG
>JAZGFE010000311.1:0-2645 GCA_036479215.1 Nannocystaceae bacterium | reverse complement strand
CCACAACACCACTGCCATAGAACGTCGTGAGGTAGGCGCCGAAGCCCTGCCACTCGGTGACCATCACGTTCGGCGTGCCAGCATCGGTCTGCGCCATGACGTAGTGCCGATCGTCGTAGGTGTAGTCGTGACCAAGCGTGCGTGCATACAGACCCGCAACAACGAGCAACAGCAGGCCGAGCACGAGTCGATGTGCGGTCCGACTGGACTGAGCTACGCTTTCGGTTCCCATCGCGCCTTTTGCATGCCCGCGAGCATAGCCAAGGCTTCTCGCACAGGATACACCACCTGGGCGTTTCCCCCGCACCTCGCCGTGAACCTACACGTCGCGCTGAGACAGTCCCGGGAAGTGAGTCGCGCTGAACGAATTCCCGGTCAGGGTGGACTCCATCGCGGCAGGTCAATCTTGGCCGACGATGTCGGGACGGGATGCCTGTGGGGTCTGGCCGGTGCCGAGTGGGCACGCGGCGCGGGCGTTGGCACTAGTCCTTGAACAAGCGAGGATTCCTGCCTGAATTGCCGGTTGCTGATCGTACACGATAAGGCAGCCAGCCTTCGTCGGCATCTTCAAGCACCAGGTTGTTCATTGGTTGGGCGCTGCCTCCTTGATCGCTGAGTGTCCGCGGCGGACCGGAGCATCCGTACTCCGGCTTCATCTTGTCTGGCTACGAAATCAGACGCACGGAGTCGATGGCGCGGAAGAAGACGTGCCGCCACGGGTTCCAGTCGAGAATTCGGACAACGAGTTGTCGTCCAGCGCGAAGGATCTGAGCCGGCATGGTCATCATCGCTTGGACGAAGGTGCGGAAACGCATCTTGGTGACGCGGCGCTTTTCGTCGGTGTGTTTCGTCGCCCAGCGTCCCGACGTCGGCAGGATGAGCCCCATCCATCGCGACAGGTTCCATGCGAGGGTCGCGATCACCATGTAGGCCCAGTTCGAATGCAGGTCACCAAGAGGCATGTTGAGCGCGTTCACGCCGGACTTCAGTTCACCAATCGTCCGCTCCTGGTTGCATCGATTGTTGGAGTGCTTGACGACCTCTTCCGCTTCGAGTGTTGCCTTGTTCGTGATGTAGAAAAGGTACCGGATCTGGGGAAACAAGACCTTCTGTCCGCGCTCGTGCGTGATCAGCTTTCGTAGCACGACCATGCGGTAGGTCTCATTGCAGGCGCCCGGGCTGTAGTCGAACTCGGCGACGTCTTCCTTCGCGAGATGGAGGTTGTAGAGCTCGCGTTCCATGACGACGCGCTCCCGCACGTTCTCGGGCCGTGTCCGTGGCTCCGTCTTGATCTCGTACCGAGCCTTGCGCTCGAGTTCCGACCACGCTGAATCGGGCAGCCCAGCGGCCTTCTCGCATAGTTTCGGCGCAGCCTGGAAACCGAAGACGAACTCGACTCCATCGCCATGCCAGCGATCCAGGTGCCGAGTCTGGCTGAAGTCCGTGTCGCCCCGCAACGTGATCTTGCGGAAGCCTGCGCGACGCAACAGTGACACAGATTCGTCGAGTCGGTCAGCGGCGCCTTCGTGAGAAGGGCGCGACGCTGGACGCAAGTCTTGAAAGAGGATCTCCTCGGTGTTCGCCAGCGAGACGATGAGGGCCTGATATCCCCAAGTTTTCTTGTAGGAAATGTCCATGCCCTCCTTACAGCTGCCTGTCGTCTCGGCAATCGTGCCATCTGCGTCAACAATTGCGTGATCAAAGAAGGAGTCGGGCTGACGTCCCCATACGCGAAGCCGGCTCTCGTTGATCGCCGTCTGCAAGCCGTCGATTGACTCCTTCGTATTGAGGCGCCGACAGAAGTCGCCCGCGGTCGTCGGATCGGGAATCCTCTCTGCCCCGAGCATGTCGAGGAAGGCCTCGTCGCTGCGGCGCTGTTCGAGATCCTCGATGCAGGTGCCACCGGCGAGGAGGTTGAACGCCATGGCGCGCACGTGCTCGGATTCCCGGTACGGCAAATGCAACTTGAGCACGTTCACACGACCGTCGATCTCGCGCGGGAGATCGATCGCATTCACGAGTTCATGGGCGAGGCGAACTCCGCCAGCACCGGTGGCACGGATGCGGTCGGAGACTTCGAATCGTGCGCGACCTCGATCGAACACGGGGCCGCCAGTTTGACGAGACGTCTTGCTCCGTCGGCGGGTGACACGGCGCTGGCGGCGAAGCAGTTGATCTCTTACCTTGATGTTCACTCGAAACGCCCTCCTTGGCGTTGGTTCGTTGTTGTGCAAAAGCACGTACGAACGCTGGGGGGCGGCGGGTCGAGTGTTTTCAGAGAATTCGCAGCCGCGAGGTCGCTGGTTCAGGGTCTAGACAGTGCCGATCTGGAGCTGCGATCCAGCGCGGCGGGAGCCTTAGGGCCTCTCGGCGCGAAGGCATCCATCGGTAAACTTCGGCAACTGATGTCCAGCGGCACGCAGCCCGTGGATGTCACCGTGCACGCCGCGTTCAGTCTCGCGCTCTTGCAGCCCGATGGGCCGGCACGAGCTTGGCTAGAGGATGTGAAGAAGCGCAGTGGCTACCACGCTCCGACCCTGCAAGAGCTTCTCGATCGCATCGACAAAGGTCGGTAGCGGAAGTCCTCCGCGTCGGTCAGTGAATCTCGAACAGCTCGTAGTCGCGCTCTTCAATCAGGCGGGTCC
>JAZGFE010000310.1:0-8510 GCA_036479215.1 Nannocystaceae bacterium | reverse complement strand
GAGCATCCCCAACAATCCGACCCAGCCAGAGCGAGGCTACCGCCGTCGCCGGGGGATCTGCGTCCACGCCTCGCGCACATCGAGCCGATCATAGTCTCTCCTCCCTATCGCTTGTTTTAGGGCTAGCGGCGCGTGGGCTGGGCATAACCAAGACGTCGCTGTGGCTCGTACCCGTATGGCATTGGGTGTCTTTCTTGATGATCAGGCGCTCTTCGATCTCGGCACACGGCTTCTCTTCGAAGTCCAGTACTCCAACAATGACATCACCACGGTGCATGGTCATGCTGTTAATCTGCTGGGTCTTTCGATCGCTGCAACGGGTGAGGTTATGGAGTTTAATCGAGGCGGGGGAGATTCTGCGCACGGTACAGGAACGCTGAATTCTCTGGTGAATGCGGCTGAGATTCTGCGCCAGCAGGATGTCGGAGATGAACACAATCTCTATGAGATGATGTTGAGCGAGGATGGCGATACACGCCCTCGCTTGCTGCTTGGGTCCGAGTTCGCGGCGAACGCCTATGTGAACAGCCCGACGAACATTATCAAGAACGATAGTTTTTCGAACGGCACCAAGGGGAGCTACTCTGAGATGGTGCTCAACTACTATTTGCACGTGTCGTCGGACGCCTACGCGGTGGATCTGACGCGTGAGGCGAACGCAGCGTTTCGGCCCACAACAGGTGCCGGATACATCGCGCCGTGGACGACGCTCACACACGCAGACGTGAGTGAGTAGGGGAAGGGGCAGGCGCGGAGCGGGGGGATGGCCCTCGGATCCGGGTGTTCGGCGCGATTTTCGTGGTGCCGCTTCTCCCAGCCATGAGGCATTCTCCCGTTCCCGTACAGGCTCGGAGGAGGTTCCCGGACGGGCAAGGCGATGCACAAGGACTCCCATCTCGGCGCATCCGTGCTCAGCCATCTCGTCGAAGCCAAGTGCGACGATTCGATGCCTATCTATCGCCTGCGCGACCGCTTCGCCCGCCTTGGCTTCGACGTCCCCCTGAGCGCCTTGTATCGCTACTCGACCTTTGGCCTCGACCTGTTTCTCCCCGTCGCAGAAGTCACGCTCGGCGTCGTGCTCGATGACGATATCGTGTTCATCGACGACACCGGTATGCCCGTGCTCGACAAGAGCAAGCCTGGCGGCAAGTTTCGCGGGCATCTGTGGGCCTTCAAAGGTAGCACCAGCAAGATGGGGTCGCCTTCAAGTTTACCGAACCTGGGAGGCCACCGCGATACAGGCGTGGGTCGAGGCCTTCGAACTCGGCGACGAGCGGGCCGGGCCGGCCCGGCCCGGCCGTCGAGTACATCCGAAAGGTCTACGAGGTCGAGGCGCGCGCCAAAAAGCTCGGACTCGATGCCGGCGGACGCCTCGCGCTGCGCCAGGAAGAGTGACCTTGTACGATACGGAGGGGCATTCGCGATGCACGTACCGATACGGAGTGGATGCGGAGCACGTGACTTGGAGCCATTGAGGCGTGAGCTGCGAGAGCGGCTGCGGCGGCGACAACGAGGTTCGACCGAACCGTGAGGGCTTTTTTCAGCGCGGTGCGAGCCGCGGCACTGTTCGGATCAGTGACGTCGACCGCGAGCTTGTCGAGGGCCTCTTTGGGTGCGGTCTCGCCACGCGTCCGGTATACCGCGGCTCGACGACGCTGGGGTGCACGCGACCCACTGCGCGACGCAGGTCGCTTTGGCGCCCGGCACGGGCTCCGATTCGAGAACGGTGGAGGTCGTCGCACCGCGCGACGGTTCAAACCGCTGGAGGCTGTACTTTCGAGCGCCCTCCTCCCAGCGGCCGAACCTCCACGCGCGCCTCGATCCGCTCCAGTAGCCCCGCCACGTGGCTGATGATCCCCACCTGACGGCCGTCGGACTGTAGCTGCGAGAGGGCACCGAGCGCCACGTTGAGCGTTTCGGGGTCCAGCGTGCCGAAACCCTCGTCGAGCAAAAGTGTCTCGATTGGCATCCGGACAGCCCGGAAGTCAGAAAGACCGAGCGCGAGCGCGAGTGACACGAGAAAGCGTTCGCCACCCGACAGCGACCGCGGCGCAACGCGATCGCCTCCCTGCCACAGATCGCTCAGATCGAACTCGAGTGTCGGCAGGCCCCCTTTGAGCCGAGGAACGAGGCGATACCGTTTCGCCAGTCGGGTCAGATGCACATTCGCCCGGTCAAGCAGCTGGCCGAGATTGAGCGCCTGGGCGAACTCCTTGAACCGACTTCCATCCCCAACGCCAATGTAGCCGTACAGCGTCTCCCACACCCGCGCCTCCTGCTCGGCCTTGCGAAGCTTCGCGCGATTCTCTTCTCGCTCCTGCGCCGCGCGGTGGTGGTCGCGTCTTCGATCTCCCGTATCCTGGTGGGCCTTTGCCGCGTCTTCGTGCCGTCCAGTCGCGTTCGCAACCTTCTCGGCGAGAACATCCCGTTCGGGCTCTTCGACCAATGTCTGTGGACGAGTGGGCGTGTGCGCTTGCACCAGGTCGCGCCGCTCCTTGATGCGGGTCTGCGCCTGCAACCTCCGGTCGCTCAGTTCCGTTCGCTGCTTGCGAAGTGAGGCGAGTGGTTCGTCGCCGAGGCGAAGCGCAGCAAGGGCATCGTCACCCTCTAGACCCAATGCGACCAGCACGGTTTCGAGTTGCGCGCGGGCCTCGTCCCGCGCTTGCTCAAGCTCCGCCCGCTGCCCGGCGAGTGTCTTGCGTTTGACCTGCACGCCCTTGAATGCGTCGAGTGCCAGTTGACGGTGAATCACTGCCTTCCGGGCGATCGATTTCCTGGCCTCGAGCCAGGTGTTCTGTGCTTCGAGAAGAACAGCGGCGGCCGCATCGGTCGAAGGCAGATCGTCCATCGGTCGGTCCGGGTCGGACTCGAGCGCCCGCTGCCACGCCTTCGCTAGCGCCGCCGCGGCCGTCTGCGCGAGCGTCTGCTTTGCATAGCTACTGGTTTGTTGCTCCAGCAGAGTCACTGCGAGCCGGTCGAGCTGCGACTTGCGCTCGGCCCACACGTCTTGCTTGCCCTTGCGGGTCGTCGCCGCGGTCTCGGCCTCGACCAGCTTCAGCCGCACGTCACTGGCCGTGGCCAGAAGCGTTTCTGCCTTCCCGACGTCACGTTCCGCGTAGTCAAGCGCCGCCTGGAGATCTGCCGCAGAAGTTTGCTGGGCAAGCTCGACGGCGTCGAGCGCCGCCTTCGCCTTCTCATCCAGAGCGACCTGCTCCTTCCCGCTCACGCCCAACTGAGTCTCGAGCAGCTCAAGCTTCGCCAGCTGCTCCCGCGCGCACCCGTCTGCTGCCTGACTGGCTTTTCTGGCAGCGGCGTGGGCCTGCTTCGCGTCCTCCTGCCGTGATCCCGCATCGGCCACGGTCTCGGCGACCGCCGCATCGGCCGTTTTTCGATCTGCATCGTGAGCCCAGGGGTGTTCCGCCGCGCCGCAAAGCGGACAGGCCTCGCCATCTACCAGCACAACCCGATGCCCGGCCAATCCCGCCACGACGCGTGTAGTCTCGAGAGACTTGTCGGCCCGTAGCTCCAGTTCCGCTTTTTGCTCGACGACGCCGATCGTTCGCTCGGCCGTCTCCTTCGCCGCCACGACCTCCACCTTGAGCCGCTTGACCTGGTCTCGCGTTTCACCCAGTTTCTTTGCCGCGTTTCGAGCAGCGGAAACCGGCGCCACCGCAGCGTGCAGACACTCGTGTCGACCTTTCTCTCGGCTCGCCACATCGGTGGCATTCTCGTGGAACCTGTCGAAACCGGACTCAGCCTGATCGGACTCACTCTGGTCGGATCCGCTTGTCCCGGCCACGAGCGGACGCAGCCGCCCCCGCACTCGCTTCCACTCGCCCGCGAGCTCTCCATCCGCCACAAGGGTGTCGAGCTCGGCCACGGCCCGTCCTGTATGCTGCTTCGCCTCCGTCCCCGCTTCGCTCGCTAGAACCACAGCAGCCTCGGCCTCCGTGACCTTCGCCTCCGCGGACTTGCGCTGCGTGGTGGTGTCCGTTACGAGCTTGACTGTATCCGAGTGGGCGGCTGCGGTCTTCTCGGCCTCGGCTGCGAGTGGGCGCAGCTGCTCGAGCTGCTCCGCCGCCTGGCGTTCGCCGACAGCGGTCAAATCGACTCTCTTCTTTTTCCTGGCCGCCGTCGTTTCCAGTTCCGGCAACGAACCATCCAGGGCCCCAAGCAGTTTTTGCAGGCCCGTCACCTGCTTGTGCGCTCGGCCATGTGCATCGAGCACCTCAAACGCCTTTTGCCCCTCGCAACGCTCGTGGTCAGTGAGTCGGATCTGCGCGTCGCCGGCCGCTTCTGCGTCTGCGACCACCTGCTTGTACCCCTGATCCGCTTCGGCGAGCTTGCGCTGCAGCTCGACGTCCTTGTCAAACCACTCCAAGCCAGCCGTCGCCACCGTCAGCTCCTGCGTGAGCCGCTCGAGCTGCGCCGTGTTCTTCTTGTGCTGCGCCTCCAGCTCCGCCAGCGCCTCCTCATCGAGCCCGCCTCCGGCCGCGGCCAGCATGCCCAGGGCCTTGATCCGGCCGTTGTGCCGCCGGTGAAGCCGTGCCGCCCGCTCGCCGAGCCGCTGATAGATCGACGTGTCCGTGAGCCGCTCGAGGATCTCCGCCCGCTCCTGGGCCGGCGCCCCGAGAAACGCATCGAACTGCCCCTGCGCCAAGAGCATGGATCGATTGAAATCCTCGACGCGAAACCCCTCGAGCACCGTCTCGAATTTGGGCTCGAAGTCCTTGCGTTTCTTCGACGACACCAGCAGCTCCCACTCCCCGTCGGGAAGGCGTAGCTCCAGACTACGAACAGGGTCTTGCGGTGCGCCGTCAGGCTTCTTGCGCGCGCGATGGCACATCCACTTGGCGCGATACGTGTGCCGCTCACCCTGCTCGAACTTCGAAAATACGACCGTCGCCGAGCACGCACCCGTACCTCGACTCATGATCGCGCGAGGATCGGCGCTCTGGTTGCCGTGCTTCGCGTCCAGCCGCGGCGTGACTCCAAACAATGCCAGGCTCACCGCGTCCATTAACGTCGATTTTCCGCTACCGGTAGGCCCGTAGATCAAAAATAGACTCGCCCCGCCCAGTCGCGCCGCGATGTCGACCGTCTGCTCGTCGTAGAGACTATTGAGGTTGACCGTTTCGATCCGCTCGATCTTCACGACGCCTCTCCCTTCGCCGTGGGAGGCTGCTCGATCGCGGCGACCATGGTCTCGAACGTCTCGTTGTCCGCCGACGCGATCTCGCCGAATACAGCTTCGAGCTGCTGGCGACTGTCCCCCTCGAGCTGCTGCGCGTCACAGAGCAGTCCGAACACGTCCGTGGGCTCAAGCCCCTCGAGCGAGGGGAGCGATCGAGCCTGGTTCTCACCGTCAACTAGCGCCGCACGCTGCTGGACCTCGACCAGCTCCGGCCGCCCGCCACTCGCACGGTGGCTCGCCACCGCCTCGTACAGTCGTCGACTCAGCCCCGGCTCGGCCATCTTCGTCTCCACTCGCACATGCACCAACGGTGGCAACCGCGTGGTCCAGGTGAGTGCGCAAAGGTCGGCCAGAACCTTTTCCGGATCGCCGGTGAGCTGCACAAGCTCCCGATTCGGTGGCACCTCCACCCGCTGCACGCTGGCCTCCGCCTCGAGCGGGTCACCGAGATCCACCACCAGCACCTCGCGCTTGACGGCCATCTCGTTGAGCGAATAGGGGATCGGCGTACCGCAGTACCAGGCACTCGAGCCCGCGATGGGAAAGCAGCGGTGGATGTGTCCCAACGCGGTGTAGCGGATGCGGGGGTCGAGAAGATCAACCGGCAAGCCCTCGATGCTGCCCACCTGGTGAATCTCCTGCGGGTAGTCCTCACGGGATACACCGACTCCCATCGTCAGATGACCCGTGGCCACGAGCGGCGCCCCCGGGTACTTCTCTTGGGCGTGGTCCGCCAGCCGCGTGTACAGCTCGGAGAACGCCGACTTGAACGCGGCTCGGGTTTGTTCGGTGTCGAGATCGGAGGTCCGAATCCCCAGTCGGTATTCATGCACATACGGAACCGCCAGACAGACCGCCGCGACATCGTCCGAGCCGCGTGCCCGCAGCGGTGCGATCATCCGGCTCGCCCGCTCCTCGGACGCCGGCACCCCGCCGACCACGTGCACACTCACCTCCTCGAGCAACGCGCGGGGAGCATCCAGCTGCGAGGGTGAATCGTGGTTGCCGCCGACCACCACGACGTCGCGTACGCCGGCCTGCCCCACCCGGGCGAGGAAGCGGTAGTACAGCTGCTGCGCTTCAGCGGACGGATGCATCGTGTCGAACACATCGCCGGCCACCAAGAGCACATCGACCTCACGTGACTGCAAGGTGTCGAACAGCCAGTCGAGAAACCACGTCTGCTCGTCGATGCGCGACGCCGGCCCCGTTGAGAGCCCCAAGTGCCAATCCGACGTATGCAGAATGCGCATGATCAGGTTCGAGCTGCGGGTGAGGAGGTGGGCATGACGGCGTGAGGGCTACGAGTATAGCGGAGTCTCACGATCCAGTGGGGATCATGGGCGGGTCAGCCTCGTCGAGCGCGAGACAGGCGAGCGGGACCGACAGGGAGTCCGGCGGCAGCGTCCTTCTTGACGTGAGCGCGTACGAACCGCAGTCCGCAGAGAAGCAACAGATCTGGGCCCGCTTGTCCCCCTAGACCTGGGCTCGGCGTCTCGAGGCGGCACGCCGCCGACACGGGGCGATCAAGGATGTGAAGGGGTGGCCAGTCGTAGAATCGGAGAATCGGGTGACGGAGTTACTGTGGTTCGCTACCTCGAGACACGGTTGCTGAATATTCGGTATGACGCATTGCGACGGCGCGAGCTGGGGATCGGAAGCGGAGTCGTCGAAGAAGCCGTGAAGCACGCTATCGGTCGACGCTGTGATCAGGGAGGAATGAGGTGGATCAAAGAGCGTGCCGAAGCCGTACTGGCGCTACGTTGCATCGAAGTCAACGGGCACTGGGACCTCTTCGAGGCCTTCGTACATGACCGCATGCGGACGCAGGGACTCAGGGACCGCGCGTCGCCAAGACTGCACAACAATATCGCCGCACCCCTACCCACTGCCGCCTAAACCACCGCCTACACCGAGCAAAGACGATTTTCAGCTTTTACATGAGGCGATCTGCACCCTTGCGATCTCGGTGGGACTCGATCGAACGAGCGTGCCGTTCGAGGAGGCGCGGCCGAAAGACGTGGACCGAGATGCGTGTCGGAAGAAGCGAAGCAAGCCGTACGTGCGCGGGGCACCGTCCGCCGTGGAGGTGTAATACCGCATGGCGTACGTGGGTACCGTGAGTTTCACGGACATGACGGGTGCATCTTTGAAAACATTGAAGTATGCCGCGACGCCCCAAGACGGCCCTCAGGCGCTCAGGCGCTCAGGCGCTCTTGTCGCCGATGGTGGCAGACGTGCGAGTCGCTAAGCTGCGGATGCCCGAACTGTCGGTGGGCATTGTGCAAGATGGGGCCCCGCAGATGTGGAACTTGCTTCGCTCGGTTTTGGATGCGGAGAGCAGCATGGACAGCTATCACGAAGCGATCAACCGCTATCACGTCAACGAACGACTTGGCAAGGTATTGAAGGCGACGGAGGTGAATCCACAACTGCGGACGGAGCGACTGCGCGAGTGGAATATCGGGTTTGATAAAGATGATACCACCATTGAGCATATCGAGGCGTACATTCAGGAAATGCGGCGATTTCACGAAGGCAGTGACCTTGAAGTGCTGTTGGAGAACCTCACCTTTATTGCCGACAATGGCGACCGGATTCGCTACGCTTCACTTGTTGCGGCGGGACTACCCGTAGGCCGCGGTGCGACGGAGGGGGGCGTGCAAGTCCGTCGTGTCCGTCCGCGCGGAACGCGGTGGGCAGCGGTGGCACAACGAGGGCGTATCGGCCGTGCTCACCCTACGCGCCATTCATGAAAGCGAGCGGCTGCCACGATTCTGAAGTCACTTGAATCGCCGTCACATCAGACGAATCGAAGTGGCTGCTTGATCCGGCAGCGTTCCAGACCCTGAGCCGTTCCCCCTCCATAGAGCCACCCCGTACGCGCAGACAAGGTCGAAACCCGAACACGCGGTGAGAAACCCCGCCCAGTGTATCGCCGCTGCTTTGGTTGTGTCCCTCGGCGAGGCGGTGAAAACCCCACACGCGGCCCCTCACCCTACCTTGGAGCCGCTTTGCCTATCATTCTTGGCGTGCGCGAATCCCCAGTTTCCAGCGACGCGCGTCCTCGCACTAGGCCCACCTCACGATTCACGCACTCTACACTCCCGCGCCTTCTCCGACACCGTGCATGCCATTTAATAGCGCACTTACGAGCCCCCCCTCTGCCTCATACTCGTGTTTCGCCCGTATGCTGCCGTCGATTCGCCGGAATTCGGGTACGGAGGGCGGATGGGGATGGGCTGGCATAAGTCCTTGAAATCATGGGCCAGATCCAAAACGTCGGTACCGACAAAGACTCGCTGAGCGCAACGTA
>JAZGFE010000309.1:0-21775 GCA_036479215.1 Nannocystaceae bacterium | reverse complement strand
CCCCATCTCCATCCCCATCTCCATCTCCATCTCCATCTCCATCTCCATTCCCGTTCCCGGATTCAGAAGTTGCTGTCTGCCCGCCGATAGCAGAATCGTCGGCACAGCCGCTCGAATCTAGGACAAGTGAACCGATCAACAGGGTGTGTGACCAAAAGACATACCTTCGCATGCCAAGATACAAACACCCCACCACGTACGAGTCAACCAATCCTTCACCCACGAAGTGGGTGCACACGATCTGGAATGTGACCCACGCAGCGCGTGAGCGGGGAACGGACTCCTCACAAAACCGCCGTTTCAGGCTCGGTGGCGCGCATCAACGCCCTTGTATCCAGTCGAAATCATCCTGGCGGCGACAGTCGAGAGCGCCACAACCGCAAATTTGCTCCATATCGGTCGCCCAGGCGAATGTCAGCTCAGCGCTGCACCCGGCAAGGTGGCCTGCAACCGAACCAACGAGCTCGCATGATCCGGTGCGATCCGGTGCGATCCGGTGCGATCCGGTGCGATCCGGTGCGATCCGGCTACGAGGACGGTCGGCGCGGCCTCCCCCTTGCGCCGCATGCCTCGACCACTGAACTGCCACCTCCGCGTATTCGGCGCACGCCCCCCCCTGCCGGGGAAAGCACCGCTCCAGCCTACGCGGGCCCCCCAGTGAGCGTCGCGCCCGTCGGTGGGGTCCGACCATCCGCGCTACGACTTGAATCGGGTCACGGCCATGCCCCACCTGGAAGCCCGACCCGGGCGAGCATGATTTCCATGCTCTCAGGTCGAGCCGCCAAGAGCGCGCCTACCGTTGACCCGCTGCAAGCACTCGAGCCACGGAGCCGCTACGTCTACGAGCCTCGAGGGCAGGGGAAATCGACGGTCTAGGTCTCGTCCTGATCATACTCCTCGTGTTCGAGGGTCCTCGGCGCGAAGGGGCGGCACTCGGCCTTGCCCCCCGCGAACCACGTGCAGCTGACATCTCCGCGCTCCAAGATACGGTCGATCGTCATGAGCGGACCGCCGCTTCTCAGCCTCACCGTGTCACCTACTTTGAAGTCTGTTTGCATCGCGCCAGTTGAGCACAACCCCGGCGCGCGATAAAGCATGTCGCAGAATGCGCGTGCGGTGTTCTCACACCCGCAACATCCGGACCCCAAAATATTTGGAGGTCCCTCCCCGTGACGGGCCGGCTACGAGCCCTCTGGGGGCGTGTCCGCGGCAGTAGACGTCCTCTGACGCGTCTCTGCCCCAGAACCCAACAACACGGCCACCCACCGCAGGTCGTCGCTCTGCTCGAGCAGGATCTTGAGCAGCATCGTGAGCGGCACGGACAACAACATGCCCACCGGCCCCCACACCCACCCCCAAAACACCAACGAAAGGAATACGACCAGGGTCGACAGCCCCAGGCGCCGGCCCATCATGCGCGGCTCGACCAGACTGCCCATCACAAAATTGATGACGAAAAAGGCCGTCAACGTGACCACCGCATGTTGCCACCCCAACTGTACCAGCGCCAGCAACACGGGGGGGAGAGCGGCGATGACCGATCCCAGCGTCGGTACATAGTTGAGCATGAACGCAACGAGACCCCATAGAACCGGAAAGTCGACCCCAATCACAGCGCAGAACGACCCCGCCAACGCACCCGTAACCAGGCTAACCTGGGTTTTGATGCGCAGATAATCGTGGATGCGCTCGATCACTGCTGCATATCGATCGAGATCCGCATCGGGTCGACCCAACGCCGCTCGAAGTTTATCCGGAAGACCGGCGACCTCCGCCAAGATAAACGCCACCGTCAGCAGCACGAAAACCGTATTCGACAGCAGATTGCCCAGCGCACCGAGAGCTGTCCCCACCCCTCGCATGAGCGCACCGCCGTCGAAGCTCTCTGTGAGTGTCTTGGACGAGAGCTCGATGCCCATGGCAGACAACCAGGCGAGCCATCCGCTGGTCATCTCCCGCAAGCGTTGCTCGTAGGCCGGCAACGCCTCCCGAAAATCATTGACGGACCCTACGACAAAGAGTGAGACGAGCCCAAATGCGACCAACACACCAGAGAACACAATGAACACAGCAGCCCAATCCGGAAGTTTGCGCCGCTGCAGCCAAGTTACAGGGGGGATACTCAGCACGGCGAGGAACGCCGCGACCAGTACCGGCAAGATGATGTCCGCTGCTACGCGAAGACCAGCGACCACGATGAACGCGGCCGCGACGACCGCGAGCGCACGAAAACCCGTATCATTCCCTCTTCCCCCCCCATCGATACTCGGGACGGAAGGCGCGGGAGAGGGGCGATCGGACAAGACCGCTCGAGTATAGGGATCCACAAGCCACGCCGTCAAAAACACGGCGGCATTCAGGTGTCGCGTACCGTCGCCAACAAGAGCCGAACGCGCAAGCACGCCCCCCCCAGGTCGCTACTGACCACGCTGATGTGGCCCCCGTGGTCCAACACGATTTTCTTGACGATGGCGAGACCGAGACCGGAGCCTTCCTCCCGCGTGGTCTCGTGGGGCTCGAACACCGCCTCGCGTCTCTCGATCGCGATTCCCGGCCCGTTGTCCGCGACGGCGAGCTGTGCCCACACCTCGTCGATCCGGCGTGCCTCCACCCGCACATGGACCACCGCGTTGACGGCTTCGCGGGCGGAAAGCACGGCGTTCTCTACGAGATTCACCAGCACCTGTTTCAGCAGCTGCTGGTCACCCAGGACGAGGAGCTCCGCCTCGGGAACGATCACGTCGAATCGATCGCCCACGCCGTCGCTCAAGTAGCCGTAGGCCCGCTCGAAATCCCGCAACAGCTCCCGGAGGTCCATGGGCTCCGGGTGCACCTTCGGCACGCGCGCGAACTGCGAAAAATTGTGGACCCATCGCCGCATGACATCGACCTCGTCATCAATGATATCGACCGAGTCACGCAACAACTGTTCGAAAGCAGGATCCCCGGAACGCAGAAGATCCAGACCCTGGTGACGCAACTGCTGTGCGGCGAGCTGAATCGGCGTCAAAGGGTTTTTGATCTCGTGGGCGATCCGGCGGGCAATGCCTTGCCACGCACCGATACGTTGAAGATACGCGACCTTCGCGTGGGCCTGCTCAAGCTCGTCCAACATCGTGTTCAGGTCGGTCGCCATCCGGGCGATCTCGTCGCCGCCCGGATCTGCCGCCCGAGCGTGTCGGTCCCCTGCTGCCACCCGCCGCATCACGGCGCTCACGTCCGATACGCGGCGTGTCACGACCCGAGCGACAACGATACCGGCCGCCAGCGCGACGAGGAACAGCAGGCCGCTCGCAGCGGCGAGAGCCGCCGCAACAGCGCGCACGGCATCCTCCCGATCGACCCTCGCACCCGCCACTTCGACCGTACCCAGCTCCCCGCGCAGCGCCCCCAGTGCGTCAAAGTCTCGAGCCAACGCGGAGGGCACGATGAACCTGGCATGCAGTTCGATCGGGACATCGGACGACGCACGGTGCACAATCGTACGGATCGGAACGACGACCTCTGCCTCCCCCTTGGCATCGGTCACACCGCGAGCACTCGCCAGCACGACGCCCCGCGCTTCGACGGCCAGCGCTTCGATATCTTTCGCCCGGGCTTGCGCCAGCCAAGCTCCTAGATCGAAGGCGTGCGGCACAGAATCGACCGCCCACGCCCGCTCGAGATCCCGCGCGAGAAGCTCGGTACGATATCGATATGCGCTGCGCTTGGCCGCGACCATGTGCCGATAGACCGGTCGCGCTCGCTCGATGACTTCGCGTGCGACGGCGGTCTGCTCCGTGCCTAGCCGTTCGAAGTAGCGCACCGTCATGTGCGCGAGGTATCCACAAGCACCCACGACCAAGATTCCCAAGAGCACCAGCGCGACCACCACGCGGGTCTGCAGGCGTCCCAGCCACGGAATGACTTCGGGGCGTGACCGGACGCCGGGACCGACCGGAGATCGCGGTAAACTCATCGTTTCACCAGATAAAAGTAATTGGTCCTACGCTCGATCCTGAGCTCGGCCGTGGGTGCAGAACCGAGAAACATCCTCACCCACCGTGAGAAGACCGAGAGATCCCTGCCTTGTCCCCTCGCGTGGCGAGCCGTTTCGGCCGTGTGCCCTCGCGGATTTCGTTGCGCCAGAATATGCACAAAATGCGGATGCTGCCTTCCTCGACGCAGCGCCAAGGTGCCTCCGAGACCCATCCGAACCCTGGCGACCGACCCGACCGCATCCTCCCGACGCATAAAGCTCTGATGTCTTCCGGGCTGCTCGCCGTCTTGGGTGACAACAACGAATTCCCGACTCCAAGGATCCCACCAAACACGGACAGTTCGCCGCCGCACGGCGATGGACTGCGGCGCACCGGCTTCGAAAAGTGCGAGATCGAACACGATGCGCGTGGCGAACCCCGAGGATACGGTTTCCAGGACCTGCTCGTCGTCGAGGGGCAGGATCGCCGGCATCTCGAAATCGACCTCAAGCGCAGCTCCCACCTCAATGAACCGCGTTCGCTTGACGGGCAGCGGGTCGCGAGCCGCAGCTACGAGCAGTGGGGCCGCACCCCCGAGCAAGAGCCACGGACGCCGTTTCACAGAGGCAACCTCCGCATGAAATTACCCACAGACATATCAAACGTGCCAAAACTCGTACGAATCCTGAGTCCCAGATTCGCGTTGAGCCCCAGGGGCGTAGGCGGTAGCCCGATAGCCTCCCGTTGTAGCAGCACATCCCCATCACCGGAGATGAGGTAGGTGCCCGCCATCATGTAGACGTAGCCGCTTTCGACGACCGACGTACGCGGTCGTCGGAACAACGAGATGGCATATTCGAGATCTCCGCGGGCAAATAGATGCACCACGTCGTAGGTGTCGACACCGGTTCCGAACACATCGAGGGGCGCGCGAGTGGAATACACGAGCCCCTGTTCACGGCCGGGGGTCCACTCGCTCACGTCGCCTGCGTGGAACAGCTCGAAGTCGGGCGCATCGCCAGCCAACTGACCGCCGAAGAGTCCCGGCGTCAGCCAGTGACGCCACGGCAATCGAAAACTGTACGCCGCCCCGCCTCGCACCTTAATGAACGCATAGTCCGACCCCAAGATCGGCGACGATAGCTGGATGTCCAGTGCGAATCTTGCCCCGCGTCCGAGCGAAGGCTGGCGTTCGCGTCCGTCCCACCTGAGGCCGAACTCGGCGGTCGTGAGACGACTAGATCCGTCGAGAACACCGAACGATACCGGCTGGCGCCGGCCGTCGGCTAGCACCCAATCGACGTCGACCGGCACCGCAGACCCTATTTGCTCAAAGCGGTAGTCCACAGCGAGGCTCAATTCCACGCTGAAGGGGATCGTGGCTCCTAACACACCTCCGACCCGGCTGTAGTCGAGCGTCCTGAACAGTCGTGGCGTCGGATCGTCCGCTGCACCCGCGACCTTGTACGGTTCGCTCGCGGACACGTAGTAGAAACTACCCGCGAAGCCGAGCGCCGACGAAGTCAACCTGGGCGCCTCAACGGATACTCGCCCACTCTGCTGCCTGCGCGCCTGAGGCACCGCAACGGGCACCGTGCCCCATACGAGTGCGCCGCCAAGATGCACGGCTCGACCCAAGAAATTTTGCTCTAGCAGCGCAACGCCACCGTGAAACGGCGTAAATGTTGAACTCGCGGCATACACTTCGCTCACCACGAGCGAGCTACGCTCCTGCAACTCGACGGTGAGGACCGCACGATCCCGTGCCCCGGGGAGCGGGCGCAGTCGCAGCGTCACGCGTCGGAAGTAACCGGTGGCGACCAACTGCTCGCGGACAGTCGCCACGCGCGGATCGTCGGGCCATGCGACCACAGCCCCCCGCACAAGATCTTCAGCTCGCAATATTGCGTCCACCCGCCGCGCCGATACCTGCTCGCGGCCGAGCACCACGACATCCATCAGCCGCACGGGACGATCAACGACCACGCGATCCGTAGCAGCGAGTCCTGTTTTCTGGGTGCTGCTTGCCTCGGCCTCAACATGTGGGGAGGACGAGGTTTGGGTGGTGGGATGTGAGTTCGTCCTGGGCAACGAAACGCCCGCTCCACCGCCGTGCTCCCGCCCAACCGTGATCGCCCCGGGCACACCTTGGATGCCCCGGCCCCGATCGACGCCGTCGACCGACGCCCGCGCTGCAAACACCGGCCAGCCCAAGCCGACTCCAAGCCAGACTCCAAGCCAGGCTCCAAGCCAGACGAGAGCGACGCGGACACCAGGCGTGGCCCGGGGGGCAGTCGGCTGTGCCACAAGCGCCAGTGTACTCGACCCGGCTTGCCGCACACCGCCCCTCGACACAGCCCCAAGTGTGGCGGACAATTCAAGGAATGGACGGGCCCATCCGGCTGGTGTACGTGGAGGACAATCCGGCCAACCTAGTGCTGGTGCGGCGAATACTCGAGGCCAACCAGCTCTTCGAAGTTGTCGGCGCGAAGAACGGAGCCGCCGGACTCCGGCTGATCGACGAGTTCCATCCTGCAGGGCTCCTGTTGGATCTGGACCTCCCCGGCATATCGGGCATCGATCTTCTTCGCCACGTTCGCAAAGATCGGGTCCACAGCCGGTTGCCGGTTCTGGTGATCACAGCGAGCGTCATGAAACGCGAACGCACCCAAGCCTTCGAAGCCGGATGCGACGCGTTCATCGAAAAACCTTTCGATATCAACCACCTCCGCGAGGTCGTCGTCCAAATGTGCAGTCCTCCGGTCGTGGCCAACCGCGGTCGGCTGATGGGAGAGTGAATCGGAGTCCGACCAAGGTCTGGGCAAGCTAGGTCCCCAGCTTCAACCGTGCCTCCGCCCATTGCTCGGGGGTATTGCAAGGCAACAAGACACGTGGGTCGCAAAGCTCCTCAGCCCGAATCTCCTGCAGCTCTAGTCCTTCGAATGCGGCCTGCAATCGGCGACCACCCCCATCGAAAAACGTATTCAGTCGCCCCAGCAACGGCTCCACCCGCACGGCGCTGGCCAGCGCGTGCCGGCAACTGCGACCGCCAACTTGCGAAACGGGCATGAGCGCGTCGACATGTGGCTTGTCACTCAGCCCTTCGAGCATCCGCTGGGCATGCTCGAAAGTCAGATACGCGGCATCGCAGCTGGTCAGGTAAGCCCGATCCACGCCCAACTCGGACAAGCGCTTCAGACCGGCGACTAAACCAACGATCGGACCCCCGTCGGTCGCGTGCGGCGGGTCGTCGACCCGGCCCACATCGTTCGGCAACGAAGGCAGACAACGCCCCTGAGCGCCAGCGACCACAACGAACGGTCGATACGGGGTCAGGACCTGGAGAACATGAATCAGGAGGGGACGGTCCCCCCGCTTCAGCCACGCCTTGGACCGCCCCATGCGACGGGAACCCCCTCCAGCCAGTACAAGCGCACCGCTATGCATCACACACGGCCACCCGATTCACGTCGTCGTGCGACGCTCGAACACGCCTCATGCGCGCGAGCTCCCCTCGTCCCGCCGCCCGCCCGCCGGTCAGCTTGCGCCGTCGACGTGGCGCACGCGATTCTCTCGCACCTCATGCCGGACCGTTCGATGCATCGAAAAGGCCACATACACAAGCATCAGAGCAAAAGTGCCAAATCCAACAAATACCATTGTGGTGTTCGCTGCCCAAAGATTAGCGTTCATGGTCTTGTTCCTTCCACCTAGGACACCGCCCCAGGTTGATGTGCGCCGAGACGAGTGGCGGTAGACACCTATTTATAACAAAACCATATCATGTCCACCACGACGCAAGCACAAACTGCGTTCTCGATCGCGCGCGATCCCACCCTCGAAACGGTTTGCTGTCACCGATAGCATGCTGGGATACGTATCCAACCGAGGTTGATGGCGTTCCGTGGCGCGTTTTGCCCCGACTATCCCACGATCTCCCACCAGTCGCATGTTGTATGTGAATGGAGCGCGTCGTCGTGGAACCGCAACATCAAACCTCTAGACACCCACGGGGCTCGATTCGGCTGGCGAGGGCGCGGCATCGGCTGGGGCATCGGCTAGGGCATCGGATGGTGTGTCGGCCGCGCTCGCGGTGTCGACCGCGAGGTCAGCTTCTCCCGGCACCGCGAGCTGGTGCATGGGAGCGGCGACCGTCAGATGAGCGTGCGTGTCGGAACGTCGGTGGACGTGCACGAGTTCCTCCACGATCGCCTCGATCGCCGCGCTCGTCTCGCGTGAACATTGGGCGGCTCGCTGCCCATAGCGCTCCCGCAGAATCTGCAGCGTCCGGGCCTTGATCCGAGCGACCAACCCGCTTGGGTCCCCTCCGATTGCAACCTCTCGAACCTGGATGCTTACCTCGCGTACGCCGACGCCCAATGCGTACGCACCCGGCCGTGGCAGACCCCTGCCACCGCCACCCATGGTGCGATAGGGAGCGAGGTCTATGGGTGCTTGCTGGACCGACCCATCCTGCCTGACCAGACCCGGGGCGAGCTGCCGAACGCCCAAACGCGCGCGCGCGGCGAAAAAATCTTCACACACCGCGAAGCGCAGCAGCTCCTTAATCTGGTCCGTCTTACTCAAGCGACAAGTGGGATCCGCCCTTTCGTGCGAGATCACCTGGGCCGCAGCGTCAAGATCGCCACACAACACGAATCCGGCGCGCAAGCAAGTGAACTCGGCCGCCCGACCCCAACGGTGCAAATCGACCGCACCACCTGCGACCACAAACCGGCGTACAAGCTCGCTGAGCTGAGCTATCTGGCTCGGCTTCAGCCGCGACGCCAATGCCCGAGCCATGACACCCACGGGTCGGCTTTCCCGTTTCTTCACGGGCATTCCCGCCAGTTTGAGGCACGCAAGGAGCAACTCCTGCATCCGATCCGCGGAGCGTTCGAGCAGGAGATAGGTGTGAAAGGGGGCATACAGACCAACGAGCTGTCGCCCCAGGGCAAACGCGAGGTGCTGCCGAGAGCGATCGCGCAAGGCTTCGGTATCGATGACCAAGACCGGACGAGCGGAGGCACGCCTCTTGATACTGAGCACCCCGAAGTCCCGGTACTCGGAGGTGTTCACATAGAGCAACGGCGCCGGCACGCACAGCATGCGCCGCACGTAGTTGGCTGTTTGAGCCAGGCGAGAGGCATTGCTCGACAACGCGATCGGCTGCTTGTCGCGGAGCGAAGTAGGAAGTCTATGCGCCAGCCAATGGGCGAGCGCCGGTGCGACCACGCCGAAGATCGCTGTGACATAGGGATCGAGCTCGGGATGGAAGATATGCCGCCGCACGAACGCCTCCGAAAAACTAGTCCGTCCCTCCAGCAGTTCGCTACGGCGATAGCGTTCGAATGTCTCTGATTCGCGGGCCGATGCCTTACGCAAGAACGCTAGCACAGAGGCCGCACAGTAAGCCTTGTCGGCCTGTCCCCCTCGAATATACAGATCGTACAGCGCGTGGAAGCTGTTTGTACTGTGTGGTAGTCGTTGCACCAGGTCCTGGTGCTGTCGTACCGCACCCTCAGCGTACTTCTCAAAGCTCTCGCTGGCCAACCGATCATATAGTTCGACGAGGCTAGCCCGTGCGTTGCGGTCGTCAGGGGCGAGGCCGAGGAGGGTCTCGTATGCGGCGATGGCCGACTCGTAGTCGCTCAGCCGACTCCGGTAGATCTCCGCCAGGTTGCGCCACAGCGTCAGTCGCAGCTTGAGCGGGGCACCGGGCGAAATACGAGACAGCATCCTGCGATAAGCTTGCTCGAGGCGATGCCACGCTTTGGCCGCGGTCAACAACGTATCGATCGCTTCAAAAGCCTTGAGCTGGAGAGGATCGGCGTCGAGCACCGTCTCGAAGCGCCGGATCGCGGCGTCGGGGTCCCCGATCATATCCCGAACCAGTAGAGCCCCCGTTTGCAGGTAGTGGATCTGTCGGGCGGGGTCCGTCTCTACGGCAACAATGCGATCGATGATCGCCACCGCCTCGGGCCAGTGATGCAGCTCCGAATGCAACTCCAAAAGCTGGTGCATCACCGCATGGTCTCGAGGTGAGAGGGCCAAGGCTTGTTCGTAGGCCACGATCGCCCGGGTGGAGTCATGCAGCTCGTCGCGGCAAATGGACCCGATCTGCCGGTGCTGGCGGGCTCGTTCGTCGTCGTTGCCCACGTCGCTCAAGGCGAGTTTTGTATCCAGCACCGCCGACCAGTCGCTCTCCTCTGTCTGCAGCACCTCGAGCTGACGTAGGCTTGGCGCGTGGCCCGGTACAAGGGTGAGGGCTTCCTTTGCGTATTCGACCGCCCCGGCTCCATCGCCCTGGTGTCGTTTGATATCGCTGAGTCGCTCGTAGATTCCAGCGACGTCGTCCGGATTGTCTTGTTGGTGCCGAGCCAAAAGTATCCGAAAATACCTAAACGCTTCGTCCCACGCTGACTGCCCGTACGCCAGTTCCGCCAAGTTCAGCAATATGTCGTCGTCGTCGGGATCAAGCTCGTGCGCCCCCCGATAGTGCGCGATAGCCCGAATCGGGTCCTTCAACCTCGCTGCGCCTTCAGCAGCTTCGACAAAGAGATCCTTGAGTCCGTCCGGCCCCAGTTCGAGCTGGTCTGGCTCCGCGAGAACACGTGCAAACAATGCTGCAGCCTCGCTATCATTTCCGGCCGCGCTCTCTATTTGCGCCAGATACCGGGCAGTCTCCAAGTCATTGGGATCGACCTCGGCCGCCAAGCGCAACAAGCCACCGGCTCGCTCCCCGTCGGCGAGATGGAGCTGACACAACACACCCGCGGCACGAGCATGCGCTCCGCGTCGAGGGTTGTCCTCCACCTCGCAGGCCCGCTCGAGCACGGAAACCGCATCTTCCCACTCGCCGGATTCCTCGTCGAGGGCCACGAGTTCTTCGAGCGCCGGCAAGTGACTGGGAGCTTCCGCCAGCGCCGATCGGTAGCAAGTCTTCGCCTCGACACGGTCATCGCGTTGCCCCTGGTGGAGACGGCCCAGTTGTACATGGATCGCGCACTTCTCCGACGCGTCCACGCAGTCGACCAGCTTGGTGTACACGTCGGCAGCTGCGTCCCAGTCCTCGAGTTTTTCATGTGTTTGAGCCAACGCGGACAGCGCCTGTGGGTCCGTGGGCGTCTCGTTGACGATATTCTGATAGACGTCACGCGCGCGCCAAGGGTCGTCGAGTCGTTCAACGAAGAGATCCGCGAGCAAACGCAACCGAGAGAGCCTCACACCGATTTCCCCACTCATCTCCGCGTGGTTCAGGTAGGTCTCCGCGAGTGCAGCCCAGTCCTCGGACTCGATGTACAAGTCTTCGAGTTGGCGATAGCTCGCATCGTGCCTCGGCGCGAGCACGATTGCGCGCTCAAGCACATCGGATGCACGTACCCGGTCCCCATGATCGGCCACCAGTATGCCGGCCACACGACCGCACAGGTTCGCTTGCTCAGTGCTAGAGGAAATCGCAGCCAACTCTGCCTCCAGAACCGTCATGGCGGCGTCGAGATCGCCGCGGGAAAGGTAGATGCGAACCATCTCGGCCCGAGCGATTCGGTCCGTGGGATCGATAGCTGTAGCTCGCGCATAGCTAGCGATGGCCGCATCCGCGTCGACCAGACGTTTTTCCTGGACCTCCGCCATACGCCGATACTGAAGAGACGCCTGCTGCGGGCTGCCTCCGGCCTCCGCCCGAGCATTGAGCAGATGGATCAACTCGGGCCATTCGCCGGCGCTCTCGTGCAAACGGGCCGTCGCTGTCCATGCTTCCTCATGGGAAGGTGAGATCTCCAACACGCAAGCGTAAGAGCGCAACGCCCCCACTCGGTCTTTCAGTTCCTGCTGTTGAATCTTCGCCAACTCCATCCAGGCTGCCAACTGATCATCTGCACGTTTCTCGAGCCGCGATAGACGACGCAGCACGTGCGCAAGCGAAGACGGCTGGTCGGAGGCCCGATACAAATCCCTCAACTCGTGCAGGGGCGACACGCTGTTGCGGTTGAGCTCGAGTGCACGCTGGCAAGCCTCCTCGGCGTGCTCCCAATCGTTGAGTTGGTACCGATACAGCCTCCCTACCCGGATCCATAGCGCGCTGCGCTGTGCGTCATCTCCATCCTGCTCGGCTGCGTGGGTGATCGTGTGGACCAGATCGAGCCAGCAATCAGCTTTTCCGGCGAATTCATCGAGCTCACCGCCGACGCGAGGGTGGGCGGGATCGAGTGTGAAGGCCTCGTTCACGACCCAAAACGCGCCTGTGGGATCTTGCAGCTCGGAATCGAGCACCCTTGCCGCACGCATTAAGTAGTCGATACGCCCTTCGACATCGGCCGCGGTTTCGGCACAGGCGATCAACAGTGCGGTGAGCGCCTGCCACTCGCCTGCCTCCCGATAGAGTTGTTCGAGGGCGCCTGCCGCCGGCGTGCAGGATGGGTCCTCTTCCAGTAGCCGACGGTACGTAGCGATGGCCGCCGCCGTGTCTTGCAGTCGCTCGCACCACACCCCCGCGATCTGCATCCACACGCGCTGGCGCTGCTTCACCGATTCGAGCTTCTCCACCTTTTCCTCGAGAACGCCGATAACTTCCCGCCATTGTCCCTTCGCCGTGTAGAGCCGCTCTAGGGCAGAAAACGCCAGCAATTCGGGGTCGCCGGGCGTGTTGTGCTGCTTTTCCCGCGCCGCGATCGCGTCATCCGTGTACATCCTGACATCGCCTCTCTGCTCGGCATGCGTTCTAGCGACCGAGGACCAACTCTCAAGCCCCGGCAATCTAGGGAACGCACCCCCGCAAGTCCAGCGCGAAATGGCCCCCAGTACCGGAACCTCGTTTGTTCAGCCCCACCTGCCCGAGACCGGCGAGCACTTTCGGCGCTGGGCAGTGGAGGACCCGCAATGTAGAGACAGCCATCCAACGATCGCGTGATTTGTGCCGCAGATTCTCCGAATTTCCCTCTGCCTTCTGTACTGCGAGAAGCACGCGCACCCCCTCGGCCGGGTTCACAACACGGGCCTGCTGCCGCCGCCATCGAAATGCTTGCCTCTACCCGCACTCCCTCGCCATAACGGGTCAAGGTGATACCCGTACGAACGCTCCTGTGGACGCTCCTGGCGCTTGGCGCCGTGGGCACCACCGCGGCTTTGCTACCCCGCGCCGTCGCGGATAGCGAACCGGCACAACGAGACACGAAGGTGACCACGCCCGAAGAGCGATGCGCGCGCTGCCGTTCGCTCTCCCGCGTCGTGAACTGTGGCCACCGCGGTTCGGGCCCATCCCGCGCGACGTCACCATTTCCAGAAAACACGTTGCCCGCGTTTCACCACGCGACCCGATCGGGGGCGTCGATGATCGAACTCGACGTGACCTTGACCGCCGACGACCAACTCATCGTCTTCCACGACGAACGGCTCGATCGCACGACAACTGGCACCGGTTGCGTCAGTCGATCCTCGCTGGCCTATATCCGGTCGCTGAACGCGGCCAAGGGCACCGCGGCGCCACAACAGCACGTGGGGGTTCCGACCCTCGCAGAAGTGATGTCGACGGTCGATGCCGATCTCAATATCGAGATCAAAGTACACCCGGGGTTTCGCTGCCCTCCGATTCACCGAAGCCACCTCGCCCATCGTGTGATCGAGGAAATCCGTGGTGATACCAAGCGACGCCGGACGATCATCAGTTCCTTCGATGTCGAGGTCTTGCAGATCGTCGAGGCGATCGGTAGCGATCCCCAAACTGGACTCATCAGCGACAGCCCACGCGCGCTCAGGATCGTGCGACGCACGGCGATCGACGCCCTGCATCTGCACACGATGCGGGTGAGTCGGCGCGTCGTAGCTGCGGCTCGGGCCGCGGGAATTCCCCTGAGAGTCTGGACCGAGAATGACCCCCAAGCGATGGTCGCACTCGCTCGAATCGGGGTGGATACGTTGATCACAGATCATCCAGAACGGCTCACAGAGTTGCTCGCAGCGGCATGCAGCGACAGCCAACTTGGAAGCGCGAGCTGTTCGCCATAGCGGCATTTCTGTGCAAGCCCGCAGTCGCAGGGGTCGAGCACGGTGAGCGCACGACGCCGACCTAATCGGATCGTGCTGGCCCCGTCCCACGGTAGGCTGCGATTCGGCTTCTCAGCACGCCAGCTTGTCGCTCGTAACGTCGCATCAGACGTTTCGCGGCTCGGAGCACCACACGTCGCGCGACACTGAACTCGATGGCGCCAGGTTTGCGGGCAATCAGCTCGCTCGACGCACTTCGGATGTCGTCCTGCTTCAGGTAGTGCAGCACGGCGTCCGTGCTCTCTTGCAACGCGTCGCGGACACGCTCGGTGGACACGACCCCGAGCACCTCCTCTAAGACCTGCACATAGAGCGCATAGAACACCGGGTCGGAGAACGCCGCGTGATCGAAGAGGCTCTCGGTGCAGTGCAGCAGGCCATGCGGGTCGTCGATCGCGTACTGGCCATCACGATGACAGGAGCCGAAAAGCTGATCTGTATCCCAACTGACCATCGAGTAGAAATCGGTTGGACGGCCGCTGCGTGTGGTGGTCTCGGTGGAGACGAACCACGCCTCGTCGATGTGGTCGTGACTACGCAATAACGTCATCAGCGCGATCCAGCGCAAATATTGCCGCAAGTCCATGCGCGCGGCCAGTTGGTCCACAAGTTCTTGCCCCGACTCAGACCTCGCTATGCGGAGCATGCCGCCGTACGCGGCGACGGCTCCTTCCTCGCTACCGATGCTGTACTTGACGTCTGGCCGACTCCCTAGAATATCCGTACCGCGCCGAATCACGGAGCGCACGCGGCCGGAATTGTGCCGCAGTGCCTCGCTGGGCTTCTCCATCAGAAGGTAGACCCCCCGACCCTCGCCATCCAACCGGAGCTCGACCATACGAGAGTGCAAGGGAAAGATGCCCAGTCGTTCCAACAGTTGGTTCGCCGTGAACTGATGAATATAGTATGGGTCTTTGCACATGGCGATGAGCAAGAACTCATCTGTCGCGGAACCGGGCATCAGGTAGTGGGGCGCCGGCCCGTCGATGTTAACCGAATAGCTTTTGCGCTCGCAGTGCATCGAGCTCTTGCCCCGCAAGTGCGCCCTCGCGGCGATCAACGGGCCGCGATCGGAAAATCGCAGCGCAAGTCTAAAATCGTTTTTGTCTTCGTCGAGCACGCGCTCGTCGTATACTTTTCGCTGCTCGGACGTGAACCGAAGGTCGACAAACTGCGTGTGATCGCGTGATTCATCCATCATGTCCGCTGGCGAGCATGCGCCAGACCGTTCCCCCCCCGGCGGCAGCTCGAACCTCGCCTCGATGCGACGCTCCACTCCGCTCGCCGCGACCCTGAGTACCAAAGAAGATCGAGACTCGCTCCCGCAATAGCCGGCGACGTGCATGCCCCCGCCACGTGCCTGGCGCAGCGCGCTCGAAGCCCGCTGCAGCGCGTCCATCGACGTGATCTCTCGCGTCCAAACGGCTCCGCTGCGGATAGGCGGGTCCTCCCGCAACGGATCGGAATCGGGGGAAATCACGGCCAAGGCCCGCCACCCGGTGAACGCGAATCGTGATACGCTGAGGAGCTCGGCGCGTACCATCGCTAGCGCCTCGTCATGAGGCGCGCGCGGTCGTGCTTCCACACTCAAACCGCAGTGCAACTGCCGCAGCAACAGCTCACGGTCCGCCGTGAAGGTGGTCAGCTGGGTCACCTGGTGACCCCAGCGATACACTGCGACCCGTTCCCCATAGGGCAAAGCGTCGATCCATACCTTGGCCAGCTCAAGCGCCCGATCCCGCGAGCGCCCAGACGCGCCGGGGGCGACCAGAAGCGATGACAAACCGCGCTCGACCGCGCGTCCGCCCAACGCATGCTCTACGGTGGAGCAAGTCAGGGCGTCTTGCAACGAAACGCAATGCCGATGGGAGGCCCCCAGCGCCTTACGTTGAGCATCTTCGAGGGTGAAGAGGACCCTGCCCGCGCCCTCGGAGGCGGCGCGTGAGTCCACGAGCCTGATGTGCGCGATGTCGGAGCAGTCGACGCGCGTCGGCGCGTAATATGGTTGTGCTCCCCCGCACAACGCCTGCTGGCGCGGGGGCGTTTCGCTCGCCCCTGGAAACGATACCTGCGACTCAAAGGGATCGCCTTCGACCACGGCACAGTTCCCAAATGTGATCTTCGCCGTCGGCACCTCGCTCGGTGTGATCCTCGGTGTGATCCTCGGTGTGATCCTCGGTGTGATCCTCGGTGTGATCCTCGGTTGCTCCGGTTCGCAGCAGAGCAGCGTGCCGGCAAGGAGCGCGCCGATCCGCAAGATCGTTTTTGCCGGAGGCAGTCTCCCACCGCGGCCGGCGGAGGCACGCCGTGTCGGCCGTGTCGGCCGTCCTGTTGGGTTCGTACGCTTCTTCACACTGGGTGGCACGAGCATAGCTCGCGTGGGCCGGACGCGGGACCTGGCGTGATCCCGACGTAGGCGTCGACGAGATCCGCCCCCGCGCTCCGTGGAAGCCAGAACCGCAGATCTCGCGCTCCGTATTTCCAGGCAACCGCGCCCTTCGCAAAGCCGTGGGCCGACGCGAGAGGGTCACGCCGCGAACTGGGCACCCAATCTGCCGAGCCTCCCGAAGCGGACCACGTCGGCCCCCCCGACCGGGATCAGGGTGCGATTCGGTCCCCAAGTCCCGCAAGGATTCGCCGATGCGCCGTACCTACAAGATCACAGCAACTAGCTGATGAGGCGGAGAATCGCAGCACGCGTATGGCGACGCATTACGATCTGATTGTCATAGGAAGCGGGCCCGGCGGGCAGAAAGGCGCGATCCAAGCCGCCAAGATCGGGAAGAAGGTCGCGCTGATCGAAAAGGACCGCGCCCTCGGTGGGGCCTGTGTGCACCGAGGCACCATCCCCAGCAAGACCCTTCGCGCGTCTGCGCTTCGTCTCGCCGAATTCGAGCGAGAAGCATCCAGGCTCGGCATGCCCCTGGCCAAGGGGATGCGCATGGCCAAGTTGCGAAGCGACCTTTCCCAGGTGATCGCCGCCCATGTGGGGATCGCGGAGCAGCATCTCGAGCGGAACAGGATCGATTGCATCCATGGGTGTGCCCGCTTGAAGTCGGCGCATGAAGTCGAGATCACATGGCTCGATGGCACGTCGAAACGGATCGGCGCCCAGCACATTCTCATCGCCACCGGTTCCCGCCCCCGCACACCGCAACACGTCGAGATCGATCACGATCAGATCCTGGACAGTGATTCTCTGCTGGCATTGGACTACTTGCCGCAGACGCTTTGCATCCTCGGCGGAGGCGTCATCGCCAGCGAGTACGCCTCTATTTTTGCCGCCGTGGGCGTCGAAGTATCGATGGTCGACACCCATCCGCGGCCACTGGGTTTTCTCGACACCGACCTATCCGATGAATTCGTCCGCAAACTCGAACAACACGGTGGAAGATTTCTTGGCGAACGCCGGGTCTGCGAGGTTCGCCAGGACGACTTTCGTGGAGTGACAACACGGACCACCGATGGCACCATCATCGAATCCGAGAAGCTCCTTGTGGCCCTCGGTCGGGTTCCCAATGTGGAGGGCCTCGGCCTGCAGAGCGCTTCTATCGTCTTGAACGAGCGCGGAACGATTCGCGTGGACGAGTACTTTCGCACTAGCGCACCGAGTGTGTCAGCTGTGGGCGACGTCATCGGCTACCCGGCGCTGGCATCGTACTCCATGGAGCAAGGTCGACGTGCAATCTGCCACGTCTATGGGATCGACCCGGGGGCCGGGTCCGATACGATTCCCATGGGGATCTACACGATTCCGGAGATCGCATGCGTCGGGCTCAACGAGCGGGACGCGAACCTGCGCGCAGATGAATTCGGCGGGGATATCACCGTCGGCCGCGCGCGATTCAACGAACTCGCACGTGGCCATATCTCCAACGGCGGCCAGGGGATGCTCAAGCTGATAAGCGACACGAGGGGAGAAAAGATTCTCGGCATCGCCGTGGCGGGCGAGGGCGCCACCGAACTTGTGCACGTGGGGCAGATGGCGCTGCAATGTGGCGGCACCGTGCGCACCCTCGTGGAAACGGTGTTCAACTTCCCCACCCTGGCGGAGGCGTACCGAGTCGCGGCGCTAGACGTGCTGAAACAGGTGCGATCGAGGGGGTCGGGTGGCGACTCGATCGCATCCCTGGGCGCCGGACAGGCGCACCGTTCGGCGGCGTGACACGCCGCGAACACGGCCGGCCGGTCACGCCCCCGGGCGGCCACTCTCCCGCGCAGGAAGACGCGTTCAGCCTCCGCAAAACTCGTACTCGAGCGCAGGTTCGACGAGCTCGTAGCCCGCGGGAGCGCAGGTATCTGCACTCCACCAATACATCTCACCGAACAGGAAGATCGTCTCAGCATCACCACACGCCATCTCCGCCATGCACCCGGCGAACTCGACTGCGTCGGAAACGCACCAACTGCCATCGGTTTCTGGATTGGGATACACCTGGGACATGTCCTTCGACCAGCACGCCTCCGCGGCATCGCAGGCGTCCCGGTCGTCTATCTTTGCACACGTGTCGGCCTGCTCGCACTCGCCCGCGCCCTCGATATTCTCGCCCGCTGCATCGGCGTAGCATGCGTTGCCGTAGGTATCGCCATTGCATCCGCACACGGGTAAGTACGCATCGTTGCACGCCTCTGGCATCAGGGTGCACACACCCTCGACTGCGCCGTTCGTGCACGCGCCCGTGGGAGACTTGCAAAACTCCGGCGCTGTACACGTGTCCCCACCGCAGTCCCCCGGGCACACGGGCGCCGCCGGATTGCCCGGCCCAAAACAATCTGCATCGGCCAGGCACTCCTTCTCACAAACCTCGGCCGTCCAGTTGCACCCCTCGACAGCCAAGCATCCCCAGCAGCTGTCCACATCGGGACACGCCCCATCGCCGTCTCCGTCTCCGTCTCCGTCGCCGTCTCCATCTCCGTCTCCGTCGCCATCTCCGTCGCCATCTCCGTCGCCATCTCCATCTCCGTCGCCATCTCCATTGCCGTCACTCGCCGTTGTCTTGACGCCCGGTCCGCTGACGTAATCTGGACCCTTGTCCACGCAGGCGGACGACCCCAGAACGCCCGCCCACAACAGCCCTCTGGTGATCGCGTATCGTCGCCGTCGCTCGCTGCACATGCGCCGAAGCGTGGCACGGCACGACCCGCCCTGCGAATCGCCGCGTGCGCCGCGTGCGCCGCGTGCGCATGTCGCCGGCCCTCTTCTCCCGCCACGCTGCGCGATTCCCACGCCGACTCGCGCCCGGCTACGGCGTATCCACAGGCTGGCCCACGCCTCATGTTCTCTGGGCACGGGGCTCGATGAGGTATCTTAATCCGTTCGAGCGTGTTCCCAGCGGCGCGACGCTCCCTGTTCCGCTTGTTGCCGAGGTCGCCCCGTCGGCACCTCCTGCCGCGCTCGAACCACGGCGTGCACCCTCACCCCCGTCTCCTTTAGCATGCCCATGCTCATGGAGAAATCGTCCCGCCAACGCTCGGGAATCTCCAATGCGTCGGGATAGGCGACCTCTCGCACGCCGGCTTGCACCAGCGAACGGGCGCAGCGCGTACAAGGTGGCCAGGTGACGTAGGCGATACAATCCTTGAGAGCGATCCCTATCCTGGCCGCGTGCATGATCGCATTCTCCTCGGCGTGACAGATCAAGGGATATTTAAGGCTTCTATCCTCGAGCCGAGCCGCGGTGTCCTGGATACCCCGCGGAAACCCGTTGAACCCCGTGCTTCGGATCTCTCGATCGGGGCCCACCACGACGCAGCCGACCTTTGTGGACGGGTCCTTGCTCCACAGCGAGATGTGGTGGGCAAGCTCGAGAAAACGTCGATCCCACTTCAGGCTCATCTTCGGGAGATGTTCTCCCAAACGGAGCACGAGCGCCACAGCGAAAGCGAGGGCGCGATGCGCTTATTCCGCGAGTTCCGGGAATTGGGCGTTGGGCGTTGGGCGTTGGGCGTTGGGAGCCCGTCCTCGGCGCGGCTCAGCCGTCGACCTTCGCCAGCCACAGTCTGTTGTGTCCGCTTGCCAGCTCGACCACACCCACCAACATCACGTCTCCGCGTCCGTCCACCGCCACCGCATCGCGGATCGATGTAAACGCGACGTTCGGGTGCTCCCGGGTCCACAGTTCTTTGCCAGAAACGTCGTATTTGCGCACTGCGGCCGTCTCGGCCGCGCGCCCGGTGCCGATCTGCAGCGCCACGTAGACCTTCCCGTCGCCCGCCGAGGCGACACCGTGACAGGCCTCCCCCACGCCATATTCGGTGCTGTTGGCCCAGCCCGGTGCGCCCGAAAGATCATAGGTTTGCATCCAGATTCGCTGACCGTCGGCGCCAGCGGCCGTGCCCGCGAACACCAAACGTTGCGCTGGCCCGAACGCCAACACGGTGCCCCGCGCCCATGGATCGTGGCGCACGAGGGACGACCAGCCCGATACTCCATCCGCAGCGATGCTCAACACCGGTGCTTGGACGGTCACGTTGTAGTCCTCGTCTCCACCGACCACCGCCTCCCCCGTTCCTCCCACCACGACGGCGCGTGCCCGCATGCCCTCGTTCAGATCTCGCGACCAGTCGATCTCCCCGGACACGGTGTACCTTCTCACCCACATCGCATCACCGCCGCCCTCACCGATCACCGTGCCCAGTACGAAGAGCGCAACGCTCCCCACCGCCGCCACGTCCACAGCGCGGGTGGGTCGATCTGCCTCCGCGTGGGGGTTGTGGGACCACAGCGTCGTCCCCATGGGATCGAGACGCACCATCCAGGCCTGCTCTTCCACACCCGGGGACGCCACCGTACCCACGACGGTTGTATAGCCGATCGTGCCCACGGCGATCCCCGTGGGCCTTTCGAGCGACCCGCCTTCTCCCAAATCCACGGACCAACGTGGTGTGCCCGTGTTCGAGAAGGCCGAAACACGCACGTCTCCCAGCTCGGTATGTACCGCGACACGTGCCTCACCCCCTGGATCCACCGCGAGTACAGGCGTGCCTTCACGCACGGACACGTCTACGAAACGGCGCCAGATCACGGGACCGGTGTCAGCGGGTAGCTCATCGCTCCCATTTCCGGTCCCGTGCCCTCCCGTGTCTTGGGAAGGGCCACCGGACGTATCATCGCCATCTGCATCGTCGTCATCTCCGGCATCGTCGTCATCTGCATCATCGCCATCATCGCCATCATCATCATCGGCATCATCGGCATCATCGGCATCATCGGCATCATCGTCGCCGACCTCATCATCATCGTCCTCGTCGTGCTCACCTGCACCAGTATCGTGTGGATCGGGCGTTCCCGCTTGGGGGCCAGCATCGGAGGCATCCATGCATTCTCCGAGGCGGCAAACCAGCACGCCGTCGCATGCGCCCCCGTCCGTGCATAGGCACCCCGCCTGCCCCGTGGCGCACATCGCTCCTTCCGCCTCGAACGTGCCACGACAACCGCCTCCGAAAGTGATCCACGCCCCCACACCGACCGCGACCATGCTCCATCCGTGATGGCTGCAATGAGGTCGCGCGGGGTCCAGCATGGCCTCGATACTGTGCGGCGTCTCGCGCCGCAAGCAAGCAGCCGAGCTCATTCTCGGCCGCCGCCGCGGCCATTGTCCCGCGACCGCACCGACTTGCGCGGCGGCCCCTCGATCAGCCCCGCGATCGCCGGGATGCGTCGATCAGAGGCGTCGATCAGAGGCGTCGATCAGAGGCGTCGATCAGAGGCGTCGATCAGAGGCGTCGATCAGAGGCGTCGATCAGAGGCGTCGATCAGAGGCGTCGATCAG
>JAZGFE010000308.1:0-22755 GCA_036479215.1 Nannocystaceae bacterium | reverse complement strand
CGTAAGTTTCTGTGGGCGCTTGTATGACCATGTGGGTGAGACTTTTTCGCCCACATCAACACGACTCGCGTAGGCAAACGTGGTGTCATGTGCGCCTATGTGGGGCCGAGAACTTTCCACTGTCGAGCTCTGGAATCACGATGCATTGCCTGCTCGACTGCTCGACCACATGGTCGAGCAGCGGACGCCATAGCGTGAGTTCGTTGATCTCCAGACCGTACAATGATCTTAGTTCTGCCAGGGGTGGTTTAAAGAACGTCCATTGGTCGCCCTCGAAGGTCGATGAAATGCAGAAGGAGAGACAAGCATACACCTCCATCTCCAAAGCGTGCAACATCTCGATATAGACATCGATATAGCAGTTGCTCTCGAGCCAATCTCGACTCCCGCTATGCAACGGGTGCGGCTTGTAGGTGGATGCACCCAGACGGAAGATGTTGAGATCGGAAATGCCGACGCTCACCTCAACTGCTCCCGTATACCCGAAGGCCAGGCGTCGACATCCATGCCGTGCCTTTTCAACAGCGCGAGACTGATTCGCTCCACTCCAAATCCTAGGCAGGCGGTGTGCGCAGCATCTCCACCTTGGGTTTTGATGCCAAACGCGTCCCCAAAATGGCTGGTATGATAGTTGAACGACGTAACGGCGGTTGGAGCTTCCTCCGACACAATGGGGACTTGCAGCTCGAATTTGAGTTTTTGCTGCTTCTGGGTAGCAGACATCATGCGTCCGCCGCGACCGAAGAAGGGGTCGGATGCCACCTGCAGTCGTGTCTCCAGCCCGAGGTTTCCGAGCATACGTTGCGCCCGTTCGATCCACATCTCCCGCCAGTCGCCAACCATCTCGGGTGTGCCGAGACGGACCATCTCGCGTTGGCGAAACATCTGTAGTCGAGCGGGATCATCTGATGGCTCACGACGGAATACATAGCCCGCGTCCAGGTCCACAGTGCGGCCGTGCTCGCGGAGCGTACCGGTACAGGTCGGATATAGTGGATAGCAGGCCGCTGGCGCCAACGCGAGGTCCGTCATTTCGAGAAACCGTCCCCACTCCCCCCCGCTCTCAACCTCGGCAAGCAGACGGCGATGTCCGGCATCATCACCGCAGAAGCTGTGCACAACGCCAGCAAGATGAGGCATCGATTCGAGATAGCTCGTCTTCTCGAGTGCCGACCGTGGGACCAACGGCGGGAAGTAGATACGTTCAGCGCCGTCGTCGCGCGAGTAGCGATCTACCAAACGGCCGAATCCCTGTACGATGTTCTCAAACACCTGACCTCGCCCGTAGAAACCGCGCACGCCCGTGGGGATGAAAAGACCGTGTTTAAAGAGCTGGTCGAGAAAGACCCTGCGCGCTTGGGTGAGTTCCACGAGGTACCTAGGAGGTCAGGAGGAGCGAATGGCCGCGACGAGTGGCGACGAGCCGCACACGGGTCATACCGTCTTGTGCACCAACAGCATCGAGGCGTTGGTACTATGGATACGTTGATTGCTGATCATAAGAGGGGCCGAATAAACGTCGCGGAGATGCCGACCTAGACTGACTTCGCTATCATTCTTGTACGCGGATATCCCGACTATCCTCAGGGCGTCCGACACAATCTCGACCGCGAGTTCCGAGGTATTGAGCTTCAGATTGTTGTCTCGCAGCGCGAAGCCCAGGCTCTCTAGATCGGCATGGTCGGCCGAAGTCATGATCATCTCGTATTCTCGCGTCAGCGCCTGGATGACGGAACGCATCAGCAGCAGTTTTCCTGTCAAGCGAGACAAGTCCAGCGCGGCGTGTGGAACCTGACCTGGGCGAGCCCGCGCCTTCGCTCGGACGACGGTACTCGCCTTCTCGACCGCGTCGGTCGCCGATCCCAGCCAGCAGCACGACCACAGAATATGTGACCACGGGACCTGTGTCTGTGCGGCCACCGTGGCGAACGAAGCGTCGAGCACCTGCCAGGGCGCGATTCGAGCTTTCAGCACGCCACCTGGACTGCATGTGCCCCGCATCCCCAATGTGTCCCAGCCGCCGAGGGGATCCAGCACATAGCTCCCCCGCGTGGCCAAGATAGCGACCTGGTCTCCCGCGCTCGCTTCTCCCGTTCGGCGAGCCTGGAACAAAATATCGTCCGCCATCTGCCCGTAGGAAACAGTGGTGCATTTCTTGGTTACGGTAAAATCTTGCCCCATCGACTCCAGAAAACAAACGCTTTGCCGCATGTCGCCGCTGGGGCCCACCTCGGATGTACCCGACGCGATCAGGCGACGCTCCCCCGCGACTCTAAGCAAGTAGTCGCGCACCTCCGGCTGGGAGATCGCGTGATTGACCAGACTCGCCACCTGGATGTGATGCATCGCGACGATCATCGCGGTGGACGCACAGTTGCGCGCCAAGACGGCGCACATCTTCCCGAGTTCTTCCAAACTACAACCGAGGCCACCGGCGTCGCTCGGAATGGCGGCGCCCATCATGCCCGCCGCCTTGAGTGCGTCGATGCCCTCTACCGGGAACCGAGCGTCTCTGTCGACCTGCGCGGCGTGGGCAGCAACAACGCCCGACGCGATGTCGGGGAGCGCTGCGAGTAGATGTGTTTTCGTCATGTATGGTCTCGCTCACGCTTCTTGGAGTTCGAGAACCGCATCGCGAATCGCTGCGACGCTCTCAAATACCTCGCGTCGAAGCATTCGGTCTGGAAACTCGAGATCGAATTCCGACTCCAGTGCCAGCATCACGTCGACACTCGCATGGGAGGTCATCCCCGCATCGTAAAGGCTCGCATCCTCCTCCAAGGTAGCGACGGCATCGCCAAGTCGCGCATGTTCGCGGAGGACATTCCGAATCGCGAGGGTGGTGTCGTCAACGTTCGCACTCATTTGAGGTCCACGGTGAGCATAGTCGGCGCTGCGCCATTAGCCAAGGGGCGCACCCACGTCCACCGGCCCGACACCGCGCATATTACGCTCCGCCCTCGCCCGCACTTTTTCGTTCCAGTTCGGTGGAGCTTGGAACGAGTCGCTCCAGGTTGAACCGGCTCGAGCCTAGCCCCCCGGAGGTAGAACTCGACGCTTCCGAAGCTCCTCAACCACCAGGTCGAAGTAGCGCGCATTTGGGTGCAGATACTCGACAAAATTTTCCTTCTCAGCGTGACGATGCCGGTGATCCACGACCTCCAACTCCGGCACGGAATCCAGCGCGCGAGTCATCACCCCATCCACGAAACTGGCCCGCTCGGACTCGTATACCGGCGGTATCAGAAACACCACACGTCGATGGCCGTCGGACAACAGCTCGTCAATGTCGCGCATATAGCCGGCGATGCGGTCCTCATCACCGGCCACAAGTCCTCGATTGTCCGAGCCCATGTCGACCTGGTTCAAGACCAAGCCACGCCCCGTTCCCGCGTCGATGGAGCTACCGTCGTACGCGAAGCCCATGGACAACTCACGATTGCAATACGCAGTGACGACGGGCCCCATACTCAACCATCTGGCCGCTGTGGGCGGCACAGCGACCACGCCAAACAGAAGTAGCGCTTCGGGTGAGGGCCTGGTCTCCCCCCTGTGGCGATCCTCGCGCTCGCAAACCCGCCTGTTGATCACACGGTAGCGTCGCGGCGAGGCGACCACGAAGTCGAGCCCGTTCGCTATCATGTTTTTCCAGTCAAGAATCTTGTACGCGTAGCCGTCGAGCATCTGCAGCCGATGGCGCCACAGGTCCGCCGCTGCACCGCTTCCCCGAGTGCGCTCGTAATAGTAGGCGAGCTGCGTGGGCAGCTCGTGATGGTGATCGACGATGAACGCGCCATTGTCGGCGTGCGGCGTCGTCACGGAGATGAGGACCAAGTCTCGCGGCAAGCGCTGGGTATCCTTGAGGAAAGCCACATAGTCACGCGCCTCCCGTAAGGTCATACTCTCGTACCAATAGTTGTAGAAGTAGCCGACGCGCGATCGGCCGGAAAAATTCTGCTCCGACATCAGCTGGGTCTGATGGTTCCCGATATTGCCGATCCGAGGCACCGCCATGATATCGGCGAAACCCAGGCGCAGATCCGCCCGTTCGCTCCGCGAGACCATTTTACCGATCAGCACCACGGTGTCCGCACCGTGTTTCTGAAAATCTACCCGCAGGTCGCGCAGGTTTCGTTTCGCCACGAAAGCCAGGGTCGCGCAGCCCAACAATCCGGCGAGGACGGCCAAGAACCGTTGTAGGTAGCGCACCTGAGAACGTGAATCGATTGTATCCATCAGAACACAAAATAGATGAAGGTGCGACTGTAGGAGAAAAACGAAAGGGCAGTGAAGGTGAGGATTGCGTGAAGCACTGGTGCGTCGAAGAACGCGTGTGAACGCGCATTGTACAGCCAGCGCGACTCTCTAGCCGCAAATACCCAAACCGCAACCAACGCTGTGTAAAGAAAGTGCGACATTCCATAAATATGAGGCGCGCGCCAGGGGTCGTCTGCCATGCTGGCGAACAAGCGCACAAAGTGCGGGAGGTCCAGATAGAAGAGCGGCCAACCCAAGGACACCAAACCAAACGTCAGCGCGATGGCCACGTGTCGCGGCAGTCGGTCCCAATGCTCTCGTATGACGCGGTAGCCCACAACCAAGCCAGTATGATAGGCTCCCCAGACGACGAAATTCAGGCCCGCCCCGTGCCAGATGCCACACACAACGAATACGATGAATATGTTCCTCAGGTAGCGATGATTTCCACCGAGTCGAAAATACACATAATCTCGTAACCAGCTGGAGAGTGTGATGTGCCAGCGCCGCCAGAATTCCTGGGGGTTCACCGCTAGATACGGTTCGTTGAAGTTCCGTGGTAATTCGATGCAAAACACCAGACCCAGGCCCATGGCAATCAGAGAGTAGGCCCAAAAATCATAGTAAATCACGAACGAGTAGCTGAACGCGCTGAACAACTGGTCGATGGACGACGCGGCATCGGCACGAGCTGCTTTTTCTTGGAAACCCCGCAAGATATCGGCGCCGAATATCTTGAGAAACAAGCCGATCGACACGAACTTCAGTGCGCGTCGCCAATTTGGCTGTAGTATCTTCTCCGTTGTGAGTCGCGCAAACTGCGGAGCCACCTGATCATAGCGTACGATCGGGCCGGCGATCAGCTGGGGAAAGAACGCCACAAACAGGCACAATCGCTGCCATCTCGGTGGGTCCGGGACCCTACCCTCAGCTCGGTCAATCGAGTACCCGACCAGTTGGAAGGTATAGAAGCTGATGCCTGCAGGCATGGAGACCGCAAGCAGTGGGAGGATCAGGCTTCGAGCCCGGCCGTCGACACCCAGGAGATCCAATGTGAATGCGAGGTATTTAGCCACGAACAGCACGAGCAAGGGTACGAGGATCGCCCAGGCGATCCCTCGTCTACCGGGCAGCCAGCGGCTGATAAGGTGCGCCCACAGGACACTCGCCAAAAGGCCAGCGAGCGGCCAGAGACCATGATAGCCGTAGAATCCCAGCGAGGCGCACAACAGCACGACCAGCCGGAGCTTCACAGGGGCGACGTGGAACAGCAACGCCACCGCCGGGAAGAACCACAGGACAAAATCGAAGGTCGAGAAATTCACTCAATGCTCCGCCCCACGCCTCACTCGCTGGGGCTGGACCCATCTCAACTCAGTGCGTGACACAACGCAAGTGTACCCCGCGCATCCGTGTCCCCGGTCGGCCGCGGCGGTGCGACACCACCTAAGGCGACGACGGCGGGTATCGACCCGTATCCGAGGGCGCCAAGCGACCACGGCCCGCTGCTTGCGTTGCGTCGTTGTCGATTTCGGCGAATGCACCCTTCGCCATTCGGACCAGCTCTTCCACATTCGGGCGCTTGAGGATACCAAGATGGTCACCGCGCACTCTGCGGACTTCCTTCCGCCCTTGAATCAACGGCCCAAACCCGCCCAAAGCGTCGATCCTATACCCCTCAAAGGTCGGCTCGTCATCGGCGTATACGAGCAATGTGATGCCGGGGTGCAGCAGGATACGACCTTCATAGGCCGACATGGCGGTCTTGTAACGCTCGTTTCGGCCGGCCTCAAGCTCCCGCGCCAGCTCAAGCTCCTGTTCCTCACTGTGCGTCACCGGGTCCGAACCCGCAAAAACCTTTCGGCTCGGTACGCTCCACCCCTGCCCAGTCGCAAGGCCCCGGCGTGAAGCGACAACGGCACGTGTCCATGAGCGCGCCCGCTCGAGCAGATAGCGCGGACCCGACTTGATCAAACGTGACAGATGCGCCCGGACCCATGCACCCAAGACGCGGGTCCTCCCCTTCGCTAGCACCGCCTCCATGAGCAAGAGCAGGCCAATCTCCTCGTTGTCGCCCTCCAATTGGCAAGCGACCTCGTACGCGAGTACACCTCCGAAACAGACGCCAGCCAACGAATAGGGGCCGTGCGGCTGGACCTTCCGAATCGCGGCCACGTAGTGCGCGGCCAACCTGGGTATGGTCGAAGCGTCGATCGCTGCGGGTTGCGGTCGGCTTCCGCCGCCCAGCAGCTCCGTCTCAACGGGAACATATACGCCGTAGACCGGGCGATCCCCACCGAGAAGCTGCGCGAGGTCTTGATACACGTGAATACCGCAGATGCAAAACAAGGGGGCACCCGCACCCGCGGTCTGCAGCGGAATCACGTCTGGTTGCAGCGTAGCCGCCCCGTTCCGGCCCAGCGCCCCGCACAAGGCTCGCACGGTCGGATTCGCAAACAATGTGCCGACGTCGAACTCGCAGTGCAGCGCCGCCTCGAGTCGTTTCGTCAGCAGCAACGCGAGCATCGAATGCCCACCTAGATCGAAGAAATTGTCGTCGATACCCACCACTGGCGCCCCCAGAACCTGCTTCCACAAGCCCGCCACGAGCACCTCTGTGTCACTACGCGGCACCGCCGAGAGACCCGCCTCCTGCCACGATGCCGAATCGGGAACGGGCAGGGCGTCGTTGTCAACCAGACCAGCAGCGTCACGCGGAAGCGCATCCAAACGCACGAAGTACTGCGGGATTTCGTGCCGATGACATTCGGATGCGAACTGTTCACGTAGCTGATCGGGTGCCAGATCGCTGGCGGCGACGTAGTAGGCACACAGCGATTCCCCACGATCCGTGTCGGCAACAAGACGTACGATCAGATCCTGAACACCGAGCAAGCCCGCGAGCGCTTCGCCGACCTGTTTCAGATCCATCCAATACCCCTCCAACTTGGCCCAATCCTCGTACGAGCCTAGACACTCGATCCACCCGCCGGGCGCATATCGCCCCAGCGCTCCTGTCGTCACCACAGATGTGGTCGGGCACTTCGGCGTTCCGTCGTCGAGCAGTGGCAAGAGGGGTGCAGCGTCACACCTCGCCACCTGCAGCCGACCGATATGCCCGAAAGGCACCTCCGCTCCCCACGGGTCCACGATCGTCACGCGAAAACCACGCAGCAAACGCTTAAGAAGAGGGCGCACGCCTCCAGCCCGGAACACCTCCCCGATGGCGTAAGCTCCCAACCACCGATTTTCGTGGATCACGTGGAGCTTGGCACCCGCGCCGAGAAGCCGATCCGACAGTCCCGGCAACGGGGCGCCGTTCGTCACCAGCGCGACCAAGCCGGATGCTGGCGTCCAGCCCGACACCAATAGGTCTTGGAACGCACGCGCGGTGGCGCAGAAGCAAGTCGCAGCGGCTGCGGTGGAACTGGAAGAACTCGAGGAGCGAGATGAGCTCGTGGATGTGGATAGCTCCTTGGGGGGATCGGGCGCCAGTGATCCCGCCAAATCAGCAGTCGCAACACCGGATGTCACGCTCACACCGCCAATCGACAACGGCAGCAAGACGTTGAACAGGATGTCCTCCACAGCGGATGCGGCTCGAGACGACACGCGAGTCCCACTGCCGAGGGCCAGTTGGGAGCCCAGATCCTCAAGCAGATTTGCCACATCGCCAACCGTGTAGCGAACACGGATTTCAGGGTCGATGGGGCAACAACTCATGGAGCCATCAAGCTCGGACTCCACCACATCGCCACGCACTGAACTCCCATGCCCGGCCGCCGCACCCGAGACCGATCCATCCCCGATATCAAGCAGCAGCACGGCATCGATCGCTCGCCTATCCGGCAAACGAGACGGCCGTGCCTGCCCTTCGCGAGTCTCTGCAACCAGATCAACGAAAACCAGCGGATCCCCCGGGCCAAAATCCATCGGCACGCACGGTAGGGTGACCACCGCATCGAGGCCGTATCCCTCGCGGGCGCAGTCGAGCGCAGCCCGGTCGCTCTCGACCGTCAGCGGCACGCAAATCGCCCCGGCCATCAGGATACCCAAGCATCCCACACTGCGCTCCAAACCCGATCCGGCCGCCAACCCGATCCGCAGGTCCCGCTCGCCGGGCGACCCACGCCGCAATACGGCGGCTGCAAGCGCGCGCGCGCGACGGTCGAGCTGTTCATAGGTGAGTTGCGCGCCATGCAAGGAACAAGCGATCCGGTTGGGATGCGCCGCTACATGACCAGAGAACAGCGACAAGAAATCCGTACGATCGATCGCTACGCCGGATTCAGCCGCGCGGCACCACCGAGTCAGACGTCGTTCCTCGACTCCTAGCAAGGAAAGCTGCGAAAGTGGGAGGTGCGGGTATTCGAGCGCTTCATCCAAAAGACGGTAGTACTGATCGAGCATACACTGCATGGATTCAGCAGCGTAAACATCCTCATTGTACAAGAACGACAACCGAAAACCTTCGCTCGTTTCTTCGGCTTCTGCAACGAGTTCGAGGTAGGTCGCCGCGGGCGTAAGCCGCCTGCTTTCCGTGGCCAAACCCCTCAACCCAATGGGTTTGGCATCGTAGTCGGTAAAATTGAATACGATCCTATTGAGGTGACTCACGTCGCTATCGGGTCGCGCAGCCGTGGCCTCCACGAGTTTTTCGAATGCGAGGTCCATCTTCATGAACGCCCGGAAGGTCGTCGCCTCCACCTGTTCCAGCAAGTCGACGAACGAGTGTTCGGGCGCCACCACGGCACGAATCGGCAGTGGATTGACCATGCGTCCGAAGACACCTGCAAACTTAGGGGGGCGCCTCGACACCGGGACGCTGATCACCCGATCTACTTGCCCAGAATGCCGAAGCAAGAGGGCATAAAATACCGACAACAGCACGCTGACCCGAGATCCTGCATGCTTCCGACCAAACGCGTCTACCCGATCGAGGAGGCCAGCTATCGTCGGCCCGCTGATATGCCCCCCCCTGCCGGTCGGCACTGCGGGTCGCGGCGCGTCCGCGAGCAAGCCGATCTCCGAGGGGGCACCTTCGATCTGGCGTTGCCAGAATTTCAACCGGCGATCGAGGTTCTTTCCACTGTTGCGTTCATTCTCCCACCGCACGAAGTCATCGAAGTCCTCAACCAGCTGCGGAAGCGGGGATGGAGAGTCCGGTCCCCCAGTAGTGTAGGCGTCATAGAGCGTCGCCAACTCGCGGCGATACACCGTATAGAGTGAGGTTCCATCGCCGCAAACGGAATGGTTCACGATGAGGAGGGTGTGCAAAGATGGGTTATGTTGCACGAGAGTCGCGCGAACCAACGGTGGCTTATCTAGAGCAAATGGCGCATTGATCTCAGCGGCCTCAATGTGAGCGAGCTCCGCTTCTTGCCCCTGGAGGTCCGGAGCTGAGAGTGCAAGCACCCGCATCGACTGCCCGCGCACGCCATACGTGTATGCGCTCGGAGCGTGGGTTTCCAGCGAGTAGGCGGTGCGCAAGACCGCGTGACGGGTCAACAGTTCGTCAAGACTACGCTGCAACGCCGGTCGATCCAGCTGCCCCCGCAGCAACAGGGCAAAACCTGCATTGAGCGACTGTTTCGCCGGGTAGAGCTGGTGAGCGAACACGACAGTTTTTTGCCCGAGGGATAGGAGTCTCGGTTGCGCGGCGATTCCGCTGCTGCCCGGACCCATCACGGCGGCCCCCAACATGCGAGCATCTGACTCGTGCGTCAGGAGCATCCGGCCGCTCGTAGGCTGCGTTGGCATGGTAGGTCTGACGCGCTCTCTCCCTTTCTATGACACCATGCACTCGGTCCGCAAATTCAACCGAACGTGCCGAGCGTGCCGAGCGTGCCGAGCCACCTCGGCGCAGCGACGGTGAGAAAAAGCGAAGAACTCGCCATCGAGGTCGCTCACAGTTGGGAAGCTCGCCGTTGAGGAAGCCCACGTTGGGGAAACTCAACGTTGAGTCTTGCGCTGAAGTCGGCGAGACTCCAACACAGGTATGCTCGAACCGGCCGACACCCCCCTTCCAACTGGTATTGGAGTGGTCATCATCGGCCGCAACGAACGGCCGCACCTGTCGCGAGCGCTCGATTCGATACCCGCGTGTGCCGCGATGACGGTGTACGCCGACGGTGATTCGAGCGACGACAGTGCGGAATGGGTGGAGCAAGCGTATCCCACGGTCAAAGTGGTCCGCGTCGACACGAGTTGCCCACCGTCCCCCTCCCGAGGCAGAAATACCGGCTACGCGGTGCTCACGCGAGAGCTGGCGAGCCTACGCCACGTACAGTTCTTGGACGGTGACTGTCAGCTATGCCCGAGCTGGCTCCCTGCGGCATCTGCCTATCTCGACGCAAACGAGGACGTAGGGGTCGTCGGGGGGCGACTAAGGGAGCGCGAACGGGAGCGCAATATCTACCACCGCCTCGCTGATATGGAGTGGGACGCCCCGCCCGGCGATGTCGACAGCATGGGCGGCATCATGATGGTACGCGCCGCAGCTTGGGCGCAAGTTGGAGGACAACACCCCGGGATGATCGCGGCCGAGGAGAAGGAGTTCTGCCAACGCATCTTGCTCGCCGGCCATCGCGTTGTACGTCTGCCGAACGATATGGCCCTGCACAATATCGACATGACCACCTTCGGACAGTGGTGGACAAGATCGCTGCGCATGGGCCACGCCTGCGCACACGGGCTCTGGGTGCACCGAGACCGCGCGCACACACGACGACTGGTGTCACTCCTCACATATGCGCTGGTCGTGCCCGGAGTAGCACTTGGCGGGGCCACGCAGACCAGCGGCCTCGCCTTGTTGCTGTTCGCCGTCTACATTCGCCTATGGTCTAAGCTTGTACGATCTCGTCGAAAAATCGGAGATCCCCCAGCGGACGCCCGACTCTATGCCACGGCCAACATCCTCAACAAGCTGCCCGGAGCTCTGGGCGTCGGCTGGTTCGTCGGTCGCCTGTTGCTGCACCGTCGCGCGGGACCACGCACCCCCCCGAGCGCAAGGTCGGATACGGCCTAGCGAGGGCCAACTCGCACGACAGAACACACCATTCCCCGGCCGCCCCTCGCCGGCCGCACCGTGGTCTCAGTCGGCCGCCCGCACCGCCGGTGCCCCCGCCTCCCCCCGGATCGCCAGGCCGAAGGCAGCGACCCCCTTCGCGAACGCCCAATGGCACCGCCAGTTGCTCAACCCGTAGCCACGGATCTGCCACATGAAGGTGCGCGCAATATGGGGACTATTCCGGAGGATCCCCCAAGCGGAGCCGTACCTGAACAGACAGATGAGGCGATTCCGCGTCGCATAGTACACGATATAAGGCGACGTACGTCCGGTTGTGGCACCGTGGAGGTGATCGACGTGTGCGGTGCCCACGGTCAGCATGGTCCAACCGTGGTCCGAGAAGCGAAGGCAGAGGTCGTAGTCTTCCCAGTTCGTGCCAAAGGTCTCATCGAAGAGGCCGATCTCGCGCAAAGCATGGCTGCGGTACATCATCGCACAAGCGGGTGCGTACTCGGTGACGGCGGTCGGCCACTCGCGGCCGTCATATGCCGAATCCTCTCGAAAATGTATGTGGGACGCGATATCTCGCCGCACGGTCCCCGTATAGAAGGCCACGCGACGAGGTCCCGGACCCGGAATGAATAGTAGCGCACTGGCGGCGCCGACGGCAGGGTCATCCTCTAGCGCCGCAACCAACTCCGATACGGCCCCTGGCGCGACAACGGTATCGTTATTCAGAAACAAGATATAGTCCGCGCCGCGACTCAGTGCATGTTTCAGCCCCGCGTTTGCCCCCCCGGTGAAGCCTTGGTTCGTCGCCAGACGCACCACCTCGATGGTTGGGAACAGGGCTGCGAGGGCCTCGCCACAAGGCTCCTGCGACCCGTTGTCAACCAAGATAATCTCAAGGTTCGGGTACCCGCCCTCGATCAGTGACGCGATGCACCGACTCGACATCTCCGTATCGTTCCAGGTTAACACCACAGCTTTGACGCAGGGCTCGCCATGGGTCACGCTCATACCAACCGATCCTGTTGTGGTCCATCGGCCCAGCGAGCGTCGTTTGTCACGGCGGGGAGCGGGATGCGCTGGGTCTGGAGTTTCACGGGTTCGCTGATTGCATCGGCCTCGCCGGTCGCGCGATTCGACGCGTCAACAGGGCTCCTGCCCCGAATCGACTACCAGGGCCGCTCGGACCCGTCAACACGACGAGAGCCCTCCCACGTCGCCCCCCGGGAGGTCCGACGTCGAGACCGTCACCCGCGACGCCGCCACATCGCCGCGAACGATGGGTTGCTCGTCATCGACCGCCGGCATACCGACGGATGCGGGCACCGACGCCAACGATCGAATTGCGCCGTTCACGCTGTCCGTTTCTCCTGCGCGTGCCCTTTTGCCCACGAACTTGTGGCGATGTAGGCTGCGGCGAATCGACGCGTTTGCGCCCAAGCTCTACACCCCACTCGCACATGACTCGCTTCCGATCTACGACGAGCCCCTACCGTCGAGACTGAGACTACATATGGTGCATCACGAACACCGCGTTGTACTTATCTCGCCGATCCGCGACGAAGAGCGAACGCTCGAACGCACCATTGCCTGTGTCGAAAAGCAAACCCTCACGCCATCACTGTGGGTGATGGTCGACGACGGTTCGACGGACGCGACGCCCGAAATTCTCGCTCGCGCGGCCCAGCGCAATCCATGGATCCGGATCGTCAAGCGCAAGGATCGTGGTTTCAGGAAGCTGGGGGGCGGGGTCATCGACGCATTCAACGACGGCTTGGCCGAGGTCGACATTCCGTACGACTACATCGCAAAAATGGATGTCGACCTCGAGTTCTCAGAACACTATTTGGAACAAGCGATGCGGCACTTCGATGCCGATCCTCAACTCGCTGCGATCAGCGGAAAAGTGTTCCGTCCCGAGGGTGTGCAGTTCGTCGAGGAATTCATGATCGACGAGATGGTGGCGGGACAATTCAAACTCTATCGTCGCACCCATTTCGAGGCAATCGGGGGATTCGTGACGGAGATCATGTGGGACGGCATCGACTTCCACAAGGCCCGCCTCGCCGGCTACCGCACGTGCAGCGTTCCCGATGAAGCCCTCAAGCTGATCCACTTGCGACTGATGGGATCCTCGGATGCAAACGTGTACAGAGGTCGGCTACGGTGGGGTCGGGGTCAGTGGTTCATGGGATCGAGTTTTCCCTACGTACTCGCCAGCGGAGTGTTTCGAATGCGGGAGAAGCCCTACGGGGTGGGCGGCGCGCTCATCATCGCCGGATACCTGCGCTCGGCGTTGCGACGCGAAAGGCGCTATCCGGACCTGGGGTTTCGACAGGGTCTCCGCCGCTGGCAACGGGACCGTCTGATCGGACTGGCCCGCGGTCGGGGCTCGCGCTGAAGCTCAGCGCATCCCAGCTTCAACTCAATTCAATTCAATTCAATTGCGGCCGAGCTTCGCTCGGGCGAGAGATGCCTCATCCGGACCCGGGCCCGGACGACCGGCGGCGGGCTCTCCACGCCGTGTAAAACAGCTCTCCGGCAAAGGGGAGATCGTGGACGAGGTACCGTCGGACCAAACGCCGCGGCTCTTGGACCATGCGATGCACCCACTCGAGACCGATATTCCGTAGCCATGGTGGCGCCTGAGCCACCTCCCCACACAAGAAACTGAAGCTGATCCCCACGCCCACCCAGATGGCCGCGGGAGCCACATTTCGCAGACGACAGATCAACCGTTCAGCCTTGGGAAAGCCCAAGGCCACATATACGATATCCGGTTTGGCGTCCCTGAGTTTGGTCTCGATGAGCGCCGTCTGTTCAGCATCTTTTTCGAAGCCAAACGGCGGACAGTGGGTACCCACTACCCTCAAACCCGCGCAGCGCCGCCTCAACTCGGCCGCCGCACCGTCGGCAGTCCCCGGATTTCCGCCAAGGAGAAACACGGAAACATCAGCCCGCGCAGCGGCGGCACTCAACGACACGATGAGGCTCGAGCCGGCGATACGCTCCGGGAGTCGTGTGCGTTGCAACGCACTTGCCCACACCAGCGGCATGCCATCCGCGACCAACATGTCCGCCGTCCCAACGAGCTCGGCGACCTCGGCATCTCCCTTGCACTGGCGCACGATGTCGAGATTTGGTGTGATGACCCATGTCCCGAGTCCTTCCCCAAGGCGCGCGAGCAGTCGTGTCACACACGCCGACTCGCTCAACGCAGTGAACGGCAGGTCGCAGATCCGCACAACAGGACTCGCGTCGAAATCCGACCCCGGCGGGCTCGTACCAACGATAACCATCGCCGGCCACCATACCCGCCGACGGCCGGTCCGCCAGTGCAACCGACCTACGAGACCGCGCCCTGATCAGCAGAAATGCGCGCATGACGCGGCCGTACGGGGGCGGATCAACTCTAGCGCGTCGAGCTTGGATGGGCCGGCAGTCGTTCGATCCGCCCATCTCCACCATCGATCCGCCAGCGCAAACCCTGCGTGGTGCGTACGACCACGTCCGCACCCGCTGGGCCGCGACGCAAGGCGCGACAAACGGTCATGGGACCAGGTTGAGGGACCGACAATGAAAGTTCCGCGGCCGCGTACGCCCCCGCCGGATGCTGCTCCACAACGCTCGTGGCCACGGCCGGTGTCCGTCGCTTCCGATCCGCAACCACAATCTCCAAGTCGGGCGCGCCTTCACTGCGTGCGAACATATACACTCGAGTTTGACGCGCACGCTTCGTTCCGTTGCGAACGTACTCACGTACCGGATGCATGCTCCAGCTGCCCGCGGGATCCAACGCTTGCGCAGCCTGAGCAGCCCGCACAAAACCTACGAGGCGTAGATGCGTCTCACTGCCCTTTTCGATCGAATCTGAAAACTGCTCATTTTCCAGCACGCGATCGGGATCCAATAGTATCGGCACCACAAGCCAGCGCGTCGCCAGTAGAGGATCTGGCGTCCCCAAGGCGTCCGCAGCCTCGCCCGACTGCCAGCGAAAGAAGGTGACGTCCCCCGACCGTCCCCCGCGATCGACTGAAGCCACGGGAAGGAGCACCTCCGCCCCCACCGCCCCCACACGCGGGAGGCCCACTTCGTAGGCCAAGCCCAACAAGCGCTCGAGCTGACACAGCAGCCGGCCCCGCTCCGACACCGCTTCGAGATCCAAAGGGGACACCGCCGTTGGCAGCCCCGGCTGCATATCTGCCGAAGCGGCCCCGATGGTACCCAGACCTACGGGCGTCGTCGCCCCCGCCAAGTGACACCCCGCGAACGCGCCAACCGTCGCCGCCATACCGACGAGCAGGGTCCGGGCCTGCGATTGGCCCAACGCACCGGGGTGCGCCGAAATTCTCCGTTCTCCTCGCGCGGCTCGCGCGCAACGCGCGGCTCGCCCCCCGTGGCGCGCAGCGAACGTCGCCCCGAACGGCATGCCGTTAGTGGGGCCCGTGCTCGCTGAGGCTCGCTCGCTCGAGCTTCTTTTTCGATTGCCGCTTCTCGATGAGCTCCCGGATCTCACGCCAGTCCGCCGGTTCGCCAGCCCAATCGGATTCCAGAAATTTTCGCAGCGCCGCATTCGGGTGATCCTCCGACAGTGGCACCAGTGCCCATCGCAGCACTTCGTCGATGCTCGTCGCGCATTTGACCTCCAGGGCCTTGAGGATGGGTTTGGGCACCTCGGCCAAATCCTTTTCGTTTTCCCTAGGACAGATCACCACTGCGATCTCGCTGCGGTGCGCAGCGAGAATTTTTTCCTTGAGCCCGCCGATGGGCAATACCTTGCCGCGCAAGTTGATTTCGCCGGTCATCGCCACATCGCTACGCACAGGAACCTGCAGCAACGCCGAGACCAAACTTGTGACCATGGTCACTCCGGCGCTCGGTCCGTCCTTGGGCACGGCCCCCTCTGGGAAGTGCACGTGAAAGTCCGCATGCTCGTAAAAATCCGGATCGAGACCGAAGAGCCCCGCCCGGGAACGTACATACGTGACGGCCGCTTGCGCCGACTCCTGCATCACCTCGCCAAGCTTACCGGTCAGCGTAAGCTTCCCTTTTCCCGACACCACCATCACTTCCGCCGGCAACAGGTCGCCGCCGAACATCGTAACCGCCAGTCCGTTGGTGGTCCCTACCTGATCGGTATCGTCCCCACGCGTGAAACGGAATTTACGCGGGCCGAGGAGTTTCGCCACCAATTTCGCGTCGATTTTGAAGCTCTTACGCTTGCGATCACCCTTTACGTAGTCCCGAGCGATCTTGCGTAGTACCGCGCCGAGCTCCCGTTCCAGGCCGCGCACTCCCGCTTCCTTGGTGTAGTAGTGCACCAGCTCCTTGAGCGCAGTGTCGTTGCAGTTCGTCTGTATATCCCCCACCCCGTTGAGCTCCCGTTGCTTGGGGATCAGGTACTGTTTGGCGATCTTGATGCGATCGTCATCCGAGTAGCCGGTGAGCTCGATGATCTCCATCCGATCCTGCAACGGGATCGGGATCGAGTGACGCGAGTTCGCCGTGCAAAGGAAGAGCACGTCCGAAAGATCGTAGTCCAGGTCGAGGAAGTGGTCCACGAAAGCTGAATTTTGCTCCGGGTCCAGTACTTCGAGCATCGCTGCCGAGGGATCGCCACGGAAGTCCATCGACATCTTGTCGATCTCGTCGAGCAGAAAGACAGGATTCGACGATCCGGCCTTTCGTAGGCCCTGGATGATTTTTCCCGGCATCGCGCCGATATAGGTGCGGCGATGTCCACGGATCTCAGCCTCGTCTCGTACCCCACCGAGCGACATTCGCACAAACTTGCGCCCGGTCGCCCGCGCCACGCTCTTGGCCAGCGAGGTCTTCCCCACGCCCGGCGGACCGATGAGACACAAGATTGGGCCTTTGACCTTGTCGACCAGGGACCGAACCGCGAGGTATTCCAAGATGCGGTCCTTGGGTTTCTCCAGGCCGTAGTGGTCCTCATCCAAAATGCGCTCGGCTTCCGCCAGATCGAGTTTGTCTTCGGTGGTCTCGCACCAAGGAAGTGCCAACACGGTGTCGATGTAGTTTCGCACCACCGTAGCCTCGGCACTCATCGGACTCATCATCTTGAGCTTGCGCAGCTCCTTTTTGAGTCGTTCGCCCGCCTCGTTCGAAGTTTTTTTCCTGCGAATCTTCTCTTCGAGCTCCTGTAGCTCGTTTTTGAACTCATCTTGCGATCCCAGTTCTTTCTGGATCGCCTGCATTTGCTCGTTGAGGTAGTACTCCTTCTGATTCTTCTCCATCTGCTTCTTGACGCGCGTGCGGATCTTTTTCTCCACTTGGAGGATCTCGATCTCGTTTTGCATCAGCTCGTACAGGGTCTCCAGGCGGGCCCAGACCGATTCGGTCTCGAGTAGCTCTTGCTTGGCCTGCAGCTTGAAGTTGATGTGAGCCGCAATCGTATCTGCGAGGCGGGAAGGGCTATCGATACTCTGCACGCTCACCGCAAGCTCGGGCGGAACGCGCTTGTTGAGTTTGACGTAGTTTTCGAACGTCGCCTGCACCGAGCGCATCAACGCTGCGAACTCGGGCTCCTTCTTCGGATCCGCTTTGGCCGGCTCCACCACCTCGACCTCCACTTCAAGATACTTGGTGGTGTCCAGGTACCGCACGATCCGGGCCCGGCGCTTGCCCTCGACGAGCACTTTCACCGTACCATCGGGCAAACGCAGCAACTGGATGATCGTCCCGATCGTGCCGAAAGCGTGGATACCGTCAGGCTTGGGGTCGCTTACCTTGGCCTTCTTCTGGGCGCAAAGCAGGATCTCGCGCTCGGCCTCCATCGCCTCCTCAAGCGCGTTGATCGACTTCTCCCGCCCCACAAAAAGGGGCACGACCTCGTGGGGGAAGACGATGAGCTCTCGCAGTGGAAGAAGTGGGATATTCAGTGCGGTCATGTGGTGATTGGGGTGCGCGAACGCGATCAAACGCTAGCACCGGCGGATTTGGGGGTCAAACAAGCGGACGGCCCGCTACTGGCCGTTGTCCCAGTGTTTGCGGCAAGTTAGGTCGGCGAACGCCGTGGTCAAGCGCCGAACTGCAATCAGGCAAGACCGGCAAAGAAGATCTCGGCACCACGACCTGCACGAGTGGCGGATCGGCGGACGGGCATGGCGCTACGACGTGACCCGCTGCGCGGACGCGGAGCGGGCTGGGAGGTCGGTACTCGACCCCCATCCCCCCCCCTACCCCATCCCCATGCCTGCGATAGCGGCCCTTCATCCGATCCGCGGCCCGACCCACACACCGGCGCCAACCTGTGTCCGTTTTTTGCGCGCGTCACGCAGACAGCGCGCGTTCGACGGTCCGGCGACACGCTTCTGGGACTGCGGTCCGGAAACCGTCCCGAACCGCGCAGGCCGGAGATTTTGCTGCCCTCACCGCTAAAGTCTTGCGATAAATATGCGATGTCGCTTACGTAAAAGGCCCACGATGAACAAGGCAAACTCGACCCTCCTCGGCGCCCTCCTGCTCCTGACCACGTTCGGCCCCGGGTGCGATGTGCATCTGCTCCCCGACACCGGCGTGGATGCCGGAGGCCAGAGTACGCGCCTGGAAGTTTCCCTCGGGTCCATCGGCGCGGAGACTTTGGGGGACGAGGTCGAGGGGGTACGTCTGACCATCGTAGATGTGCTGGCACACAACGAGATGGACGACACGTGGATCATCCTGAACGCGCGCGAGGTGCAGCTTGACCTCCTGGCAACAACGCGAAGCGACCTGAGCAAAGAATTCCCCGTCGCTATCGGCGGCTACGATCGCATCATGGTCGTACTCTCTGGAGCCGCGGTGCTTCACAACGACACGTGGCAGCCAGCGACGGTGAAACAGATGGAGGTCGAGCTGAATGGAAACTTCCTCATCAACGAGGGAAGCGATCTTCAAATCGACTTCGATCTCTTCGGCGCGCTGCTTCGCAGCCCCAGCGAAGGTTGGAGTTTCGAACCTCGCATATTGGCGTACGTGAGCTAGCGCTGCCACCATGGCGCCACCGCGCTGCCGCCTGGCTCCCGTGCGTGGGCGCCCGATCCCACGCTTGCACGAGGCGTGGCGTTGCGGCTTCAGCGGGTTTGAGGCACCTTGCGGCGGTGGTGTCGCTACGCGTCGCGCAAGAGATTGCGCTCACGGAGGCCGAGGGCCCCGGACGCCGCTATGCGATCTGGACGCAGGGGTGCCGGCTGCGGTGCCCGGGATGCTGCAACCCGGAGCTCTTCGACGCGGGTGGTGGCCGGAGCGAGAGTGTGGCGACACTGGCCACACGAGTGAGCTCCGCGGCAAGCGAACACAAACTCGAAGGGCTCACCCTGCTTGGTGGCGAGCCGCTCGACCAGTTGGAAGCTACGGCGCAGCTTTGCGCCCACATCGCGGCCGCTGGATTGGGGGTCATCATCTTCACCGGGTATACGCTCACGCAGGCGCGAAATATGCCCCACTTCTCGTCGCTGTGGGAGAATGTAGACACGTTGGTCGACGGTCCCTTCAACCACCACGAACGCACTACGTCCCCCATTCGATGGTTGGGTTCCAACAATCAGCGTGCGCGCCATCGCACAGCCCGTTACGCGAACGCGACCGATTGGCGAGGCCCCAACCACGCAGAGATTCAAGTTCGGCCCGATGGGAGCGTGACCGTGCACGGCTTCCCCAGCGAGGTCCAGCACGTCATGGGCTGGCTCCACCCCTCGCGTTGAAAGACGCTCCGAGGAGCTCACCGGGGTCAACATCGGGGACGCTCCAACAGAAGTCCCAACCGAAGTCCCAACCGAAGTCCCAACCGAAGTCCCAGATGCCGAGAGCCCGGCATAGGATGATACCATCGCGTCACCCATGTCTCGCATCGCCATCGCGTCGTTCACCGCATTGATCACGTCCATCGCATGCCCGACCACACCACCCTCCACGGCGACCCAGGCCCACGATCCGCCTCCGCGCCCCGTCGCTGCCCCTGCCGAGGCACCGCCCGCGGAGGTCAGCACGGCCACAGGTGGCGATCCTCACTCTTTCTCGCACCCCCACGCCGTACAAGTGCGGCACATGGGGCTGCGCTGGCGAGTCTCTTTCGACGAGCAACGTATTGAAGGCGAAGCCCTCATGCTCATCGAACGCCACGACCCGGCCGCCCCGCTGCGTCTCGACATACGCGATCTGGAGATTCAGGAAACCGCCACGAGCCAATCCGAGATCCACCCGGGCCGCCATCACGTTCCCGAGCTGGTACTGACGGCGCGTGATCTCACCTGGCACGACGCCCAACATCGCGTCGGAACGAGCGATCCCAACATGGGCGCTCCCCTCGAGATCACCCTGCCAGCCGGCGCCAATCTGGTTCGCGTTCGTTACCGCACCTCGCCGGGCGCCGCTGGATTGCAGTGGCTGTCCGCCCAGCAAACGGCGGGCAAGAAACAACCTTTCCTTTATACGCAGTCCCAACCGATTCTCGCCCGATCATGGATCCCCTGCCAGGACAGCCCGGGCAACCGGATCACCTTCGACGCCGAGGTCAAGGTACCCTCTCGGCTGCGCGCCGTGATGGCGGCCGAATCGCTCGACACGGCCCCTCCTGCGTCCAAGGGCGCAGAGACCACCTTCCGCTTCGTCATGCCCCAAGCCGTGCCGCCGTATCTCGTCGCCCTCGGGGTGGGCGATCTCAAATTCCGCAGTCTGGGTCCGCGCAGCGGTGTGTGGGCCGATGCCACCGTACTCGACAAGGCAGCGAAGGAATTCGGCGATCTCGAAGAAATGATCACTACGGCCGAAACCCTGTACGGGCCCTATCGGTGGGGCCGCTACGAGGTTTTGGTCCTTCCGCCGGCATTTCCGTTTGGGGGCATGGAGAACCCGCGCCTCACCTTTGCCACGCCAACCATACTGGCCGGCGACCGATCCCTCATTTCCCTCATCGCCCACGAGCTCGCCCACTCTTGGTCGGGAAACCTGGTCACCAACGCCACCTGGGCGGATCTGTGGCTCAACGAGGGTTTCACAACCTACGCGGAGCGCCGGATCATCGAGGGCCTATTCGGCAGCGCCCGCGCCGAAATGGAGGCAACATTGGGGCGCCAAGACCTCGACCACGAACTCGCCGACCAGCTCGCTGCACGCCCCAAAGACCAACGCCTGCGCGTAGACCTGGTGGGACGCAATCCCGACGACAACATGACGTCGGTGCCATATGAGAAAGGCGCGCTGTTCCTACGCAGCATCGAGGAAGCCTACGGACGCGAGGCATTCGATCCTTTTCTCCGTGGCTGGTTCGATAGCCACGCTTTCACCAGCGTCGCGACCAAGGACTTCAGCGACTACCTACGGCGGGAGCTCATCGAAAAGCACCAACTTCGACCCGGAAAACGACCCCCCGACGTGCAGGCATGGATCGACGGGAGTGGACTGCCGCAAGGCGCACCGAAACCCCAGTCCCCGGCATTCGCCGCCATCGACACCCAGGTCGAAGCATGGGTGATACGCCAACTGGCGACCACGAAGCTAAAGGTGCAAGCCTGGACCGTGCACGAATGGCTCCACTTCCTTCGCACCCTCCCCGCAAACTTGGGAGCCGAGCGAATGGGAGAATTGGATCGGGCATTTCAGCTCACCGAATCGGGGAACTACGAGATCTTGAACCAATGGCTGGTACTCACCGCCCGCCACCACTACGAGCCTGCCTATGCGCGGATGGAGAGTTTTCTCATGGAGGTGGGCCGCCGCAAGTTCTTACTGCCCATCTACCGAGAGCTGATGAAGACGGACGTCGGGCGAGAACGGGCCATACGCATCTACGCCCAAGCGCGGACGCGATACCATGCCATCACGCGACGAAGCCTGGACGCCGAGGTCGGTGAGCCCAAGCCCGATCCCCGGTAGGTCTCCGCGGAGAAGGAGGCCGGGAGAAAATGATCGACAACGAGAGTCGGGACACTGTATCCACATGACTCGCCTCCTTTCGATTTTCTTGCCCTTGGTCCTCGCGCCGATGATCCTTCTTTCGCCTTCGCCGGCCCAAGCATGCTCTTGCGGCATCGCGGTGCATCTGTTCCCGGAGCACGGCGCCGTCGATGTACCAACCAATACGAAGATCTGGCTCTACGGCAGTCTTGAGGACTACGGCGATCTGAACGACGATTCCTCCTATTTGGCAACCTTGGAGCCCGAACCACAGATAGTGTCGGGACAAGTATTCTCCTTGGCGGAGCAGCTACAAGTCTTTGTTCCCAACGAACCACTGAAACCCGGCCTGCACTACCGGATCACGGTATGGGGAGGTTTCCGCGGATCTGAGGAAACGTCCCAGTTCACCGTGGGCCAAGAAGAAGACGGCACCATGCCGGAACGCCCGGCCTTTGACTCGTGTTTCGCCCTTATGCTGCCGTCGATTCGCCGGAATTCGGGTACGGAGGGCGGATGGGGATGGGCTGGCATAAGTCCTTGAAATCATGGGCCAGATCCAAAACGTCGGTACCGACAAAGAC
>JAZGFE010000307.1:0-11422 GCA_036479215.1 Nannocystaceae bacterium | reverse complement strand
GATGATGACGATGATGACGATGACGATGACGATGACGATGACGATGACGATGACGGCGGTGGTGTACCGGATGGGGTCGGGGAGGATGCGATCCCCGATGAGGATGGGATCTGGGAGGGTGGCATCGGATCCTCTGGCTCGGGCGGCACGTTTGGGGATGGGGCTTCGCTGCTCGGACGAGGTTGTGGTTGCGAGGTCCGCTCTCGTGAGCGGTCGGGTGCGCTCCTCTGGACCCTGCTGATCTGTGGGCGGCTGCGCGTGAGGAGACGCAAATGAACCTCGCCCGTGTGGGTCGCTGCGGGTGGCAAGATAGGGGGTTGGCCCCTATACTCGCGGGTCGTGACCACCTTCACCTTCGCCAAAACGTTCAAAGCCGCCATCAAGGGCGCGCGCACGGTTGTTGTCGTCGCTTCTTCCCGCTTGTTTGCAGCGAAGCGCCTTCCAAAGTTGATGGGAAGAAAAAATGACGCGCTTCTGCTTGAGCTCGCCAGCGACGCGAAGGCAGGTGAGCTGGGTGCCAGCGCGAGCACGTTGACCGGAGGCGAACCGCGTCGTCTCGTGGCGGTGGTGTTGCCGACAACGGTATCTCGTCACAACTCCCCGGCGAGAGCCGAGTGTATTGCGCGGTTGGTCTCGGGTGCGGTCGGTGGCGAGCGAGGGAAGATCACGATCGTTTTGTTGTTGGACGACACCGACCATTTCGTGGCGGCGGCGAATGCCGTGGGTCGCGCATTCCCGCTGTACAGCAAACGCAGTGGCCGGGTTCAAGCAGCGCGTGTGCACATTGTCGCGCTAGACACGGAAGGTGTGCAGATAGCCGCGCCGCCTCTGGTCCGAGTTGTGACCGCGGTGGCACGGGAGAGTGCGGAACTGGTGGACACGCCTCCGAGTGAGCTTCACCCCGAGTCGTTCGCAAGGCGGGCCAAAGATCAGCTCAAGGGACTTTCCGGCGTCACGATCAAGGAGATCGTCGGTGACAAGTTGCTTACCCACGGGTTGGGCGGCATCCACAGTGTTGGTCGTTGCGCGAACAGCTCTCCGCGTTTGCTGGTGGCGACCTATACACCGCGAGGGGGGTCTGGGCGACACGTGGCGCTGGTCGGAAAGGGGGTCACGTACGACACGGGAGGGCTCAGCCTGAAGATTCAGGGGCATATGGTCGGCATGAAGTGCGATATGGGCGGGGCGTCGGCCGTGCTCGGTGCATTTCGGGTGTTGGTCGAGACCGGATGCGTCCATCAACTCACGCTCGTGCTTTGTATGGCGGAAAACGCCATCGGCCCCAGCGCGTACAAACCAGACGATATCGTCACACTGCATTCGGGGAAAACGGTTGAAATCAACAACACCGATGCCGAGGGACGTTTGCTACTCGCCGACGGGGTGAGTTACGCGGCCCGCACTTTGCGGGCGGATACCGTGTTCGACGCTGCCACCCTCACCGGTGCGCAGCTCGTGGCGACGGGGGTTCACCACGCGGCACTGGTGTCCAATGACGGCGATCTGGAGGCACATGTTGTCGCCGCGGGCCGGCGCAGTGGTGATCTTGTGCATCCCTTGCCCTTTGCGCCAGAATTCTACAAACGCGAGTTCAAGAGCGCCATCGCGGATATGCGCAACAACGTCGAAAATCGCGCGAACGCCCAGTCGAGCTGCGCGGCACAGTTCGTCTACTGGCACATGGAGGACACAAAAGCCAAGTGGTGCCATATCGATCTCGCCGGGCCCGCTTTCCCCAAGGGTCGTGGCTCGGGATTCGGCGTAGCGTTGATCGCCGAGGCGGTGGCCACTTTGGCGTAGGGAGGCGTTCGCGGGCTGTGGGCGCGAACGCTCTCAACCACGGCGCCTGGCCTGGCCGCGGCGCCACCTCGCTCCCCTAGGCCGAGGTCTGCCCCGCAATCAGCTCGTACGACCGCACGCGGTCGGCATAGTCCGCGGTCAGCGTCACCAAGCTCAGCTCGTCGACCTGGAGTAAGTCTTGAAAGGAGCGAAGCCGCTCCATGACTTGCTCCGGCGTGCCCACCGCGATCGTGCGTCGGCGAAGATCTACGACCATCTGCTCCCGTTCCGACAAGACTTCGTCGTGGGCCTCGGCGTTCGTGGGGAACTTCGATACGCCGCCGCGCACGAACGTTCTGACGAACCATACGTCGGTACTTCTGGCCAGCTCTCGCGCCTCTCCGTCGGTCTCGGCCGCCAGTACATAGATTGTGAGGTTGGTCAGGGGCCGATCCAAGTAGGCCGAGGGTCGAAAATGCTGATGGTAGGTCCGCAGGCTCTCGATCATTTGGCGCGGGTCGATGAAACTTCCGAAAGCGAACGGAAGGCCACGCCATGCGGCGTTTTTTGCCGAGAGAGGACTTGTACCCAAGATCCAACACGAGGGGCCGGGGGATACGAGCGGCCGCGCATGCACGTCGGAGAACGGTCTTGCGTCCCCTCGGCCCTCGCCCAAGTAGGCCAGAAGATGATCGAGCTTCTCCCAATGGGAGGGCCGCGGATCTCCGCTCGGCCGCAGCGCCGCGTCACTTTGACCTTCGCCACCACCCGCACGCCCGAGCCCGAGGTCGATACGACCTGGGAATAGCGTCTCCAGCAGGTTGAACTGCTCCGCGACCTTGTATGGGCTGTAGTGCGAGAGGAGCACGCCGCCTGCGCCGACACGTATATCGTGGGTCGCCGCGGCGATCCGTGTCACAACGATCTCGGGGGCCGCGTGGGCGAAGGCCACGTCGTTGTGGTGCTCACTGACCCAGTAGCGGTAGTACCCCAAGGTTTCGGCACGGCGCGCAAGGTCAACTGTTTGCTCAAGTGCGGCTTGTGGGCTTTGCCCCGCGACGACGGGGCTTTGGTCGAGAATCGAGAATCGCATGGTTCATTGTCGTCCGGCGAACAATAGCATCTGAGCCCATTGAAAACGGCGCGCGCACGAGTTCACGGGTTCACGGGTTCCATCAGGTGGGCGAGCAACATCTCCCGGTCGGAGCTTGTGGAGGTCCACCACTTGGGGCACGCGGCCGGTGGTCGCCCGGTATGTTTTTCGTCTCCAACCGCGTTCCCTCACTCCTGCTTGGGGACGATCCATCTCCGGTGGCCTCGGCGGGCTGCCATGAGCCGTTTCAACGCTGCCCGCGGAGCGCCTCGCAGGTTGTCGATCTCCAGGTCCACTGAAACAAACCGTTGAACCCACCCGATTGCGCCGCGTTGCCAGGGAGCAGCAGGCTCGCCCCCTACCTCTCGCGCCAGGAATCGGAGCATCCTATAGGTGGGCCAGAAGCGAAAACTAGGTAGCGGCAGCCAGTGCAGAGGCGGCGACGATTGCAAAGAAAGGTCGTAGTGCAAGCGGTCGGGCCAGCGATCTGCCAGGCAGGCCGATGCTTCCCAGCGCCGCATGAGTGCGACGGGACCCGGGTCGGACTCGAAGAGCCCGACCCGCTGCAGGTATCCAAACGCGTCGCGTAGCTGCAACGTGGCGCGAAACCGCTGTGCGAGATCTTCGATCCGGGTCCAGTCTACGTCACCATGGCGAATCAGTTGCGCCGCGTCCACTACCCAACGTACGGCCGGAAACGGCTCCCAACTGTAGGCATTTCGACTCAGGCGTGCGCCGTGCAGGCACGTGTGGAAGAGCTCGTCGGTGCGCGCGAGTGTATAGGCCGTCGTTCGAGTCGTGCCGGCCAATGGCGTGGCTCGTTCCCAAAACACGTCGCTTCCCCGCGGCGTTCGCAGCGCAAAGAGTGCGTTCCAGTGGAGGTCGATACGCGTCTGACCGCGGGTGAACTCGGCCGCGTGGTAAAATGGCCGCTGGGCCTTGATGGTGGCCGCTTTGCTCGGGCGCCAGCCGGACCGAACCAGACAATCGGCAGCCTGCGGAGCCTGCTCGTAACGTACCAAAATGTCGATGTCACCAAGGGGGCGCAAGGCTGGACTGCGGTAATACCGACGGATCAAGGCGGCGCCTTTGAGCAGCATCACGTCGATGCTGGCATCCTGAAGCAGGGCCACAACCCGATCCATGTCGCGTAGCAACAGCTGGTTCCAAAACCAGGTTCTTCGGTACACGCCTTTGGCCACCCGCAAGCGGGGGTCGTCCTGCAGACGCTGTTGCAGATTGTCCCAGGCCAGCGGCAGCAGGCGGAAGTTTTTCTCGTCGATGTGCTTGAGGTCAGCGCTACTGCGGCAGTACGCGCGCCAGCCGTCGACGGCGCGGGCGTCCGCGTGTAGACAAGCTTGCAAGAGCGCATGGGTGGCCGGGTCGGGCCACGAGCGGCGGTAGGGTGCTCGTTTAAGTGTGTCGCCCAGTTTCACGATGGACCATGCGCTTTGAGGAATCGCAGCAAGTTGTCGGCAATCTGCTCAGGCGCGCCCAGATCCCAGGCGAAGAACCGCAGCGATCCTGCGATGCGACGCAATCGGCATGCCGCGGCCTTGGAGTCGCCAGGGAGCTGGAACAAGACGTTGGGCGCGAGGTGGAGGAACGCCTGGGCGGGAGAAAGTCGGGTGCCACTGGGGATGCCGCCGAGAATTCGGGTGGGTACGATGCCCCCGATCAGTGGACGCACCTTCGCTACGTGAATCTCACGACACTGGTCGAAGAGGAGGACCGTCTTCCGCGGTGGGTCTCCGTGCTTGGGGCCATCCGGATTCGGCAGGTCTCTCGTCGCCGCCGGTGCAAGTCTTGGAAAGCGAGCGATGTCACCTCGCTCGAGTTTCGCCGAGCTGTACATCGTGAATGCTCGAAGACTGAGCTCGCCGGTCGTCTGCAGGTCGAGCCGCTCCGAAGCGCTGGCGAGGACCATATCGTCGCCTAGGAAGTTGAAGCCCCGGTCGGCGGCCGCCAGCGCTGCTGTGGACTTCCCACTGCCGCTCCGACCCGCGATGAGAAGCGCGCCGGTGCTGTGCCCGACGACCGCGGCGTGGAGCACTTGGTCACCGCGAGCGCCGTATACCCAGTGGAACACGGGCAGAAACGGTGACGTGCGCACGACGTAGGGCAGGGGGTCGTCACCGAGTAGCCACAACGCACCTCGACCGGTGCTCTCGTCGAGGATATACAGCGTGCCAAAACTAGCGTGATAGAGGGCGTGGATAGTGCCTTTGCGTGCGTACCAGCGCTTGCCTCCGTCGGGTCGGCGCACCTCCGCCGGTGGCAGATGGCGGCGCAGTGCATCCGTCGCTTGGGAGGGCGTGATCACGTCGAGGGTGTAGGTACTGTGCTTGCCAGGGGCTTCTAGATGATGGAGGGGTCGGTGAATCGCCGCGGTGGTGTCGCGGTGATCGCAGCGCACGCAAAAACTGATCCCGCCGAGCTCGTACCGGTGCACGTTGCGGTATCGCTGTTCGGCGGTCCGGTCCTGGAGTTGCCGGAGGGCCTCTGCGAACAGGCGGTGGATCGGCGGATCCTGTTCCAGGGTGCTACCTGTCCTCGTGCCCATGGGCGGCGGCTTGAGCACGCCGGCGTTGAATAGAACGGCGGAGAACCTCAAGAATGCTCTCTTGCTCCAGCGCCTCGTTGTTGGTCATATTGTCGTCGTGACGCCGGTAGTGTAGGACTACGTCGTCGATCCAGACCGTCGTCAGCGCCGTGGCGTCGACACGTAGCCACCAGTCCACATCTCCAGCGTGGGGCAACGTTGGATCGAGTGGCCCCACCCGGCGAAAAACTGATCGTCGGATCAGGCTGGCCGATAGGTTTGGAGCCCGCCGACGCTCGTCGACGAAGCGGTCCTCTGTGCCCGTGGTCTCAAAACGCCGCAGCAACCCGCGAACGATGTCTGCGTCGGGGTGGGATGTCAGGATAGCGAGCAGCCGTTCGTGTCGACCTTCGGGCCACACATCGTCGCTGTCGAGGAACGCGAGAAACTCACCGGAGGCCATTCTCACTAGCGCGTTGCGGGTGATCTCGAGACCTTGGTTTTCTTGGTGGATGACACGCAGGTTGGGGTGATCCTGGGCGAAGCGCGCCAAGATACTGGGCGTGGCGTCCGTGGAACCATCGTTGATCACGATGAACTCGTCGAGCGCTGGGCGCTGTGAGAAGGCGCTCGTGAGTGCTTCGGCGATGAATCGCTCGCCGTTGCGCACCGGCATGATGCAGGTGACCGTGGGTGGTGCCTCGATCACCGTGAGACCCGTCCTCTGCTGGCCTTCTGCTCGGCCTCACGGCGTCGAACGATGGCCCTGCGCAGGACACGGAGATAGTCGGCGGGGTTTTCGGTCGATACGGTATTCGAATCGTGGATCCGGCGGCGGGCGAGTACTTGAGGCAACAGGTGGGATCGTAGCCCCAACGTGCGCGCCCGGTGGAACCAATCGATGAATTCACCTAGGTTGGTCTCCGTGCTAAACAGGCCAACCCGGTCGAGGCTCGCGCGAGAGGCCATCATGGTGAGTGCGAGCCAACCTTCCACTGCTGCCCCTGTGGTGCCTCGAGCCGGTCGCGGCTCGTGTTTCGTCGCCCGCGCGGCTTCAACGTCTACGCTTGCGCGGTCGACGAACTCCACCAGGTGACCGAAGAAAAGATCAACCTGTGGGTGACGTGCTTGCGCGGCGAGCTGCTGTTCGAGTTTACGGGGCTCCCACAGGTCGTCGGAGTCCACAAAGGTGACCACGTCTCCCGTACAGTGGGCGATGCCGGTGTTGCGCGCCGAGCCGATGCCGCCGTTCTCTTGTCGGATGATCCGGATGATCGGTGACGCCAATGCTTTCACCCGGGCACACGATTGGTCCACAGAGCCATCGTCGACGACAATGATCTCGTCGGCAGCGCGAGTTTGAGCGAGGACGCTAGCGAGGGCAGCTTGCACGTAGCGTTCCCGATTGTACATTGGGACGACCACGGAGACCCGGGGTACGGGGTGCATCAGTCCTTCGCCACCTCTCTCGTTTTCGGCCAGCCCTCGGCACTGACATCGTGGATCGGATCGAGTAGCAAGAGGTTTTCGAGATCATCGAAGCGTTCGAAGGCGGGGAGCGGCGAGTCGAATGCAGGAGGGGGAGAAGGGGCGCGAGTCCCCGCCTGCTCGGCCGCGACTCTCGTTTCGGCGCATTCATCGTCTTTCCGTCGCACGAGGCCTTCGCCGTGCAGCCGTGACAAGAAGTCACGTACTGTCTCGGTGTCGACCCCGGCGGCACAGGCCAGTGCGTCCACCCGCGTTCCGCCATCGAGCGCATCCCAAACCTTGGTCGCGGACGGGTTGAACGAGTAGTAGCGCCCGGTGTCGAAGTCGAGGACAACGGTCTCACCCGCGAACACTTCGCTGATAACCGTTGGCGTATTGATCTCGTAGGTTGACATGGGGCTCTCCTGATTTCCGCGGCGTGGTGGTTGATGAGCTAGAGGCGAACGACGGGGGCCGGGGTGACGCTGCGTTCGATTTTCAGCCAGGCCGTCAGGTCGCGATCGATCCGCTCTTGTAGGCGCAAGATATCGCTGCGGAAGGTTTCGATCAGCTCGGCGCGCAGTTCGATGTCCATGGGAGGCAGGGGTTTCATCAACACCCCGCCGATCCTTGACACGAGTTTCGGCGGAAGGTGGCGCGCAGCCCAACGTCGGTAGGCGCTGGGTCGAAGAAAAGGTTTCGCCGCCCCCCGCAACACGCCAGAGCGCTCGAACGCGACCTCGGTGTCGGGCACGAATGTGCCATCGACATCGAGGAATTCGTAGATCTGACGCATCTGTCCCTTTGGGTCGCGTACGAAATCGTCGAAAGAGTAGACGTGGAGCTGTTCTTTCGCAAATCGTGACCACCACGGTTGGAGCTGACGGTCGTAGAAGCTGGCGGCCAGGTAGGCGTAGGTGATCCCAAATTCGCGGCGGTCCGGCTCGAGCTCCAACGCTCGGCGCAGGTCGGTGGCGTGCTCTCGGTTGAATTTACGCGTCAACCCGTAGTGGGAGTGGACTCGGTCGCACGGGTCCCGCAGACAGCAGAGTAGCTTTGCGCGGGGCATTGCCTCCAGCAGGCGTGGCGCGGCCCGGGCAAAGAAGAAGTAACTGGGGGACACCTCCCCCATCGCCCGTTCTCCCTGCCAGCCGGAGAATGCTTTGAGATACTCGCCTCGTGTTCGCTTGCGATGCGGGGACGCGCCCCGAGGCAGCTCGCGATCAGCGAGATCTCCCAAACTGAAGAAGTCGGTCTCCTTCTCCGCGCTCATGAAGACGTCTGGATGTTGGGCCAGGTAGTGGTACAGCGAAGTGGATCCGGTCCGCATCGGACCGATGCCGCAGAAACTCGGCCAGCCGTCTCGAGGCGGTCCCAGGATGCGCGTTTGGGTCGAGGTGCTCACCACCGGGCACAGCTGCGCCACATCCTACACCGTTGGCCTCCCCCTCCCAACCAGATCCGACGCCTATGCGGCAAGTCGCCCATCGCGGCTTTGTGTTCGATCCCCTCGGCATGAGCCTGCCCCCGTTTGGTGGACACCGAACCGCACGCTACCCGTCCGCCGGGGCCGGGGCCGAGAACAATAACGAGAGGAAAGAGGCGGCCCACGCTCGAAAATATGTTGATCATGCGCGTTTGTGCTGGGGCGGGTCGGAACCCGTCAATTTCGTGTTCGGCGACTGCGTGATGACCACACCCTCGAGACAGGAGCGTGCCGACGAGCCGATCGTCGTGCCCCGCGCCGAGGTTTCCACAGCCGAAAGCAGGTGAAACGACGGGCTGGGTTGAGAACCTGACCGCAACTCGTTAGTTTTCGTCGACCGCAGGCCATGGCGAGCACCACCATCGATCACGGAGTCACTGCGCACGCGGAGTACCTAGCGAACCGCCACTTCGGGGCTCTCGACGGCTTTCGCTGCTTCAGTGTGCTGGCCGTGATCTGGCATCATACTTCTGCGGGCTTCTCCAGTTTCGCCATTACACGACGTGGTTTTCTTGGCGTCGATATGTTTTTCGTGGTCAGCGGCTTTCTGATCGTCACCCTGCTGCTAAGAGAGCGCGATCGGAACGGGAGGATCTCGCTGCGGGAGTTCTATATTCGTCGGACGCTGCGCATATTCCCGGTCTACTACGGCCTTTTGGCCGCGCTATTCGTGATGCTGTCCTACGTGACGCCCGACTCCTCGCGTGCCGCGTTGTACCCAGCGGAGTTGCCATACTATCTCACCTACACCTCGAATTGGATTCACGCTGCGATCCTGCCGATCGCCTGGTCACTTGCTACAGAGGAACAGTTCTACCTGGTTTGGCCCCCGCTCGAGAAGTTCGCGCGTCGCTACGCGACACGGGTGGCGATGGCCGGAATCTTGCTGTGCCAGTTGGTCAATTTCGGCGTACTCGATCACGCGATCGCCTCGACCTTCGGCGACGAATACGTGAAACTGTCGATTCTCGATGTCACGTTCATGCCGATCCTGCTGGGGGTGTTGCTCGCTCATCTTCTTCACAGCCCCGGAGGATTCGCGGCCGTTGATGTGCTGCTTGGGCGCCGAGGGGCGCCGAGGGGATGTCTGCTTGTGCTTGGCGTCCTGTTGATGCTGCCATCCTCCGATATCGCCGGATGGCAGCGACTGGCCCTCCAGCTGGCCATGGTGGTGTTGCTGGCATCCTGTGTGGTGCACGAGGGCCATGAGGCCTCAAGGCCGCTGTCCTGGCCCGCTATCCGCCGAGTTGGGGCGATCAGCTACGGCTGCTATCTGTTCCATTTGCCTGCCATGGGCGTCGTCATGCGGGTCCTGCCGGAGCTCGAGGTCGGCTTCGTGTTCTTTGCGATCACCACCGCGGGTACGCTCGTGGTCGCGGAGCTAAGTTTTCGGTTCGTTGAGACACCTTTTCTTCGGATCAAGAAGCGTTTCAGTAGCTGAGGCACAGACGCTGTGTTGCACCATCGACACGAGGCTTTGAGGCCTCGCCGAGATTCTGTCTGTGCACCCGAAGCTCGTGATCGAGGCTCCTCCAGCGCCAGGCAAGACCACCTGCGTGCCAGCAGAATCGCTCGATCCGGGTCTCGATCCGGGTCTCGATCCGGGTCTCGATCCGGGGCCGTGGCTGCTTTGGAGTGGCCGGTGAACTATTGTGCCCCTTTCACCGCGGTGGCACCGCGCGCTGCGTCCAGCTCGGCCGCACGCTCAAACAGATCGAACTCCAGCTGCTCGTGGTCCCTTTCAGCCTCCAGTAGCTGTGCGTGGAGTGCCTGCGCGCGCGCGTCAGACTCGTCCAGCCGTCGGGAGAGTTCACGTACGTCGAACGATCCCGCGTCGATCCGCCAGCGTAGCGCATCTTTGGTCGATTTGGCCTGCAAGACCCACATCTGAGTGCGCTCCCGTACACCCTGCCGCAATTCGAACGCTTGTTGAGCCAGCATCGCGGCTTGGCCGGTCTCCAACACGCGTCGATCTAGCGCCAGGCGGAACTCGGCGGGACGCGATCGCGTCCCTACCGACGATGGCCCAGCCGCAGGATTTGGCCCGTGCTTGTCACGCTTGTCGTATTCTCGAGACTTGTTGGCAAACGCCTCCACGCGTTCCTTCTTGGCGTATTTGAACGCGCGTTCGGTTTCGTTCTTCGCCGTTTCCAATTGCTCCATTTCGATGTCGAGTTCCGCGACTCGCTTCTTCGAACTCGGCCTCCCGGCGTTGTAAACCTGCTCGCATCGTCACTTCGATCGATGCCGTGCGTCCGCCGCTTCCCTGTGTCAGCTGGGTCTGTATGGTGGCCAGCTCTTCTCGGACACCCGCTTCCGCGTCTACGCGCTGCCCGAGAGCCACGAACAAGGCGAACATGCCGACTCCGACGAACGACGTGGCACCGGCGGTGGCGTAGATGGACTTGGAGAACGCCCGGGAGTTCGCGCCTTCGAGGGTTCCTATTTTCGCGAGACGACCCGGCCAAAAGCGCGGGTAGAACGGGAACAGCCACGGGCGACCGAGCTCCACCCAAGCCTTCGCGGCCCGATCCAGGTTTTCTAGACGGGTAAGTTCCCTTGCCGACCGGAGTACGCCTTTCGTCGCTGCGGGGGGCAAGGGTCCCTTTCGTGTGCCCCGGTCCTCGCGTCCTACCCGGTCGCCTCCTACCGTGGTGCCCGTGCCCGTGCCCGTGCCCGTGCCCGTGCCCTCGCTTCCGTCTTCGCTTTCGCCCTCGCTTCCGAGCGAGGCCGCGCCCGCGCCCGCGCCCGAGTTCTTGCTCGTCTTTTCGCGTCGGCCTGCCTGCTTGTCAAGTATGTATTCGAACTTCTGGACTAATGGGTCCGGCGTCATATCAGGAAGCTGATGTGGATACGCTGGAAGAAAATGAAGACCAGGAGGAAAAAACTGCTCAGTTTGGGAATCACAGGGCCCACGAGGCAGCCATAGCCACCGGCAACGGCCGAGGGTCATGGTGGAACAGCATGTCGCCTGCGATGCAGGGAGCGCTCGGAAAAGCGCTCCTTGCTCGATGGGGGTTGCTGAGCCTCGTTCAGATGCGTCGTAGTCAAGCGG
>JAZGFE010000306.1:0-22722 GCA_036479215.1 Nannocystaceae bacterium | reverse complement strand
AGGATCCGGTACCGTGGCCGATACGTCGTTGGATAGCGCGTTCTCAAGCGACGAAATCTCGGTGGATGTGGAGACCAATCGTGTGTCGGGTATCGCACCGCTGGCGGTGTTCTTCGACGCGACCGGTACCACCCATACGGACGCTTCGATCGAGCCTTTCCTCGATCTGCACTATCAGTGGTATTTTCACGATTCGTCGCCCACAAGCGGAGGCGCGTGGGAGTACTCTTGCAAGAGCAAACAGGTCGCGTCGGGGCCCATGTCCGCCCACGTGTTCGATGATCCGGGAGAATACACCGTGCGTCTCGCAGTGCGCGATCGAGCGGGAAATGTCACCTCAACGACCATCGACATCCGGGTCACCTCTCCCGAAGCGGTGGAGACCTATTGCGTCGCCGATATCGAGTCCGGCGGCGATTTTTCTGGCTGCCCCCTCGATGCGGATGGAGATGGGATGTGCGAGGACGCGAGTCGGTGCATCGCTACAGATGATGTTCTGGTCGCGCTCTCGGGGAAACTGGGTGGGGGAAAGCGCGTGCTGTTTCGTCGCGGCGACGTATTCGCGGCGGCGACATTGGGTCTGTGGGTGCAAGGTGATGGAGGGGTGATCGGGGCGTTCGGAGACAACGCCGAGGCGCGCCCGATCTGGCAGTATCGCTCGACCGCCAACGACACGATCACGGCGCTCCACTTCTCGGGCGCCAGCGATTGGCGCTTCATGGACATCGATATCGTGGGCGACCCAAACAGTGCAAATAGTGTGGCTGCATTCGACATGGCCGACTGCGAAAATGTACTGCTCTATCGACTGGGGACCCGCACCTGGCGTGGATTCGGCATGGCGACGCATTTCGGTCCGTCGACCCGCTTTTCCGAGAACATCTTCATTGTCGATGTGGCCTATAGCGAACAATTCAAGCCCGGTGGAGGTTGGGCTGCCTTCCTCGAGCTGGAAAAATCCGCGGTGATGGGCCTGCTGCTCGAAGACACGTCTGCAGGCGAAGGCGGGTACCGTTCCATGCACTCGAGAAAGTTCCTGCTTCAACACAGTCGAATCCAACGCCCTGCGCCCTTCAAGCAGAATATCTCGATTCGAAGCTGCGATTCGGAACCCGAAAGCTACGACGACATGTGCACGGCAGGCTTGCCGACGGAGGAACTCATCATCTCGGACAACGTGCTGATAGCAACGGAAGGTTCCGGGGCCATGAACGTGCCCCCGGGACCGCATCGTCGGTACATCATCGAACGAAATTTCGTCCACAACGACACGACGGTCACGTCTGATTACCTTATCGGTTTCTTACTCGCAGAGATCGACGGCCTGGCCTTCAGAAACAACATCGTAGACCTGACGGTTGACGACACCGGCGGCCGAGATGTGTATATGATCTCCGGAGGGAGCGCATTGGAGGTCTACAACAACACGCTCCATTGGCGGAACGAGGGCGGGCTCGCCACTCTATGTTCTTTGGAAGGTGGTACATGCTCGAACAATCTCCTCTACGCGCCCGGTGCCGATCGTTACAACGTTCTCGAGGGCGATGGAACCGCAGAGAACAATCTGTTGGGGGATACCGACTTCGACGGTCTTCCCTTCCCCGAGCAGATCTCGTTTCCGCCGCTCGCCCGGCAGTTCGTGCCGATAGCGAACCGCATGCCGTCCGGCCCGGTACTCTCCACGCCAGCCGCAATCGACGATTTTCTCGGTCACATCCGTACCGCCGAGGGCATCAGCGCTGGTGCTGGCGAGTACACACCCTGAAGCCACGACCTACAATCGACAGGTGCGCGCTACCAGCGTCCCTCCCCTCGCAGCTTCCTCTACCCGACCCCGCACAGGCCCAGCTCGACGCCCCGCCGCGCTCGTGCTGCAGTTTCCACCCCCCATGGCGAAACTCGTGATCGATGCATAGGACCAAGATCTTGATCGTCGCGGGCAACAAGGCCGATAGCGAGACGTACCGCCGGTATCTCCAGCAATTCGAGGCACACAGCTACGATATTGCCCAGGTGGAAACCGGCGAGGAAGCCGAGTCCGCGGCGGCATCGAGCGCGCCCGACTGCATGGTGCTCCACGACCGGCTCCCGGACACCGATGGCCTCGAACTGATGGAGGATCTGAGCGCGAGCGGGGCGCTTCCTCCCGTCGTCATGATCACGGGCCCCGGTAGCGATCCAGTGGCCGTACGGGCGATGAAAGTGGGCGCGTTCGACGACCTCCCGAGGAGCGAGCTCACCGCCCAAGCCCTGGTGCGGGCCATCGAGAACGTGGTCAACAAGGCCGACTTGCTGGCGACAATCGAGTACATGCGAGCCGAGCACCGATCCTTCACTCGAGCCGCCGCCCACGACCTCAGAGCCCCTCTACGACGGGTTGCCATGTTAGCGGGCATGGTGCGATCCGACCTCGCCGCCGGTGAAGTGTCGAGCCTCGACCCGCCATTGGCCGTCATGGAGACCCAGGCCAGGCGGATGACCCAACTACTCAACGACCTGTTGGAGTTCGCACAGTCCGACCAAATCATCGGTTCCGACGCGACGAATGTCGACCTCAACGCCGTCACCGAGGCCGTCACCGAACGTTTGTCGGCTAACATCGCCGCGTGCGGCGCCCAAGTCCATGTGTCCCCGCTCCCCAAAGTGCGAGGCCTCGCGCGGCCTCTGTCCGTCACGCTTCACCATCTGATCGCGAATGCCATCAAGTTCCATGATGGCAGCGCGCCTCGAGTCTCGGTCCATTCGTCGGAGGGCCGGGATACGTGGACGATCTCTGTACAAGATGACGGCATCGGGATCGAGCCGCGCTATCACGATGCCGTCTTCGAGCCCTTCCGCCGCCTACACGCCACACGGACCTTCTCAGGATCGGGCGTGGGGTTGGCCACCTGCCGCCGTGCCATCGAGCGCCATGGAGGCCGAATCTGGCTGGAGTCGGCCCTTGGCCGGGGCACAACGGTGCACTTTTCGCTACCGAAACGCGGGCCGCCTACCGCAGCGACCATGCGTACCGCGACTCCGCGGCCTCGATCTGGCTGATGCCGGCGTAGGTCTTGTTTGCCAGTTCGGTGTCGGTGGGTACCGGCCGGCGTCGAGGCGACGCGCTCGCCTGCGACAGGGCGGAGGAGGTGATGCGCTTGAAGGGCTGGATCAGCCGGAGCAGCCGGAGCCGCCGGAGCAGCCGGAGCGGCTGGAGCGCGTTGCTCGACCGCCGTGAATCGTGTAGGTACCCGCGCCACTGCGAGCGACCCCTCGCTCGACCACCGGGATCCCATATTTGGCATACACACTGATCGACAACCAGCACGGGAGCATCAAGGGCGACGTCATGTCTGGCCTGGCCGTTGCACTCGCACTCGTTCCCGAGGCCGTCGCGTTCGCCTTCGTCGCTGGTGTGCCCCCCGTGGTGGGCATGTACGGCGCCTTCATGATGGGCCTGGTAACCTCCCTCTTCGGCGGGCGCCCAGGCATGATCTCGGGTGCGACAGGCGCGATGGCAGTGGTCATGGTTTCTTTGGTACGCGAGGGGAGTGCCCTTGGCGGTGACGCAGGTCAGGGGTTGCAGTACCTGTTCGCGACGCTGCTGCTAACGGGCACGTTGCAGGTTGGTGCAGGCGCGCTGCGACTGGGAAAGTTTGTACGCATGATTCCCGCCTCCGTAATGATGGGATTCGTGAACGGGCTCGCCATCGTGATCTTCTTGTCGCAGGTGGGCATGTTCAAAGTCGGCGGTGCGTGGATCGAGGGGACGGCACTTTGGACCATGCTAGGGCTGACCTTCGCAACCATGTTCATCATGCTTGCGCTGCCCCGTGTGACCTCAAGAGTACCCGCTGCCCTAGCGGCCATCGTCGCCGTTTCGCTGGTGGTTGTCGTGGGGGGGGTGGAAACGCAGACCGTAGCCTCGTTCATCGCCGCCGGGGGCGGAGATGGAATCTCCGCTGGGCTGCCAACATTCTCCGTCCCGCTGATTGCACCCAGCTGGTCCACGCTGTCTTTCATCTTTCCCTACGCAGCCATACTCGCCGCCATCGGACTAATCGAATCATTGATGACACTCAATCTGGTCGACGAACTCACGGACACCCGGGGCACGGCGAATCAGGAGTGTGTGGCGCAAGGTGCTGCCAACATACTCAACGGTTTCTTCGGGGGCATGGGCGGGTGCGCGATGATCGGTCAGAGCATCATCAATATTAAGTCGGGAGGACGCGGTCGCCTCTCGGGCCTCGTCGCCGCGTTGGCTCTGCTCGGTTTCGTCCTATTCGGCGCCACCTATATCGAAATGATCCCCATCGCCGCCTTGGTGGGGGTGATGCTGATGGTCGTGATCGGCACATTCGCTTGGAACACGTTCAAGATTCTCGACAAAGTACCACGCGCCGACGTCTTGGTGATCGGCATCGTTACGGGTCTCACGGTCGCCTTTGACCTAGCATTGGCAGTGCTTTCCGGTGTGGTGGTCTCCGCATTGGTCTTCGCGTGGGAGAACGCCATTCGCATCCGCGCCCGGAAACACATCGATGCGAACGGCGTAAAGCACTACGAAATCTTCGGTCCGCTGTTTTTCGGTTCCACCACGTTGTTCGCATCGAAGTTTGATATCGCCCATGACCCGAAGGAGGTCGTCATCGATTTTGAGGAATCTCGAATCATGGACCAAAGCGCGATCGAAGCCATCAATAAGCTAGCCGAACGCTATCAAGGCGCGGGCAAGTCGCTGCACCTGCGTCACCTGAGTTCCGACTGCACCCGGCTGATCAAGCGCGCCGAGAAAATCTGCGACATCAACGTGCTGGAGGATCCAGAATACTACGTCGCAATCGACAATTACCGTCAAGCCCTCGCGCGACAGCTCGGCTCCGAGGTTCACAAACTAGACGAAGTTGGGCTGCGTGAACTTGCCCGCGTGGGCAAAGCGGTGCGACGCGCCGACCCTCCTTAGCAAGGCCCTCACGAGTTCGACTAGTGATCGCAGCCGCAGCAGTGGGCAGGGGGTCGACCCGCATGACCACGGGTGTTCGCCGTCTTCGCCCTCGACGTGTGTTAGCCTGCGCGCGTGCAGCAAGCGTTCCACGGTTCGACCCCCCAGATTCATCCCGCAGCGTATGTACACCCGGCCGCCGTCCTCATCGGCGATGTACGAATCGGCCTCGAATCGAGCGTCTGGCCCCACGCCACGCTACGCGGAGACGACGGGCCGATCCTCGTCGGTGAACGAAGCTCGATCCAAGACAACGTGGTGATCCACTGCATCCGCGGGCGCTCCTTCACGACAGTAGGTTCGCGGGTCACCGTGGGTCACAGCGCTGTCCTCCACGGCTGCACGATCCACGACGACGTACTCGTGGGCATGGGCGCGATCCTGTTGGACGACGTGGTGGTCGAGTCGGGTTCAATCGTCGCCGCGGGCACCGTGGTGCCCCCCGGAAAGCACGTGCCCAAAGGAAGCCTGGTGGCCGGCAACCCGTTCAAGATTCTTCGGCCTTGCCGCGACAAGGACGAGGCACTGATTGAATTCAGCTGGCGCGAGTACGTGGCACGAAGCGCCGACTACAAGGCGCTCCCCGGGTAGTCGGCACCCGAAGTGGAGCGGGTCGGCGCGCCCTGGCTGCGCCCGAAACGGCGAACGAGGCCGGCACGCCAATGAACGATCTTGCGCCAGCGGAGCTCCCCGGCACCAACCAGGTGCACAACGTCCCAAATCGCGCGTTCGGGTGGAGCGGCTCGTCATCCACCAGTAGACCCCGCTAGGCTCACCTCTACCGGACTAAAACCATCGAGCTCACTCCAACCGAGGGGGATCGTGGAGACCCCCTCCGACCCGGCTGGCTCGAATTCTTGCTTGCAAGGAGCGTGGCCCGAGGAACCCAGCTGGGGTCCGCACACGCCATCATCACAGTCGCCATCGTCATACTGGGTCACGCTACCCAGCTCGAGCCCCGATTCCGAAAAGCCCTCGTCGTCCTCCAGCGCGTACCCCGATCCGTTCACGAAATCGAAGCCGTCGGCATCGCTAACCGTCAACCTCATGCGGATGGTGTAGGTAGACCCCCGGTCGAAAACCCACTCTCCATCATCTTCGTTGAACCAGGTGTCGTCGCACGCGCTGGTACCAGGTTCGTATATCAGATACTCGACATAGTAGATTTCTACGCCCTCGAGAAGCTCCTCCGGGTTGTCCGGATCATAGGCGCCGGTGATCCGGATCCGCGGCCCGCGTATGGGTCGTGCTTGACGGCTGAAACTTCTCGTTTCGGCGTAGGTATCCCCTCCAGCCACTGGCCGGAACGTACGGGTCCGCTCGATGTCAGAAAGCGGCAGTCGGAAGAAGCTCGTCTCTGTACCGGCCGCCGTCGTGCCCCCGCCTTGGGGAATGGAGAGGCCATCATGAGCGTCGTTGCGATGGTCGTCCGCTATCAGGTAGATACTCGAGTGGTAGTCGTTGGTCTCGTCGTTCCCATCCGTCGCGTCGTCATAGATACTGCCACTCACCATGGCGAGCAAGAACTGGTCGCGTTTCGAGGCATCGACGTTTCCCGATACATCCCCATCGTCATCAATTCGATCGATTGAGGAAACCGCGGGGGCGTAGAAAAAGGGGTCCGCCTTATTGTCGCTAGCGATGGTACAATCGAACTCCTCCTCGCCCTGGCATGCCCTGAAGGTCGCCAAGGGGACCGCGTCGCCATCCCAGGTTTCGCCGCTGTCTGCGGCATGATCCGTTTCACGACCGAGATCCCATCGGAAAAGGCGCCCCGCTGGATCGAGGATATATGCTTCTTGCATTTCCGACCAATAGCGAGACACGCAGTGAGTCCCGACCGTCATATCCACCACCGCGCCGTAGGTGTCATCGTAGGTCGTGCCGCTCGGTGCGGGCAACGAGACCGAGTCAACCAGCTCGCCGGTCACCGCATTCGCAAGGAGGAGCGTACGTCCAGCGGATCCAGTGTCGTCTTCGTCGGGATAACCTGAACCAAAGGCGAGATACGCGGTCGGTTCCCGCGTCAACAGATCGTCCGGCACGCTGTAGATCAACGCGGGCCGAGACCAGGTCTCGCCGAGAAGGGGTGCATATGTGTCCGCAAGATCGCTGTCGCGGGTCGTCCACAGCACCTCGACCGGGTCCGCATCCGACTCCGGACTCATATGGGACACATCGAGCACAAGCAGTTCGCTGCCCCCGATGCCCGATCCAACGATGAGAATATGTCGCCATTTCCCCTCCCCCTCGTCGGCGTCGGCGTCGAACACCCATCCCTGATTTGCCGTGGCGGCGATACCATAGTGGTGCTCCTCAAGGGTATCGGGCTGCCCCATTCCATCGGCCCCTTCCGCGTGCTGCGTCACTGCGCTGTGCAGCAAATAGCGCGGCAGGAGTCCCCACAGCTCGTTGCCGCTTCCCAATTGAAAAGCGTGTAGCACACCCAGATCATCTCCCACGATCACTGCTTCTTGATACTCATAGTGCGATTCAGGATCTTCCAACATCGAGTCTTCCGACCACACCGCCTGGGCATGAGCCTCCAGAGACACCGGCAGATGATCCGCCTCAGAAAGCCTGCGCCCGGCGCAGTGAGGATCTCGAATCCCTACCGATGGGTTTGTGTCGGCGTCGTACTCGGGAATTCTCCGAACCATCACGGGTGCAGAATTTGCCAGCCCAGGTAACTTCCAATCATCGGGCCAATCCTGGCCCAAAATGAAGGCCGCGATCGCGTCCGCACCCGCTTCTTCGAACGGCCCGCCCACAACACCCAATTCTTCGTCGTTGAGCGCGCTGACAAACTGATCTGTCGCACCACCGCTGTCATCAGAAATACGAAATACGCCCCCCTCCCCGTCGTTCATATAGATACGACGGTCTCCCCAATTGGTTTGCTGCAGACATTCTCCGGCGTCCCAGTCGCGACTCGCTTCACACGTTCCGAAGGTGGGTCCGTCTAGCGATATTCTTCCGTCATCCACGCAATACGCTTCGAGGGTCTCCGATTCATCGTCGGAGACCACGTCGCATACCGAGCGCAACACATGTCCTTTCCAACCGGGCCACTCAGTATAGGCGCTGAGATTGGTCTGAAGCGGTGCACCATCGCTCGCCACCGGAAATTCGTTGATAATCGCCATCGGGCCCGACGGCATATTGAGAGAGATCTGTCCCTCCACAATCTGAATGAGCGCGTCTGCCAGCTCGCCGGCAGAGTCGGTAACAAAGGCACATCCCGTGGCGGGATTGTCCGGATCCGCGCAAGTATCCCACTCTTTCGCCGACGTACCCGAGCAGGGGGTACTCGAGCTGTCCGACCCCGCGGAAGCGCATGCCATGCTGTTGAGCGAATTCGACGAATGGACGAACCCGACCACATAGACCTTCGCGCCAAGCTCGGTCCGCAGCGCGGCCAGTCGACTGTGTAAACCGCTGCCCCCCTCGGTATTCACTGGGTCGGGATCTCCGTCGGTGACCAGCACGGCCGAGTGCGGGACACAAAGATCGTCTTCGGAAACATTCTGGGCGAAACGAAGATAGCTCGCTACCGTCGAATGGCTAAACACCCCATTGGACTGGGGGGGGGAGCCCGTGATCGGCCCGATGACGCTCTTCCACGGGGTGCCTCCGGACGCGTCAACGCCGCCCTCCGTCATGTGGCTCGTGTACGTCATCACGGTCGCCTTCGCCGCCTCCTCGGATATGGGACCGATGTCCGATTGCGAAAAACTCTGCAGGTCCGAGGCGAGATAGAAGGGAGCATAGAGAGAGGCACTGTTGGCGGAATTATCTTCCTCAGCCACACCGAGCTCCGTGTAGTCCCACTCCCACCCGTAGAACATCGAGTAGCCAGGGAATCCGTCCACATAGGGCCAATAGTAGAAATCATGCTCCCAAACGTCATCGTCCCGGTCTCGATTCGTATTGCCGTAATCTCCATAGGTCGCCGAGACGAAGTCTTCATCGGGGTCCGTATTCGCATTTAGTTGGACACGCGCACCCATAAATTCGGGGAACCACTGGACTTTGCGATAGGCGTTGTCCCAATCGGCAAAATCGCCGTAGTCGGTCCCGATGAGCGGAGAACCGGGAATGTCGCCCGTTTGATTATTGGACCCAATGCTCGCTCCCTCACCAAGGTCGTCCCAGCGCAGGTAAGGGTAGGGACGGTTGGTTCCGCATAGCCTCCACGTGCCGGCGTACCCGTTGGGGTCGGCGAACTCCCACCCACTCCAATCGCCCGTATACTCTTCTACCCAACTGAACCGTTGGCCGCTGCATTCTGATGGTACGTGGCCGGTGGCGGTGGGGGGCGACTCTTGATCGAACGTCATCAGCGCAAACGAGGCCTGGTCGTCAATGGTTTCGATGAGGGTTTGGATCGCCGCACGGGCCGTTGCGATCCGACTCTTCGCCGATCCTTCACCGTCTTCGCAATCATTCCAGGCGCAGATGACCTCGCTGTCGTCGGCTCGCCAAGCCATCGAACCAGACGTGTCGAGCACCAACAACACGCGGGGCGAGATCGTACTGAAGCTCGCCCCTCGCAGGATGTAGTAGGGTTCGAGCCGCGCCTGACTCTCCCGCGTAACCAGAGAAAGCGCCACAATGGTCAACATCAAGGCGCCGGTCCACCAGCTAAAGACGCTCCCGCGGGGACGAGGCTGCTTGGGCCAGGCCGCCACGTGAGCCTCTCGACCTGCTGATCCGTGTGCGCCGCCTCCCTTTCCACGCCATATCGACCTGCTTCGGTTCATTCTCCGCTCACTCCGACGTAGTTCGCCCGACAGACCTCCACCGATGTGGAGTCGTTGTTGTGCCCGCCGCCGTAGCCTTCGTCTGGTGTGTCCATCGACCAGACTCCACCACCTCTAGAGGAGGCGATCAGCATCTCCTGCTCGATGGTGACGGTCGCGTTGCGCAAGCTGGCCATCGACGTCACGATCACACGGCTATCGCTGTCCTCGGTCCAGCTGCCGCTCCCATCACCGATAGCATCAGCGACATTGTTGCGCAGCCACACGGTAATCCGCGCCTCCGCGTCCGCACCGTCTAGCAGGTCCGCGATGGGAATATCCGCCCAATAGACGGTGGTGCCTTCTGCATTCGGGAGGCGCAGTACGGCACCCGGACGCATACAGGGGCGACCACTACAGCTCGAATGGTCCGTCAGGATTTCGTTGCGCTGGCCCGTAGCTGGTGTGCCAGCCTCGCCCGGAATGCAATCGAGAGTCGCATCATCGCACGCACTCGCGCTCTGCTGGACGTTATCGCTGTTCCCCGAGAGGAGCGTATCGAGCACAGTCGCGTCTGCTCGCAACACGGCGCGTATGCGGCCGGTCGCCAGGTCGACGCCGGCTTGCGCCACCATCAGTGCGCGCTCGCGCGATACAACTGCACTCGACGCGACCAACTGTCGTGTCGAGGAGCGGACGGTCAGGACGGCGACCGTGAGCATCGACGCCGTCAGCAGCATCACGCTCACCATGGTGGCGCCGCGCTGGCGTCGCCTCGCTGGGAGGCCGGATGCACACTGTTCCACCTCCATACCATCGCCTCTATAATGGTCCGGCTTGAGCCCTACCCCGATTCCCGACACGACCAATGTGAACCCGCGCCGCAGCCCCATCGGCCCTGCGCTTCGGTCCTGCGCAACATCCCCCCGACAACTGAGCCGCAACATCGCTCCCAACACCCACGCTCATCGGACCGAGCTCGTACCGACGGGCGGGCTGCGCCCGACGCAAGAACGGCCCAGACGCGCCCTACTGGTGCGCAAGCCCAGCGTCCCCGGCAGCGGGAACCTGTCATCCCGAAAGGGCTGCATCACATATCGCGCGGAACGCGCCACCCCTCGTGGCGTCGACTCCGTACGCGCGCAAGACGCCTCAGTCCGATTCACGCGTAGCACGCTGCACGATCTAGCTCCCACCCACACCCTACGTTAAGGTGCGAGCGCCGATGCTGGACGCCCTGATCCCGTACATCACACGACCCGAATACCGCTTCCATGACCTGCCGCTGATCGGGGATAAGACGATCACCATCTTCGGCACGCTCGTAGCGATCGGCGTGCTCTTGGGTACGAAGCGCTGCCTTGCGTACGCCAAAGTCAAAGACATCGACGAGCTCACGGCGGTCGACCTGATGTGGTGGACGGGTATCACAGGGTTCGTCGTCGCGCACTGGGTCTCCATCGTTTTCTACTTCCCCCACCAGATCAAGCAAGACCCGTGGGTGCTTCTCTATATCTGGGCGGGCCTGTCGAGCGTAGGCGGTATTTTCGGAGCGCTGCTGGGTGCGCGCTACTTTCTATTCCGGCGCAAGCAACCGGTCCTCGTGTTCTCGGACATGCTCACCTTCGGCTTCCTCCTCGGTTGGTGCTTCGGGCGACTCGGCTGCAGCCTCGTACATGACCACCCGGGACAGATCGTCCCCCCCGATACGCTCTTCGCCGTGGGACCATGGGGCTGCCCCTGCCCCGGCGGCTCTGAAAGCGCTTCGTGCTGCGGTCCAAGCCAGCAGCTGTGGCGCTACGACCTCGGGCTGATCGAGTGGGTGATCACCTTGGGGCTCACCGCTTTCGTCTACTTCATCTTCCCCTGGCGCACGGCCCAGCCGGGACGACTGACGGGCCTCGTCTTGCTGGTGTACGCGCCGACGCGCTTTCTCCTCGACTTCCTGCGAGAGGACGTCCGAAGCTACGGCGTCCACAGCCCGGATCCACGCTATGCAAGCCTCACCACCGCGCAGTATTTCTGCGTGTTCTTCTTCTGTATCGGCATCTATCTGATCCTCCTGCGCAAGCCGAGGGAACGAGATCTTTCGTACGCGAAAGACAGTGAACGCATCGCCGGGGAGAAGGCGGCCGAGTCCGATGCGGCAGATGGGATCCACGCCAAGAACCAAGCCGCCACGGTGGATAGCGCTGGCGCGGAAACGGAAACGAAACCGGACGGGAAACCGAAACCGAACGCGAACACGGACTCGAAGCCCGAGCCAAAGCCCGAGCCAAAGCCCGAACCGAAAGCCTAGCGCGCATGGCCGCCGCCCTGATCCCCTACCTCGACCCGCCGCGGTACAAGCTCGAGGATCTCCCGCTCCTAGGCGACCTGTCCCTCGAACCTTTCGGCATTCTGGTCGGGCTCGGCGTGCTCTTGGGTTGGCGATGGTGCATCCACTACGCCAAAGTCCGCGACGTCAACGACTGGATGGCCCGCGATCTGCTGTTTTGGGCGCTTGTGGCCGCGTTCGTCATGGCCCACTGGGTGTCGGTGGTGTTCTACTTCCCCGAGCGAATTCGCGAGGACCCCTGGGTGCTGCTGTACATCCTCAACGGCTTGTCCAGTGTGGGTGGCTTTCTAGGTGCGTTCCTGGCCATGATCTGGTTTCTGCGGCGCAAGAACAACGAGCCCGTGCTCATCTACGGCGACATGATCATCATGGGGCTGCTGCTCGGCTGGTCCTTCGGTCGCGCGGGCTGTGCCTTGGTGCACGATCATCCGGGACAAATCGTGCCCGAGGGGACCTGGCTCGCGGTCGGGCCATGGCCTTGCAAATGCCCCGATGGCGGCGGCTGGCTGTCGGCCTGCTGCAGCGGCACAGACGGCGTCTTTCGCTACGATCTCGGGCTCTACGAGTTTGTGTTGACCGTGTGGCTGGCCCTCTTCGCGTTCTTCGTCTTCGACTGGCGCAACGCTCACCCGGGCCGACTCACGGGGCTCGTCGCCCTCGTCTACGGGCCCGCACGCATGCTGCTCGACTTCATGCGTGAAGAAGTGGTGAGCGGACGGGTGTCGAACCCCGATCCTCGCTATGTGGGGCTCACGGCCGCCCAGTGGGCCACGTTGGCCATCACCGGAGCAGGTGCGTGGCTTGTGTGGGGTCGCCGGGCCCTGCCCAGCGACCTCAACTACGCGAAGGAAAGCGAGCGCATCGCCGCCCACCGAGCCAAGTCCGACCCGCCGAGCACGTCGGAGACCCGGCGGAGCCAAGCGCGCGACGACGACCCGCCGGCAAATAGCACGCCCTAGCCTACGCGCTCTGGGGCGAGATACGCCGCAACACCCCCTCCGCCAACAGCTGATCCAAAATCTCGCGGATATCCTCCCAGCGGAATTCGCCATACGCCGCCCACCGACGCGTATCACCCGCCCTAAACGTCTCACGGCGCACGAGCGTTTTCCCGAAAGCGACCAGGTTGCGATCCTCGAAGCACAATTCGACGGTCCCGAACAAGATGTACAGCTCAGGACCCTCGGCCCCATCACGCATATCCCAGGTGGGTTTCACGGTCACTCGGAGCATCTCCTCGGGACGCAGCGCCACTTTTTCCTCGACCCTTCGCCACTTAAGGCCATCGTCGGTGGGCACGATTGCGCCCGGAATCGCGGTCCCCCTCATCTGCGAGGGATTGGAGAGCAATCTCGGCGGCACGAGGTCTACCGCGGCCCCCTCGGTACGCTCGATCTCGAATGCCGCTGGTGTGCGCTCCAGTTCTCGCTGCACACCCATGCTCCGATCGACGCGAGCGGTGAGTGCTTCGCCGGCGCCGATGAGCGTCTGGAAGAAATCATCCGCAGCTGTGGCCGCCCCCGCCACGATCCTCACGAACGCATCATTGGTGCGTTCTTGCGTACCCAACACGCTTCGCGCCTTCCAAAAGTAGTCGTCCAGGCTCGCGTTCATGTCATAGAAGCCCAGCAAAAATTTGTACTGGGCACGATACTCCGCCAGATAGCGGCGTTGAAAAGCATCGTAGCAGGTCTTTTCGTCGAGTTCCCCCGCAAGCAACGTATTGATGCTTCGAGCCGCCAGAAGGCCGGCATAGGTCGCCGAGTGCACGCCGGTGGAGAACACCGGATCGATGAAACACGCGGCGTCTCCTACCAACATCATACCCGGCACCCAAAGCCGCTCGTTGCAGTACGCGTAGTCCTTGCGGATCCGGAACTTCCCGTAGGGCCCCGAGGTCACGCGAGTCGCGCCTTCGAGCAACGCTTTCACCCGCGGGCACTTATCTAAGAGCTGGTCCATCGCCCCCTCTTGATTGAGGAAGCCCTTGGCCACATCCTTGTGCACCACAGCCCCCACACTTGTGAGCGTGTCGCTGAGAGGGATGTACCAAAACCACCCATCCTCGAAGGCCACAGTAAAGACATTCCCGCTGTTGGGTTCGGGAAGGCGCCTGCCATTTTCGTAGTAACAAAACAGCGCCGCGTTCTTGAAGAATTCCGAGTACTCACGCTTGCCCACAGCGGTGTGGATGGAGCTGAGGTTGCCGGAGGCGTCGACGACAAAACGCGACTGCGCCCGGTGTTCTTCACCCTCGGCGTCGCGCCAGGCCAGGCCGCAAACCCGATCCTCCTCTTTGGTCACCTCCTTCACCGCGCAGCGCTCACGAACCTCCACGCCCTTTCGCTCGGCGTTTCGAAGCAATATTTCATCGAAACGCGACCGCTCCACTTGCAGCGCCTCCACAAAACCCAAGGTCTCAGTCACACTGGAGTCGGCGAAATGGAAGGTCCAGGGCTCCTCTTGGTGCCCCCACTTGAAAGTCCCCCCCCGCTTGGTCACAAAGCCGGCATCGTGGACCTCCTTGTGCACGCCCAACAAAGCGCAGATCACCTGCGTCGTGCTGGGCAGCAACGATTCGCCAATCTGATACCGTGGAAATTTTTCTTTCTCCAGCAACAACACACGACCGCCCTTTTTCGCCACTAGCGTGCCCACAGTTGCCCCGGCCGGACCGCCACCAACCACAATCAAATCGTAGCTATCGCTCATGCCCCCATGAGAACACAACTGCGTCCAACGCTCAAAGTTCGCCACGCGACGAACGGATCACGCAAAAAAAACATGTCTAGGTTCCCGCGCCAGCTCCGCCTAAGGTCGAACCTCGCCGTCTCGCAGGGGGGTCAGGACGCGCAGAGCTTGGCGCGCGTCCTCGTCGGCTCCCGACACCGACCAGGTCCAGCCGGCCTCCCCCTCGTGGGGGTGTAGCCAGGCTTTCATCCACACCCCCAAGCTCTCTGGGGAAGTGTCGAGCATCAGCCGTGCCTCCTCCGCCAACGCACGGGGAATCTCGTCGTCCGAGTTCGACAGACCCACCGACTCGCTCCAAAGCGCGGTCCAATCCTCGCCCCCAAGACTCGCCTCCACCATCCGAGCGCCTAGCCATAACCGGGCGGCCTCCTCCAGGCGCCATCGCGGGTGCTCGGCCTCCACAAGCTTCGCAAGTTGATCCACCACCCGTTGCACACTCTTACGGGCATCCCGTCGAGAGAGCGGGACCCGCACGACAAATAGGCTCACAGGTCCCGATATGACCAGACGCGCATCGAGCTCCTCTTGAATGACGCGTTGCGCCAGGCGTGCCATGCCCCGTTCCACGGCAGTGGGTGTGGGAATCAGCCGGCCCAATACCAGCGTAGCGGGCGAGGCCATTGTCGAACCCGAACTGGGTACAATCCAGAGAGGAGCAGCCGGCGTACCCAGCAAACGGTCTCCTCCCCGCAGCGCGACCGTTTCGCCGTACCCCAACAAGCGCGTGACCGCATGCAGTTCGCCCGTACCCCCCCCCCAACTGCGAGACGACCAATGGGAGCCCAGCATTCCCAGCAACGCCCCACCTTGGCTCGGATTGAGCGCCGTGTGCAACACCACCACTGCGGAGCGCGGGTCGGTGAGTCGGCGCCGCGCGTCTTCGAGGTGACCTAGATCCGCCTCAGCCAGTTCTCTCTTGTCGGCAACCTGCGACGACACGGGAAGATCCAACAATCGCGCTGTCAGGTCCACCATGGCCCATTCGGCGTGATCTGGCGGGTGATACTGGGCCACAGCACGTCCTTGAGCACGGGCTAGCGCGCGCTCTGATGTCGTATCCGACAACGTCCGCGCGAGCCGTTTCACGACTGACGCCAAGGATGCCGATGGGCCAGCGAGCACAACTTCGAAGCGACCGGGTGCGAACTCCACGGCGACACGCGTGTCGTAACGCTTGAGCTCTCGCCGCAGGTCAGACTCGAATAGCCGCGCGACCACCAGCACGTCGGCCGCCGCGGCGCGGCCATCGGGACCCCCAGTCGGGAAACATAGACGCAGATGAAAACCCTGGGCCTCGGCCTCGTGGTACCAATAGACTAACGCCCCGTTTTCGAGTGCGGCCCGACCCGGCGGTGGCCACAGCGGTGCGTCCACGCCCTCCAAGACCGCAGTTTCGGAGTCGTCGGCCTCGAAGACCACCGGTGCAAGGGTGGCGCGGCGCTTACACCCCCCCCCTGAGCCCAGGGCCCACAACACGATCAAACCGGCGCAGAGACCCCGCAAGTGGCAAGGGGCGCGCATCATGGGGACTTCTTCGCATTCGCGGGGGCTATCAGACGCACGGCGGATCGTAGGTCGAGAAGCTCGGGGGCGAGTTTCAGTGAGGTCTCAAGGGACTGCAGCAGCATCTCGCCCGTGAGAGCCGACAAGGTCACCTCGCCGCGGTGTTGGGCAACGCTGCCTTCCTCTGCACCCACACCGTCGAGCACCGGATCCCACACAGGCTCGACCTGCGCCAGGTGGGTCGCCATCTCCAGGGGCATACTCAGTTTGCGGCTGAGACGTCGTGATCGTCGTTTCCGCCGCCTCTCCAAGAGCTTCCGGTCGCGGCCACTGGTGAGCCGAACGATGCGCTCCCCTACGATGACGGCCGGATCCCCAGGTCCGCTCGCTCTCACAATCAGCACTCCACGCCGAGGATCGACCCCGACAACGCAACGGAGGCGGATGCCCTTCGCGTCCCCGCGGCGACGCTTCTGCCGATTCAACGCGTCGCACCACACCTTCGCCCACGCCGCCGCGCCCGGTGCCGCGGAAACGGTCCAGACGAAGGTGTGGCCCTTGGCCCCGGGCAGTTCCATCTCGCGGGTCTGCTGTGTCACGGGCAGCCCAGGCCGACCTCGAAGTAGCCGTTTCACCGCCGGCAAGTCGGCGAACAAGGGCCGGATCTTGGCGACGAGCTCCGCAGGTGTTTGGGGTGCAACCACCACAAGTGTGGAGCGGTCGTAGCGAAACAGACGCGACAGGTGCCCGGAGATCTGGAGGTCGACCATGCTGGCCAGCTTCTGGCCTCGCTGGGCGCCGATCCGACGGCCCTCGTGCACGAGCCCTTCGTCTTGCCACACCCCCGCCCAAATCTCACGCGCGAGGGCCGGCTTACGCCCTTGATCTCGTTTCGCGTAGTTGATCGATTTGAGCCAGAGGTTCGCGTTGACGTTCGGTGCCTGTAATCTTTGGGACTCGGCCCACAGCACCCGCTCAAGCTGGGAGAGGGGGACCAAGCTTTCGTACCGTACCTGCGCAGCGCCAATGGCCATGCCCGCCCAGCCTCCGTGGTCGTGCACGGCTCCCAACGTAGCGCCGGGACGCAGCTCCCTGTTCCCCGCCAACAGGTGATAGGCGAGGGTCTGGACCAGACCCGGGTAGCCGGATGGGTCGTCGCGCGTGCCCGCGTCAATGGCGAGCACGATTGCCGCAACCGCCAAGCTACGATCCTGCGCGACCACAAGCCGCAAACCGCACGGCAACACCAGGTCCATCGCCACCGGCACCCCAGCGGCCGCTACGGGTCGCGTCTTTGTTGGTGGCACCAGCTGCGCGTTTGTTGGGGCGTCGGGGCGAACGACGACTCCCGTCTTCGGCCCCGTCTCTGGTCCTGTCTTCGGCCCTGTCCGAGGGCCCCCAGGCACCCCGACGGCAGCCCGCTGCTCCGCGTCGGGCGACGACGTCGAGGCGTCCGCGGCTGGGGGCACGGCTCGCCCGAAGGCCGCCACCACCCACGCACCGAAGACGACAGACGACAACTTCGCAAACATCAGGAATCGACTCGCTGCTTACATGGCCCGCACTGGTCGTCACCGCAAGCTTCCGCAGCACACGTCCTCCAGCGTAACGTGTGCACCACAATCGTGTGCACCACAATCGACGGCGGCTTGCTTCTGCTCATGTTGCTGCGGTGGCGGGTGCGAACCCGAACTTTGGCGCGGGAACGTCGACCTCTGCGACCGACGACTCGGGCTCGGCTCACGGCCCGAGAGTAGCGTGTCCGGCCAGCGCGCGCACGCTCGCGTACCCGCACGTGCGCGGGTGGGGCACTTCCGGCGCCAAAACGCGAAAGTGGCGATCACCGTAGACTCCCGCTTGCGCACGCCGGGTTCCGGGCCAGCGTTTTTCACGTATGCTGCGCGGCCGTGCGCAATATCTACATCGGCCTGATGGGACTGGGCAACGTCGGTGCGGGCACCTTGCGGATCCTCCGAGAGAATCGAGAGAGTATCGGGCGACGCCTCCGAGGCGGCGTTGCGATCAAGAAAATACTCGTACGCGACCCGAGTAAAACCCGCGAAGTCGAGGTGCCACCCGACCTATTGACAACGGATGCCAGCGATATCCTCAACGATCCCGATATCCGTGTGGTCGTCGAACTCATCGGTGGCGTCGAAACGGCCCGCGAGTACGTGCTCGCGGCTCTACGCGCAGGCAAACACGTCGTCACCGCCAACAAGGCCCTGATCGCGGAGCACGGTGCCGACATCTTCATGGAGGCGTCGCGCCAGGGTCTCTCGGTGTTGTTCGAGGGATCGGTCGCCGGCGGAATCCCCATCCTCCGCGCCCTCCGGCAAGGGCTGGCCAGCGACCAGATCCACGCGATCACGGGCATCCTCAACGGCACATCCAACTTCGTTCTCGACACCATGACGACCCGCGGCGCATCCTACGAGACCGCGCTGCGCCAAGCCCAGGATGCGGGCTACGCCGAGGCCGATCCGACACTGGATGTGGAGGGCAAAGATGCGGCCCACAAGCTCGCTATCTTGACACTGCTCAGTTTCGGCATCCGAGTAGACCCGAACAAGATCCCCACCACCGGCATTGCCAACATCCGCGCGTTTGATATCCAGGCCGCTGGGAAGATGGACTGCGTCATCAAGAGCCTCGCGCAGGCCCAATGGGCCGGCGACGCGGCGCCCACCCTCCACGTGGCGCCCACCCTCGTCCCCAAACACCACATCTTCGCCGGTGTACACGCGGCGTATAACGCCGTGCTCGTGCAGTCGCGGGGGCTTGGTACAAGCATGTACTATGGGCCCGGTGCAGGTATGATGCCCACTGGCACTGCCGTGGTTTCCGATATCATCGAAATCTGCGGCGACATCCTCGGTTTCGTGAGCGAATACACCTTGCCAGAAGCTTTTCACGAGGTGGAGGTGGCGGTCCCGAGCACGCTGGACACGCTCGCGCGCAAGAACTATCTCTGCTTCCACGTGCCCAACGTCCCCGGCGTGCTGGGGCGCATCGCGGCGAGCCTCGGCCAACATGGCGTTGGCATCGATCGTATGCACCAGGACACGCCGGGGCAACGCGAGCAGGCCGCGATGGTCATCATCACAGATCGGGTGGCCGACGCGAATCTGAGGGCAGCCCTGAGCGAGATCGACAGCTTCGATGTAGAAACGGCCCCAACCCACCGCATCCCCATCCTCCCGGCGCCGGCCATGCCATGAAACGTCTCGTCCTCCCGCCCGACCCGACTACACTCCATCGCGCCACGCGATTTAGGGTCTTGTACGCCGACACGGACGCGATGCGCGTGATGTACCACGGTAACTACGCACGCTACCTTGAGCAGGCACGGGTCGAGTTCATGCGCCAACGCGGGCTGATCTACGCAGAAATGGAGACGCAAGGACTTGGCTTACCGGTCTCCGATGCGTCCATCTCCTACCTACAACCCAGCGTCTACGACGACCAGGTGACCGTATGGGTTGGGGTCAGCCGACTCAGTCCGGCCCGCCTCCACTTCGGGTACGAGATGACCATCGAAACCGGCGATCGTCCCGGTACGGATGAGCGAATCCTCATCGCCCACGCGGAGACGCGCCACGCGTGCATCTTGCTCGATACGCAACTCCCGACTCGACTCCCCCACAAACTCATCGACACACTCAGCGAAGCGGCACCGCGGCCCTAGCCCTCGGCCCACGCTCCGTCGCACCAAGAGATCGCCGCATGCTCATGCGCTTCGCCCACCCACGCTTCCTCCCCTTCGCGCTGCTCGTCGTCGTCACCGTAGTCGGTCTATCGTGTCGGGCCAAGGCGCCTGCCACCGCCGCCCCCACACAAACCGACTCCGCGAACGCCGTGCCGCTCGACACAAAAAGCGCGAGCAACGGCGACAACGGCGGGCTCAACCCACCGAGGCCACATGTGGACGGTGCCGCGCTACTGGCCCTCGTCCCCGAGCCCCGCACCGAGAAGAACACCAAGACCTTCATGAAAGACATCGCGCGCGCACTCGGTGAGAACTGCAGTTTTTGTCACGAAGACTCGGATCGGGGTCGGCATCACGCCCGCATCGGCGTGTGGATGGCACAAAATTTCTCCAATTTCGTCAACCGACAAACCGGGCAGACCGTGACATGCAACGACTGCCATCAGGGAAAGGCTCACCTCTTCCCCGCGGATGAAAACGACCGTCCCGACCTGCGCGGTGTGTTGACGGCCGACGTCAAAGGCGACAAACAAGCGCTAAAACGACGCATGCAGGCCATGTCCAAGGCGTTGGGGGTCGACTGCGACTACTGTCATGACACGAAGGACTTCTCAAAACCCACACGCAAACAGCGGATCGCTAGTTGGATGAAAGTCGAGCTCGTCGACAAGATCAAGCTCAGCAACGGCCAAGAGCTCTCGTGCGAAGGCTGCCACCAAGGCAAGGCCCACCTCTTCGCGGGCTAACCACAAAACCAATCTACAGCCACGACGATTGCGGCCGCTATGGACCCTGGAACTCGCGTCGACACAGGTCAGACACCTACCGACCTTCTGTCGCATTTCCGCCGGCAGTCTCCCCGCTACGCCGCCGGCACGCTCTTGCTCGCGTCCTACCAGTTTGCGCAGTATCGCTTCGACATCGAGCTGAAGGGGGCCGTTGATGCGGCTTTCGGCGGTCGCATGCCCGTCGCTCTCGAGATCGGCCGTTGGCTCGTGTTCCTCGCCATAGGAGCATTCTTCCTGCGCGTGCTCTCGCGCATCGCCATCTTCAACGGCGGTCGCATGGTGGAGTACGACCTACGCCGGGCGCTTTTGCACCATCTACATCGCATGGGTCCAGGTTTTTTCGGGAAGATGAGTGCGGGAGAGATCATGAGTCGTTCGACCAACGATCTCACGCAGGTCCGCTTGCTCTTGGGATTTGGTGTGCTCAGCTGCATCAACATCGTATTCGGATTGTCGAGCGCGCTCGCGGTGATGCTCGAATACTCCCCGTCTCTCACCCTCGTATCCCTGTGCACCTTCCCTCTGATCATCATCGTGGGTGCAGTGTTCGGCCGACTGGTCTACCGCTATACCCGAGCCAACCAGGCGGCGATCGGGAAGTTGAGCGAGCGGGTGCAGTCGAGTATCTCGGGTGTACGCGTCATCCGTTCATTCGCGCTGGAACGTGCCGAGCTCCAAGCCTTCGATCGCGTGAACGACGAGTATCTCGACCACAGCCTGCGGCTCGCTCGGCTCCGCGGAGGCATGTTCCCCGTCATGGCCGTCGTCATCATGATCGGCAGCATCGCCGTATTCTGGTACGCAGGCCGCCTCATCATGGAAGACGAGCTTTCCCCGGGTGGGTTCTTGGCGTTCTCCCATGCACTGACTCGCATGATCTGGCCGTTGATCAGCATCGGCTTCGTCATCTCCATCGTTCAGCGTGGACGCGCCGCGTATTCTCGACTTGCCGAGATCTTCGCCACCAAGCCCGAAATCGTGGATGGTCAACTCCGCCCTGAACGCGCACCATCTGGCCGCCTCGAAGTGCGCGACCTCAGCTTCAGCTACGGTGAGGCGCGTGTGCTGTCGAAAGTGAGTCTATCGCTCGATCCCGGCCGGTCGTTGGCGATCGTCGGGCGCATCGGGAGTGGAAAATCGACACTCGCTATGCTTTTCGCGCGCCTGCTCCCAACGCCCCGCGGCAGCGTCTTTATCGACGGTATCGACGTTTGCGACCTGCCGCTGGGCATGGTGCGGGGTAGCATCGGGTACGCACAACAGACAGCGTTCCTATTCTCTACTACGATCGCTCGCAATATCGCCTACGCTCTCGAACACGGGGCAGACGTCGCGGATGCACGCATCATCGAGGCCGCCCGCGAAGCGCAAATACACGACGAGATAGCCGGCCTGCCCGATGCCTTCGACACCGTTGTGGGAGAACGTGGCGTGCAACTGTCGGGAGGGCAAAAACAGCGCGTTGCCCTGGCCCGCTCGCTCGTCTCCGTACCGTCGCTCCTTGTACTCGACGATCCTCTCAGCGCGGTGGATGCCGCGACGGAGGCGGCGATTCTCGACGCCATCGACCGGCAACGAGGGCAGCGCGGTGTCATCCTGATCACCAACCGAGTCGCCGCCGCGGCGCGCTGCGATCAGGTCATCGTCCTCGAAGGCGGACGCGTCGTACAGTCGGGCACACATGTCGAGCTATCCGCCCAAACTGGTCACTATGCCCACCTGGCGAACGAGCAACGGGTGCAAGCGGAACTCCAGCGCCTCGGAGAGGACGCTCTCCCCGACGCCCCCCGTGACACCCACTCGCAGCCGCGACCCGGTACGGACGCTCCCCCCGATACCGACGCCCCCCCCGATACAGACGCTCCCCCCGATACAGACGCTCCCCCCGATACAGCCGCCCCACCTGA